>DASUEB010000063.1:0-9153 GCA_036275295.1 Luteibaculaceae bacterium | reverse complement strand
AGGTTGTGCACTGATGCTCCAAGTAGCTGTTGCGCTGATCACCTTCTGATCCATATCCACCTTGGCCTTCCAACTGAGGTGACTCACTCGCGCCTCACTCGGAACCGCATATGAATGCTGATCTCGAACCAATTCAGTGGGCACTTCGTTTGTAGATTTTTCAACCACGCGTTCTTTGCAAGACATAACGAGAAGGGCAAAAGTGAAGATTACACATACCGGTTTCATAGAAGCAAAAATAGCAGATAACCCATCTACGATAAAAATAAATGGCACGGCATTTGATGCTCTGTCCAAGTGCTAAGGTGTTAAACTCGTTCCGGGTAATTTGATTGTGCCCAAGTAACCGACTACCTGGGGTGCGATACCAACATATAAACACACTCCGTTGTACCTTTGCTGCGTTGTAATGAAGAAATACCATGATTGATCACCAAGACGATATCGGTTTAAAACAATTGCAAGGCTCCATTGATCAATGGATAACAACCATTGGGGTGCGGTATTTTAGTGAATTGACCAACTTGGGCATTTTGATGGAGGAGGTGGGAGAGCTCTCACGACTGATGGTTAGGAAATACGGCGAGCAAAGCGCGAAACCCGGCGAAAGTCCGAAAGAACTTGCCGATGAAATGGCCGATGTGCTCTGGGTGCTTTGCTGTTTGGCCAATCAAACCGGCGTTGATCTCAGCGACGCCATGAAGAAGAATATGCTTAAAAAAACTACGCGAGATGCCCAAAGGCATCGCAATAATGAAAAGTTACAGGGATGAAAAAGGTATTGGTGTTGTTTCTTTTGGCTGCGAGCTTTGCGGCCTGTAAAAAAGAGGCGAGAAAGGGAGTGTCGTGCGACACGGTTAATCTGCAGCTACCCACCAAAGGGAGCTCCATTCCCGGAGTTTACTTGATTGAATTCGATGATCAGGCGGCGGGGTGGATATCATACGGAGGGTCGCACGCTGAAAAAATCCAAGCGTTGAAATCGGCCATTGAACTCCGGATTCCGGTTAACCATCGGCAGCAGTTCAAAATTGGCAGGGTGTTCACCGAGGTTTTCACCGGTGCAGAGGTGTTTTGCGCCAGTCAAGATACCTCACTTCTAAGGAGTATACTACCCATACGCACATTGACTTCGGTGTCAACCCTTGAGATTCACCAAGATTGTTCTGGGCAGCCAATAAGCCCCGACGGCCAAATTCGCTCGTATGGAGCGGTTCGCCTGGGAACGGGCGATGGCACGGGCAAGCGCATCTGGATTGTTGATACGGGCTTGGATGTGGATCATCCCGACCTCAATGTCAATGTAGCACTGAGCCGCAATTTTGTGACTGGAGAAACGGAAGGCATTGGCGGGGCAGAGGCAGTTAACGACATCAATGGCCACGGCACCCATGTAGGCGGCATTGCAGGTGCTCGCGACAATGGCATTGGAACGCTGGGAATTGCGGCAGGCGCCGAATTGGTAGCCCTGAAAGTACTCGATAACGTGGGAAGCGGAAACATTGTCAATATCATTCAAGCGATGGACTACCTCATGGTGGTTGGCACACCTGGAGAGGTAGTGAATATTAGCCTCGGAGGGGGGGCGAATAGCTTGGTTGATCTCAGTGTGAGCCGTGTTGCGGCCAGAGGTTTATTTATCGCCATTGCAGCGGGCAACGACGCGGTGAATGCCACGGAGCAGAGCCCAGCCCGAACCAACGGGAATCGGATCTACACCGTGTCGGCCATTGATCAAAACGACCGCTATGCTTTTTACAGCAATTTCGGCAATCCTCCTATCGATGTTGCGCAACCCGGCTCGGGTATTGTTTCTACGTTTATTGGAGGGCGCTATATTTTCATGAGTGGCACCAGTATGGCTGCGCCCCACATGGCTGGAATTTTAGCGCTAAAAGGAGCTAATTTTTCTACTCAGGGTCGAGCCATAGCCGATCCCGATGGAAATCCAGATCCCATCGCCGTTTCCTTTTAATGCGAGCGCTTAAAACGCGGTAAAAACCATGCTGCGCGTTGCCAGGATTTTGCCGTCAATCACCAAGCGATAGAGGTAGGTTCCTTGAGCGCCAAAGCCGTGGTTGTAGCTGATCTCGTTCATGCCCTCGCGAATGGGTGACTGTAAGGTTTTGATTACCCTGCCCTGCAAATCAAGTATCTCCACCGCGGCGTTTTTACCCACATAGTTGGGGCCGGCAATGAAACCAATCACCGTGCTTTCGTCGAAAGGATTGGGTTTGTTTTGAAGCAATTCGATGTTTTTTGAATTTGAGCTCAAATCGCTTACCCCGGTTGGGTTGATCAACAATCTTTTCTCCGTTGCAAAAAGGCTTTCCACCCCGTTCTCGTCGATCGAGGCAACACTCACAAAATAACTTTTGCCCAGTTCAACGGGTATGGAGTCGGTGATGCCGTTCATGACAAACAGGCTGTCGAATTCCGTATTGGTTCCTGTGCGCAGTCCTACGCGGTATTGGCCGTATTGGGTTTGTTCGGTTACCGTAATTTTTAGCTTATTGTCGGCCGATGGACTCAAGGTGAAGGCGGGTTTCTTAGGTCCAATAGCGATCATAGCGGCAGCATTAGCGTTGATGACTGCATTTCTGGCCAGATAATTAAAGTCGACAAAGAAACTGTCGATTACCGCATCATTGTCGGTATCTAAGCCCAAGATATCTGATTCGGTGTGTTGGCGATCGTCGTATTCCGGACCGTTGCTGGCGTCGCCGTGCTCATTGGCTGAGGTGAATCGCATCGCTGGGAAACCCAACTGGCGGAAGGGGATGTGGTCTCCGCCTCTGCCCACGCGGTCTTCGCCCGCCATGATGGTGATGTTCATGGGAACGCTTACCTTGCCGGTCAGCTCATCTTGGTATTCCATTTTGATGTAACGCGACAGGTTTTTGTGGTCGGAAAATGCAATCGCCGACGAGAATAAGCGCACCTGCGTGCTGTCGATGTCGTTTAATCCGGGGCAACTCGGCGCCGAGGAAGTTTTTCCGCAGATAATTCCGCCAATTACATCGTTGTTCAGCACAGCTTGTAATTTGATGTTCTGGTTGCGGCAATACTGCGCCAGGGCATTACCCCCGAACAGCCCTTGTTCCTCACCAATAACAACGGCGAAAAGAATGGTTTTGTTGAAGGTCATTCCTGACATTACCCGCGCCAGTTCCATTACCAGAGCAGTGCCCGAGGCGTTATCTTCAACCCCTTCGGCCACGCAATTGATATCGCAAACTCCTTGGCAACGGCTGTCGATATGGCCTTCAATGATGATCACTCCGTGGTCTGTAGTGTCTGCGCCTGGAAGGGCGGCGACAATATTTCGGTGCTGGTTTACACTGCAAATCGCTTGATCAAATTGATGGTAACTTACCTGCAGTTTGTTCTGATTTTGGGCGCTGTATTGCTCAAATTTCTGATAAACCCAGCGGCGGGCGGCGCCTATCCCTTCGGTGTCTGAAACTGTATCTGCACCCGTGTTGCGGTTTTTGAATGAAGCCAGTTTGATGATGATGGCTTTTAGCGAGTCGGGAGAAACGTTGTTGACCAGTTGACTGGTGATCTGGTCGTGATCAGTAGGGTCTAGATTGGGGAGGTAAACCTGAGGGTTGTATTGACCCTTCATGATTCTATCCACGTCGGGATTGGTGAAAAGTATGTTGGTTTGAGCGTAAAGGCTGACAGATCCAACAACCGTTAACAAACTAAGCAGGGCGTAACGTAGCATCATGAGTGGATAATTTGGGCTGAATTTACTCTCGTTCGCCGTGTAAGGGCAAATCAATTGCCAGCAATTCTTGTAATCGAAAGCAAAAAAAAACCGCCACACGGCGGTTTTGATGTATTGTTAAAAAGGGATTCAGTGCGGGGATTCCAGTCCGTTTAGTGGTGATGACCACAGCTGTGAACGTGTTTTTCTTCTTTGAAAGACTCTCGCTTGTTGAGGCCTAGTTTGCTGAACAACATCATGTCCTGATCTTCAGCAGGGTTAGGAGTGGTGAGCAGTTTGTCGCCTGCAAAGATTGAGTTGGCGCCAGCCATGAAGCAGAAGGCTTGGCCCTCTTCGCTCATGCTCAATCGTCCAGCTGATAGGCGAACCATGGAGGTAGGCATAAGAATTCGGGCGGTGGCAATCATGCGAACCATATCAAATACATGCACCTCTTCTTGGTTTTCAAGGGGGGTACCCTCTACCGCGACCAATTTGTTGATGGGCACACTTTCGGGGTGTGGATCCATATTGGCCAAGGTGCGCAACATTTCAATGCGATCTTCGCTTTGTTCACCGAGGCCTATGATACCGCCCGAGCAGATGGTTAAACCCACCTTTCTTACGTTTTCCAGTGTGTTGAGTCGGTCGTCGTATGTTCGGGTAGTGATGATATCACCGTATTTTTCTTCTGACGTATCCAAGTTGTGGTTGTAGGCATACAATCCGGCATCTTTCAGTCGCGCGGCCTGATTTTCGTTAATCATACCCAGCGTAGCACAAACTTCGAGGCCCATGTCGTTTACCTCTTTCACCATCTCAATTACCTTGTCAAAGTCTCTGTTATCGCGTACTTCGCGCCAAGCTGCACCCATGCAGAAACGCGTTGACCCTGCTTCTTTGGCTTTCTGAGCGTTGTGAAGCACAACATTTTTATCCAAAAGTTTGTGCACATCTACTCCGGTGCTGTAGCGCGCGGCTTGCGGACAATAAGCGCAGTCTTCTGGACAACCGCCTGTTTTTATGGATAACAGCGTGCAAACTTGTACCTCGCTGGCGGTGTGGTGCTCGCGGTGAACCGTGGCAGCCTGGAAAACCAGCTCCAATAAAGGTTGGTTGTAAATCTGTTCAATTTCCTCACGCGTCCAATTGTGTTTGATGTTGCTCATAGCGGTTTGAATTGTTGCGAAAATATTAATTTACCTCCAGTTTTTACGCGGCTTTTTCAATCACTATTGATATGGCATTGCCGCCAAAACCAATGGCGTTGATCATGATTTGTTTTAACGCAGCTGGATAGTGCGGTTTGTCGTCCCAAGGCAAGCCAATAAACACCTGGTTTTTAAGCATGAGTAAAGCCATTTCGAGACTCAGTGACCCTGAAGCTCCAAAGCTATGCCCCATTTTCCATTTGTTTCCAGTCAATAGCGGTCTTTGGGCAAACAGGCGATCAATGGCATTCCACTCAGCGGTATCGCCCTTGATGGTGCCCGGTGCGTGCATCACAATGGCATCGATGGGTTGGGACAAGCCTTCCATCGCCATTTTCATCGATTGGTAGAGACTCTCGCCTTCGTCGGATATGGAGCTGCCGTGGTCAATCTTCTCAGCCGAATAACCAATGCTTTTGATGCGCAAAGGGGCGGCGATGTTGTGGCTTATTACGGCCAATCCGCATCCTTCCCCGAGAACGAGGGTGTTTTTTTTCTTGTCCGCTCTCAATGCTTTGCAAGGCCATGGGTCTTGCTCTGCACTGTAGATTTTCATGGCTTTCATTTGGGCAAGCGTAAATGGAGTAAGCGGAGTTTCTGCACCGCCAGCGATAAAAGATTTGCTGAATCCCGCCTTGATCCAAGCGCAAGCATTGGCAATAGCGTGCAATGCTGTGCTACATGTTATGCTGTGACTAAAAGCAATGCCCTTGCTCTGTAGGTCCTGTCCAACCCAGCTGCTGATGTTGCCCAATGTGGTGTTAGGACTCGAGTGCGGCCTGCTTTTGCCATGTTCCAAGAACCAATGGTGTTCGTATTCAAAGCTACTGGTGGCGCCGCGAGAACTGCCAATGTTGACGCCAAAATTAGTTTCGGTGGCTTTCAGGTTGAGCTGTCTCGCCGTGAATATGGCTAGTAAAGTGCTTGGGTCGAGGGTTCTATAGCGCGGGTCGGAAGTCCTGAGTTCGTCAATCTCAAACCAGATCGAAGGGTCGATACGACCCACCCAATCGCCTTCGTCATTGATGGATATGGCGTGATTGGGAGTCAGATACGATTGCCAGATTTCTTGGTGATTTATCCCCAAGGGCGAAACAGATGCATGAGACTCTATGGCAAGGTCAACAATCACGATGGACTTAGTCTAAAATGGATGGGTTTGAAATCAGATCGGCAATCAAGCCGTGCAACGCGTTCAGTTCTTCGTCGGTCATGCAATACGGTGGAAGTATGTAAACCGTATTTCCCAAAGGTCGCAAAAGGGCCCCGCGGTTGAGGAAGTAGCGGTAAATATCTTTACTTCTTGAATTAAAATAACCCTCGCGGTCGCCAATCACCAAGTCAACGGCTAATATGGTGCCAAGCGACTGAATTCGACTGACATGGGGGTGATGTTGGTATGCCTGAACAAAAGCACGATGAGCCCGACTGATACTTTGGATGCGATCCTGAAATGAATCACTCTCTAGGAGTTCAAGTGAACAAAGAGCAGCTGCACAGCCAACCGGATTTCCTGTGTAGCTGTGACCGTGAAATAGGGTGGCCTGATAGTCGTTAGAATGAAACGCTGCGTATATCTTCTCGGTGCAAGAAGTCAATGCCATTGGCAAGATCCCGCCGGTAAGGCATTTCGAAAGGCACATGATATCAGGCTCAACCGAAAGGTACTCAGAGGCAAAATATTTTCCTGTGCGACCAAAACCTGTCATCACTTCATCGGCTATGCAGATGACCTCGTTCTTCTTGCAGATCTCTAGCAATTCACTCAAGATCTCGGCATCGTGAATGATCATGCCGCCCGCACCCTGAACCATGGGTTCATAGAGAAAACAGGCGTTGTCGCTGTTCTTTATGATCTTTTCCAATGCAGTTAGGCACGACTCACGCGATCCGGTTACAGGGGGTGGAATGAATTGAACATCGAAGACATAATCTTCAAAGGGTTGAAAAAACTTTCCCCGCTCCCCGGCAGCCATGGCACCAAACGTATCGCCGTGGTACGATCCTTTCAGGGCTACCACCGTACAGGGTCCTCGGTTGAGGTTGTAAAAGTATTGAATAGCCATTTTTAGGCCCACTTCAACCGCTGTTGAGCCGTTGTCGCTAAAAAATAACTTGCTTTGGTTGTTTGGCAAGATATCTTGCAGCTTGGTAGCCAGTTTTTGAGCGGGTTGGTGGGTAAATCCAGCGAAAATGACTTGGTCTAAATGCAGAATTTGGCGGTAGATCGCATCTGCAAGGGCTTGGTTGCCGTGACCAAAGGGGTTGACCCACCAAGATGAAATGCCATCAATCAACGTGCGCCCATCTTTCAAATACAAGGTACATCCCTGAGCGCGCTCAATCTCCAATTCTGGATCTGCCGTTTTGTGCTGGGTATAAGGATGCCAAATGGTCAAGCTCATGGTAGTTGTTTAATGAGGTGCGAGAGCTTTTCAGATTGTTCGCCAATGTATTGATTATCGGGGTTTTGGGTCCATTCGGTGTGGAATAAAATGGGTGTTTGTCCTATTTTTTCGATGGCTGCCTCGCTTTGTGTGTTGGCCGAACCATTGATGATGACCCCCAATAAGTTCAAATGCCTTTGTTTAATGGCCTGAATACTCAGCAAGGTGTGATTAATGCTGCCTAAATAATTTTTGCTCACCAGAATGATGGGTAGCTGATGCTCCTCAACCCAGTCCAAATAGGTTTCCCAATGATTGAGGGGTACCATCAAACCACCCGCCCCTTCAATAATCAGGGTGTTTTCGGTGGGCGGAATGTGAATATCTGCTTTGTTGAGGATTACCCCTTCTAACTCAGCGGCGGCATGCGGAGACAAGGGGTGTTTGAGCGCAAAACTCTCCGGATGAAAACGTCCGGTGTGCTCTTTGCCAACTAGCCGCTTCACTTTTAGCGTGTCGCTGTTGTCCAGTTCACCCGACTGCACGGGCTTCCAATAATCGGCACCCGTTGCTTTGCACAGTATGGCAGAGACAGTAGTTTTTCCGATGTTGGTATCGATTCCGGCAATAAAATAAGGCTTACGTTCCATGGTTATTGAGGGTGTGGATCAAATGATCCAATTCTGAGTATGTATTAAAAGCGTGAATGATGATGCGCAAGCGCTCGGTTCCTCTCGGTACCGTGGGGTAGCGAATCGCCTTACATGCGATTCCCGCTTGGTTCAACTGTTTGGCTTTCGCCAATACCTCCTCGTTCCCAGGTACCAAAAATCCCTGAATGGGCGTTTGAGAGGGCAACAAGGCGGATTGATGGGCCAACATTTCGCGGAAATAATCCACCTTGGCTTGCAGCTCGATGCGCAATACAGAGGCTTCAAGGGCTTTGACGAGCAATTGATGGGTGATATACACGTCTAAAGGCGGAAGTGCGGTGGTATAAATGAACGATCGCGCATGGTTAATCAGGAAGTAGATAACCGCCTTGGTACTAAGCCACGCTGCGCCATGTGCACCAATGGCTTTTCCAAAAGTAATTAGCCGGGCAAAAACGCGATGGGACAGGTCAAGATCAACGCAAAGACCTTTACCACTGCCCAAAACGCCTACCGCATGGGCTTCATCGACTACTAAGGCAGCGCCGTATTTCTCGCACAGGCGGCACAATTCGGCCAAGGGAGCCTGGTCTCCATCCATCGAGTATACAGACTCAACGACGACCCAAGTTAGCCCCTCTGATTTGCTCAGTTTGTTCTCGAGGTCCTGCATATCGTTGTGGTTAAACGACAAACTCTTGGCCAGGGAGAGTCGAATCCCATCGCGAATCGAGGCGTGGGCCAATTGATCGTACAAAATTGTGTCTTCTCGACTGGGTAAGGCACTGAAAAAACCCACGTTGGCGTCATATCCACTGTTGAACAGCAGGGCTTGTTCTGCCGCGAACTCACGGGAAAGGAAGTATTCGAAGGCCTCGTGTGCGGGGTGTGTTCCGCTGATGAGCCGCGATCCGCCTGATCCGTAGCCTTGATCAAAGGGAAACTCCGAAAGCCAAGCTGTAATCTCCTCTGGGCTGGCCAGCGAACCCAAGTACCTGTTGGAGCAGAAATCAATGCCTACAACGGGTTTTAGAGTCCGCAACGAGCCTTCAAGGGCCTTTTGCTCCAGTTTTGCTTCGATGCGTTTATGCAGGTTCACTGCGCGAAAGTAAGCAAGGATGGCTTAGCTGGCCACTTATTTCTTGGGTTGATCGGCTTCAATACCCCATTGTTCGTAAAGCTCAATTTCC
>DASUEB010000062.1:0-15424 GCA_036275295.1 Luteibaculaceae bacterium | reverse complement strand
TACCAATGAGTTAAGATCGAATTGACTCACCGTCTTACAAACCTCAGTAGCTACCGCCGATTTCGGACTTGGAGTATTAAACAACTTGCTGATTTGCAGAATAGCAAAAGTCACAGAATCGCGGCACAACGGTGGGTTGGGCCCGTAGTTTGTCGTGTCTTGCACAGTGTACTTCAAACGAACAAACGGAGGAAAAGAAGAAGGTTGAGTTGCGAAGAATGGCGAGGTAGATGAATTGATCAGCGCCATAAAAGCAGCTACATCAAAATCGCTCTCTTCCGCACCTTTGAAATAGGTCGCGCGGTTTCCATTTACGGTAGCATTTAGGTTAGCATCGTAGGGAGGTAGCATAGCCAATTCCCAGCGACCTTCGCGATCGAAATTACCAGTAAGCGTTGTATAGAGGTCAAAATCTGTTTCATCCTCACAAGCGGCCGCGGTATCGCCAACTCCTGCGCGGGGTAGACGTGAAACAAACACAGTGATATAGGCTGTGTCAGGCGGAGTACAAGGATTGTTGTCTACCACATAAGCCATTCTGTATTCACCAGTGGTATTTACACGACCGGGTTCGAAGGTAGCAGGGAAAGTAGTAACGGCTGACAAAGCGCCAGAACCGTCAAGGTCTTGCCAACGACCACTCTGGTCAGTAGTTGTAACAAACGCACCAAGGGCAAAAATAGGATCGGTTGAACAAACGTAAACTGAATCATCGTCACCGGCATCTGCTCCACATTTAACGTCTAATGTGTGAGTTGAAATTACCTCGTTACAGTTAGGAGAAGTTGCATGGTACTCGAAAGTTAACTTCATTCCGCAACCTGGGAAACCGTTGCCGCCGGTAGCGTCAATATTCACTGTTCCGTCATTGTCTAACCAAGCTGGGTTTGGAAGCGAACCCCCTGCAACTGTCCAAAATCCACCTGTAGTGGCTGTGGCGCTGAGGTTGTCTGCCATTTCATAAACGGTCTCAGTAATACAAACGCGCGCAGAATCGGTTGAAGTACCGGCATCTGGACGTTCAGAAATATCAATAGTTAGGGTAGCAACCGCATCGGCACAACCAGGACCATTGGCGGTATCGGTAGCCGTAATTACCACAGTAGTACCCGCTAAGCCGGTAGTTGCTGGATTAAAACGGGCACCAAAATCAGTTGGAGTCAATGAACCAGCAGGTGCGCCAGAGTAAATAACCGTTGGGTCTGGGCCTGGTGCTGCCATCGAATCTCTCACCAAAAAGATGGGTGAGTTCTCGCATACGGCAATGGTTCTTGTAACACCCGCATTCGACTTGCGCGTATAACGCACAAACACATCAGTTGAACTGGTATTACACAGCGTGTTTGTTGCGTTTACCGTATAAGTGTATCTAACTGTGACAACATCGCCTGCACCGAAATTAATAGTATTCAAATCAACGGTAGCATTGTTGGCTCCTGATAACGACGATACCCCGTCATTATCGGTCCAAGTGCCTGAAGCATCTTGTGAACCGTCAAGTGTAGTGTTGAGGTTAAATGAAGCAGCGTCGGTACAAACATCAGTTAAAGGACTAACCGCAGTGCCTGAATTGGGCGATCGCTGGAAGTTAACCGTTACTGTTGCGCTGGTGTCGGGACATACCGGATCGTTTTTACTAACGGTGTAGGTTACCGTGAATGGGGCATTAGTTTGCGCCGGATCGGCTGGATCGAAATTCAAAGTAGGTGAAACACCTGTGAAAACATAACCTCCAGGGGTTGTCCAAACTCCATTGGTTTCAGGGGTGCCAGTCAATACGGTAAACAGATTGACGGGGTTGTCAGATGAGCAAATGTCGATCGTTGCATCACCACCTGGTACACCTGTTTCTTTAAAGTCTATGTTAACTTGAGACTGGTCGGTACAACCGGCATTGGTTCCGGGATAACTGATGTCGTAAGTGTACGTGTAAAGACCACCTCCTACATAACCATTCGGATTGCTCAGGACACCGCCGGTAGTAGGATCGAGCAAGTTGCCGGTAATGGTACCCGCTCCTGCGAAGGTAGTAGACCATGTACCAGTAGCTTGGTTTGTACCTACTAAGCTGAGCAGATTGATTGGCGTAATGTTATTACAGAAAGTAACCGACGCATCGTTCCCCGCGAATGCACTGGGATAGATGGTTAAAGTAACAATGGCGCTGTCGGCAGGACATCCTGGATTGCCGTTTATTTTAAATACGTAGCGGAAGGTTCTGGGCAGCGACGTACCGTAAAGAGTGTTCGCTTCCTGAAGGTCTAGAATACCCGAAACCGTATCGAGAGGAATCATGCTGTTGTCGAAATCGATCCATCGACCAGATCCATTATCTACAACCGCACCACCAAGATATTGCTTGAGGTCGAAAGCATTCGAGGAGGCACAAACTGAATCTGTAGCGTCTAAGCCCGCATCTACTTTCGGATTTACCGTAATAGTAATCGAGGTGTCGTATTCACATCCTAAGTCACCATAGTCATCGGAAACTACAAAAGTATAGGTGTATGTTCCAGGACCTGTAGTAGGAGCTGGTACACGCACAACCGCTCCGGTTGAAGGTCCGTCAAAACCGCCTGCTGTATTGTCCCAGCGATCAGCTGTTACAGTTGGCGTGTATGTATAGTTTACAGGCGGGTTGTCAAAATTGGTAGATGAGGTAGCGGTAACCACACCAGTTATTTGTACCGAAGACCCTTCGCAGACATTTTGACTAGCTGATGTACCAGTAAAACTGGGAACGGTTGAAACGTTAACACGTACCGCGGTGTCCAATAGTCGACATTTATCGGTAACAATATCAACGTTCAACAAGAAAGAGTTTCTCGTTGCAAAGTTTCTTTGCCATACTTGTGTAGTAGCCGAGCCGGGTTCGGTTGAACTCCAGTTGTAATCAAAGTTCGCAGGAACAGGCGTGTATGTATAAGAATCGCTTGGGCGATCAAAAGACTTGTAAGTAACCGTTGCTGGAGGAGCACTTGCTATGGCATTGAAATCATTGGTAGAGCCGGAGCAAACGCCAATGATACCTGGACCCAATACAGTGAATGGGTCGCCGGAAATATCCAATAGCCCAATCACGGAAGGAGCACTGGCTTCTCTAACAGTGGCAACCCAACCTGGATTATTAAGAGACGCATCAGAGATAAAGGTGAATCTCAAACCTACGTCGCCAGGGCGGCTGTAATATCTTCTGGGAGTCTCTGCAGAGATAGAACCTCGAAGATTGTTGGTCAAGCTGCCCAATAGAACAGCACCACCACCTCCATCAACAGAATAAATTTCGAGGACGTCACCTGGTGAGGTGAAAAAGTCAGTGAAAACAACCTCGATAACTCCGCTGTTGCCCAATGAAGAGACGAATTCTAGCGACTGATTAATGTTGTTGCCGTAATTGGTTGCGGTGTTGGAGCCATCACCATTAGCGCCACCGCCGCCATCGGTAAAAGAAAACAGGGTGTCACCACAAAGTGTTACCACATTACCAGCCGCAATAACCGGCAGGGCGGGTTTTGCGGGATCAGAGGTGGGGGGATCACCCAAACGATAATCTTGAGCACGCAGGCTTACCGTGGCCAGCACACAGAGCAGAGAGATAATCGAGAAAACGGAAAATTTCCTCATAATAGCTTTTGTTTGTTTAACTAGGTTATACGTCAGTAGACTTAATGAATTGATGTTCAGGTTAATAGACTCAACTCACCGTATCTACCCACTTTAAAACGTGCCAATATTAAGAAAAATAATTGTCGATTCTAGCCTCCAAGAAAAAATCAACAAACACTTAAAATTGTTAATAAAGTATTTCTAGCGCTAATAAGCACGCTCATTTTTGCCCTCGAAGTAGTTTACATAGGCGCGGTTGGCAACTTTCATACCTCCGGGGGTTGGATAATCGCCAGAAAAATACCAATCGCCTGTGTGATTTGGACAGGCTAGATGAAGATCTTCAATACTTTGGAATACAATTTGAACCTCAGCCTTTATGTCAGAAGGCCTGAGTTGCTCAGCCATCTTCAATTCTATATCCTTGTTTGTGAACGCATTATAAAGCTCTTTTACCCTATTGGACACACCTTCACTTTTGGTCAATTCGAGTTTTGCGTCCTCGTAAACACGCTGCAATAAAGCGTGATTACCGCGTTCCTTGTGCAAGGCAATAACAGCTCTAAAGGCTGCAAAATCGCCCAATCTAGCCATGTCTATACCGTAACAATCCGGATATCGGATTTGAGGTGCCGACGATACGATGATGATCTTTTTTGGGCCTAAACGATCCAAAATTTTAAGAATACTCTTCTTGAGTGTGGTACCACGAACTATGCTGTCATCCATAACAATCAAGGTATCAATTCCCTGTCGCACAGTGCCATAGGTAACATCGTAAACGTGACCTACCAGGTCGTCTCGGTCGTTATCAGATGTGATAAAAGTCCTAAGTTTGGCATCTTTGATGGCTACTTTTTCAATTTTGGTACGGGTTGCCAGTATATCCCGAATTTTTTCGACCGATGCTTGAGATCCTAACGCTGCAATGCGTTGAGTCTTGATCTCGTCAAGGTGGTCTTCTACCCCTTTAATCAAGCCGTAAAAGGCAATTTCGGCTGTATTGGGAATGAAACTAAAAACGGCTTTGTCTAACTCGCCGTCAATTTCGTCGATTATGCGCTTAGCCAACAAACGACCCAACTCTTTTCTTTCGCGATATATATCGAAGTCGCTGCCACGACTGAAGTAAATACGTTCAAAACTACAGCTTTTCTTTTCTTGGGGTTCGCGCACCAATTTTTCTTCAGCGTCCCCATGGCGCTTGATGATCAAGGCATGTCCAGGTGTCAACTCCTTCACTTGATCCAAACTCACATTAAATGCCGTTTGAATCACCGGGCGCTCCGATGCTACTACCACAATTTCATCATTCTGGTAATAGAAAGCGGGTCTTATACCGTTTGGATCTCGAAGCACAAAAGCATCTCCATGACCCATTAATCCAACCATGGCGTAACCGCCGTCCCAATCATTAGCAGACCGCTTAAGAATGGTTTGAAGATCCATGTCTCGAGCGATATACTGTGAAATTTCTCTGTTGGGAATCCCTTGATCCTTATATTGCCTGAAAAGCCGCTCCACCTCTTGATCTTGGAAGTGCCCGATTTTTTCCAAGACCGTAACCGTGTCGGCAATTTCCTTTGGATGTTGGCCCAAGTCTACCAACTTACTGAAAAGCGCACCTACATTGGTAAGGTTAAAATTACCAGCTGTAACAAGGGTGCGAGTCATCCAGTTGTTTTGCCTCACGAATGGATGACAACTATCGATGCTGTTGCCACCGTACGTGCCATAACGCAAGTGACCCAGCCACAGTTCACCCATAAAAGGCATGTTTTCCTTCATCCAAGCGCCATCACTGAGCAACTCTTTGGGAACTCCTTTAAATTTCTTTTGAACCGATTTAAAGATATCTTGAATCGCTTTGGTAGTAACACTTCTCTTTCTAAAGAGGTAGCGATTTCCGGGGGCTACGTCGAACTTGATATTGGCAATTCCAGCACCGTCCTGGCCGCGATTGTGTTGTTTCTCCATCATGAGATACATTTTGTTCATCGCATAAAAGGGCGTTCCGTACTTTTCAATATAGAATTCCAGTGGTTTTTTAAGCTTAACCAGTGCAATTCCGCACTCGTGTTTAATTTGATCGCTCATGATGTGTATTGAATGGCAAAGGTAGTGCAATTACAAGTATCGGGGGTCGGCCGGTGCAATGACACCGCAAACGGCACAGGTTCTATGTGCCACTGATTGATTGAATCGAGCAAAAACAGGAAGAAAATCGCGTTCAATACTTTTTAATTCGAAATACTCCTCATAAAGTTTGTGGTGGCATTGGGAACAAAACCACATCAATCCATCCTTTTGACCCGGTTTTCGCTTGGTCTCAATAACTAAACCCAACGAACCCTCATGGCGAACAGGACTGTGGGGAACTCTAGGACTTAGCAGAAACATATCTCCTGCTTTTAATTCATTTTTAACGACCACCCCGTTTTCATGGGTAAAGAGATCGATTCGACCCTCTAACTGATAGAAATACTCTGTCCCCTCGTTATAGTGAAAATCGGTGCGTGCATTGGGACCTGCCACTGCCATAACCAGTAAGTCCTCATTCTCAAAAATCACCTTATTTCCGACTGGCGGCTTCAGCTCGGGGCGGAAGGTATCCAGCCACTCCTGTATGTTAATTTTCATACCTAAAAATACGAAAAAGGGGGCCGAAGCCCCCTTGATCTAGATTAAGAAAGTATGTTATTGGATAACTACTCGTTGGATGTGAACACCACCTGAGCGACCATTGGCTTTAAGGGTGTACATACCTTTCGCATAACCAGAAAGGTCGATTTGAACCTTATCATCTGACTTCACATCGTGAGCAGCTTGATATACCACCTTGCCAGTTACGTCGAACACGGTGTATGTAACTACATCTTCCAATGCATTAGATACCGTGAACTGGCCGTTGTTCGGGTTAGGATACACAGCGAAGTTATTGGCAACTGTTTCGTTGATACCTGTACAGTTTTTCACTTGAACAGTAATGGTAGCATAATCAGCGCTTACTACTTGCATACCACAGCTAGAAGTAACTGTGTAGGTAAACTCATAGGTACCAGCAGCTAGATCGGCAACATTCAAAGTAGAACCAGACAATTCGCCGGTATTGTTATCGTCAGAGAATACACCGTTCTGATCAGCACCAGGGGTAAGGGCAGCGGCCAAGTTGATAGTACCAGCCGTTTGACAAGTTACAACAGTGGTGTCGTTACCCGCGTTGAGGGTTGAATTGTTGTCGATCACTGCGATTCCGAATTTGCCTTGTGTCCCAGCATCCGAGTCAACCATTACAAAGTATGTTTGACATGGAGTAAGGTTCGTAAAGGTCAATTCAGATCCGAATGAGCAGGTAGGGCTATCGTCATTTGCACCTAGCAAAGTGTAAGTAGCAAACTCAGAGCAAAGCGTAGCGCTGTAAACCGCTAGCTGAGGATCAATTTCGTTTTGAGCATTGTTACACAAGCTTACCGTTACATTGCTTGAAGGAGCGGTAAATTTGAACCAAACTGTTCCATCAAGACCGTCGTTGTTACACCAGTTGTTGGTTCCGAAGCAATCTGTAGAGGCATTGATTGGAGCAATTCCAGTCTCACCCGGCTGAACCGTTGCGAATGTATTGTCAAACTCGCGAATAAGGCCATCGGCAGGAATAAAGATCGCATCGCATGGTCTATCGTTTGATACGCTGTTGTAGTTAATGGTGAACGACAAGGTGGTATCGGTTCCGCACTTATCGGTTACAACCACACTGTAAGTTCCAAGTGCAAGACCTGAACGATCTTCGGCAGTTGCACCATCAGACCAAGCAAATGTATAAGGTTGAACACCACCAGTAACGGTTAGGTCAACCGTACCGTCGTTGCTCGCTTCAGTGGTAGAGTTGGTTGAAATACCGGTCACGGCAAGATCACCTGTGCTAATTTCACTTACCGTAATGTCGAAGCTACCTTCGTTGTTATCAGCAGCATCAACCAACACGTAAACCAAAGTACCTGGGGCAATACAACCACCTTCTACGTAAGCATTGCTGTTAGCAGGCATGATAGAGCGATCGTCGTTTGCAGCAAGCAGGGTAAATCCGCCGAAGCTGTTGCAGTTTTCAGCGGTGTATACCGCAACCTGAGGATCAAAATCACCTGAGGCTACTTCTACACTAAAGGTACCCGTTGCAGGAACCGTAAACTTGTACCAAACAGAGGCATCGATACCGTTATTCAAGCACCATCCTTCGAAAGAGTCACAGTCCTCATCGGTAGGAGGAGTGATCAACACTTCACCAGCCTGAGTAGTAGCAGCCACATTGGTACCGCTAAGTGTTTGACCTACATTGATGGTGGTAGCTGAACAAACATCGTTGTTTACCGGTGGATTAAACACCTGAAGCTCAACAATAGTATCAGCAGTTACCATGCTTCCGCAAGCATCGAAGATAGAAAGTCGGTAGATCGCAGCAGAAAGATCAGAAATGGTAGTTTGAACGCCTTCCTCAACGGCAAGGTCAAGAGCAATCGTATCGATTACCGCTCCACCAAAACTGTTGATTACAAACACGTCAACCGTGTAGTCTGGGAAGTCGTTGTTCACTTCGAACGCAATAGAACCATCGGTTCCGCCGAATACAGAAGTGTTTGTAGCTGAAGATGCCACCGCGATGGGGTCAGCTGTAGGATCTACAACCGTGAATTCGATGGTTGTATCATACAAGTTGCAATCGTCGATTACATAAATAGTATAATCACCAGCCGCTAGGTTGTTGAAAGTAACGGTAGTGTCGAAACTTCCTGAACCGATTAGCACGTTTAGATCGTTGCGCAATTCCGTGTAACCCACGAATTTACCGCCGGTTAATGTTACTTGAATGGAACCAGTAGCTGTGCTTGGACATGAAGGATTTGTTACCTCAGCCACTGCACCGAACGGAGTAAGGATTGGATCTTGAACGTCAATTACAAACTCCTTGATGTTTGGGTTCTGACAAGCGTCGCTAACAATGATGTAGTAAAGATCGGCAGCGCCAAGGAACTCTTGTACAGCTGGGAATGAGCTGTTATACGTGCCTGAGGCAATAATTGCACCGGTATTTGAGCCTTTTCTGATTACATAGCTGTAGTCATTGTCGGGAGTACCACCGCCTGTGAATGCAAAGTCGATGAATGCATTAGACTGACCTGGGCAGTAAGGAGGAGTTAAGGTAAACTCGATGTTGAAAGGCGTAAATGTAGCAGGAGCAATAGTAATATTCTCAGTTACTTTGATACCGCATGTATCTCCAATGGTCAATACATAAGAGCCAGCGTTAAGCGGATTGAAGAAGAGTGAAGAAGCGTTAACACCATCAACTTCGGTAATGTTACCCAAGCCGTCGGTGCGGAAGGTACCCGAAGCCACTCCGCTTAGCGAATACGTATACAGGTATTCTTCAGGTGCAGAAGGTAGTTCGCGGTATACACCACCAATTACATAATCTACTTCGATTGAACCGGTCTCAGCCAAACAGTTTGGTTGGGTGATGGTTCTCTCGATTTCAAGCGCATCTACATTGATTACATCTAGGTTAAGGCTGAAGATTCCTTGCTCACCAATACCTTGGTAGCCATCAACCAGTACATAGTACTCAGTTCCTGGCGTTAAACAGAATACTTCAAGGTAAGAGTCGTTTACAGGAACATTATCCCACTGGTTGTCGTTTGCAGCAACTACACTCAGTGAACCGTTACAATCAGAACCAGCAACCACGGCCACCTGAGCATCGAAGTTTAGGTTTGAATTTAAGCCCATGTAGTGATTTGCAGAAATGGCAACAGCTCCGCTTGCAGGGGCAACGAACTTAAACCACACGGTGCGGTTTAGGTTGATGTCAGCCCAGCCTTCATACCCTTCGTCGTTGCTGAAAGGTACGGTAATTGATTCGGTTCCGGTAGCATTGAAGTTATGGAACGTAGTCAAGTCATCGTTAGGAGTAATGGTAATAGCCTGACAAGGAAGGTCGTTTGCAACAGGAGCTAACAATACAAATGTGGTATCGATGGTACCAGCAGAGGCACAAGTATCGGTAATTACCACATTGTAGATACCTTGTGGCAGGTTGGTAAGCGTAAGTTGATCATCGTAGTTGTTGTTTACTACTCCATCAACTGTCCATACTGCGTTGTAGTTTGGAAGACCACCTGCAACGGCGATAGAAATAGAACCGTCAGCCGCGTTGAATGAAGTTGGAGCCGTTTGTTGAGCCGTGTAGGTTAAAGCAGCAATGGTAGGATCAGTTAGAACGAAGATCAAGGTATCGTTTGGGTGAACGTTACATGGGTCGAAAGCAACCACGCGATAGGTTCCTTCTACTAAATTCTCTACGTCTTGAGTGGTCGCGAAAGGTGCGCCGTAGGTAAGTCCACCATCAGTTGATAGGGCCCACTCGTAAGTAAGTGCAAGTCCCTCTCCGCCTTCAGCGCTGATGTCGATAGAACCAGTGGCTGTAGAAGGACAAATTGGATTTACGGCGAGAACCGTATCCAGAACGATAGGGTTAGAAGCTGGATCAACTAGAATAAAGGTAACCGAGTCAGATGAAGAACAAGCATCTTCCACGTAGATGCGGTACGTTCCTTTTGCAAGGGCGTTCAAATCGTTTAAGTCGTTGATTTGAATTACGTTAGCCGCTAGGATTTGAGACTCTGTTGCGTTAACCGTGCTGGTAAATCGCAGGGAGTAAACCAAACTATCGGTGTTTGCGAATTGACCATCAACATATTGATAACCGCCGGTACGAGCAAGAGAAACCGTTCCAGATGCCGTTCCAACACAAGTTGGGTTGGTGGTTTCAACCACAGATAGATCGAGGTTTGAAATGATCGTGTCGGTAACTGTAACGGTTGCATTGAACACCGTTCCACAAGTATCTGTAATAGCTACAGTGTAAGTCCCAGCTGGGGCAGCAGCCACCTGGCTTGAGGTTCCTACTACCTGATTATTGGCGTTGGTCCAAACGTAAGACAATGAATTAACATAATCAGCGTCGGCTATCTGCATTGAATCCAGTTGGCGAAGAAGCTCTGCGTTCAGTTGGAAGTTATCAGCACCAGGACAAAGAGCTCCACCGTTGCCAGGATTGAGGTTAACCGTGGTCATGGCGAAGAAAGGACGAACTAAATCGATGGTAGAAACCGAAATATCAAAGGCTCCAGCGCTTGCACCGAAACCATCAACTACTATAAAGTAAGTTTGACCTTCTGTAACGCAATAGTTTCTGTAATCAGCAGCATTTCCATTGTCATTAGCTCCGAGGAAAGTCAGTCCGGCGATATTTGAGCAAGAACCTGCAAAAAGGGCACTTTGCACATCAAAGTTAGCTGAAACCGAAATATCAACTACACCGGTAGCAGGAGCAGTAAACTGATACCACACGGTGCGTTTTACGTTGTTGTCTGTAACCCAACCCGCTTGGTTGGCGTTAGCAACTGCCGGGATGTTCAAGCCAAATTCGGCAGGACCTTGAGCAGTAGCATATACGTTTGTACCAGCAGTAAGAGAGCCGTCTGTAGGCAGGACAACTGCGTTGCAGATGTTGTCATTGGCTGGAGACACAAACATATTGGTAGGAACCAAATCAACTGTGAAGTTAAAATTCAACGTGCTCACTGCCGATTTGTTAACCCACATAATGTAGTAGGTAGTACCCGCAAGAACAGGCACATCGGTGATCAATGCAGCAACACCACAGTCGTCATCGCTGGTAGCAATGGCAGCAAGGTTGTTGCAAGCTCCTTGGTAAAGGAACACACGGGTATCAGCCGTGGGAGTTGAGCGGTCGCATGACGAAACGGTCAAAAAGCCGTTAGACATTGGGGTGTATGCATACCACAGCGTATCTGAAGCAGCAATACTGTTGCCCGGATAAGCTCCTGGCGTTGCAGGTAGCGGATTAGAGCAACTTTCACCCTGGGCGCTTGACACCAGCGCTGACACGCAGAATAACAAGGCCAAGAGCAATCGGTTGAATTGTTTCATAGGTAGTTGAATTTGGTCTCTTTATCTAGTTTACACTATTTACAGCAACGGCAAAAGTATAATATTTTCTTTTGATCATGCGAATAATTGGGCAACAAACGCACAAACGCCACCTAACTTCGGGGAGTTTAGGTGGCGTTAGTAAGCTTATTATTTTGATTTACAATATTTTAAATCGACCAAAAACGGATTTAAAATCGCATTAAAAACGCGTTAATTCAGCAATAATTTAAAGCCTCGACCGTGAACATTGACAATTTCGACGCTCTCATCGTCTTTCAGGTACTTCCGCAGCTTTGCAATGTACACATCCATGCTTCGTCCGTTGAAATAATTGTCATCGCCCCAGATGTATCTCAGGGCTGCATCGCGCTCCAAAACGGCGTTTTTATTTTTACACAACAAAAAAAGCAGATCGGTTTCTTTGGTTGTTAGCTTTCTGTCTTCTCCAAAACCTCTGAGCAGTTGGTGTTCGCGATCGAAAACATATTCGCCAATTTGAAAGACTTTCTCCTCGTTGCTCTCCAGCACACCGCTTCTTCTCAACACCGCGTTCATGCGAGCAAGCAATACCTCCATGGTAAAGGGTTTGGTTAGGTAATCATCAGCCCCAACTTCAAAGCCTTTTAGGGTATCTTCTTTGAGCGATTTAGCGGTAAGAAATATAATGGGTACGTTCTTATCGGTTGCGCGAACTTCTTTGGCCAGTGAGAATCCATCTTTCACGGGCATCATCACATCGAGCAGGAGGATGTCAAATTTTCCGGCTTTGAAGGCATTGAATCCCACTTCACCGTTTACGCAAAGTTTGGTATCAAATCCCTTCGCATTGAGGTATTCGCTTAGCAGAGTGCCTAAATTGGGGTCGTCTTCAACAACCAGAACGTTTATCTTGCTCATAGGTAAATGGAATTATGATGGTGAATGAAGATCCCTTCCCTGGGGTTGATTCGAGATAGATGGAACCTTCGTGTTTTTCAACAATGGCCTTCACGTAGCTTAGTCCCAGTCCGAAGCCTTTCACGTTGTGAAGGTTTCCAGTGGGCACGCGATAGAATTTGTCGAATATCTTTTTCTGTTCGTCTTTTGGAATTCCCAAGCCTTTGTCACTCACCACAATTCGAACCTCATTCTCACTAGACTCCGTGTTTATTTCCACCTTGGGAGCATCAACCGAGTATTTTATCGCATTGTCGAGAAGGTTGTAAATAATATTAGAAAAGTGAACGCGATCTGCTTTGATACAAGAT
This sequence comes from Luteibaculaceae bacterium, assembly GCA_036275295.1. Taxonomy (GTDB): domain Bacteria; phylum Bacteroidota; class Bacteroidia; order Flavobacteriales_D; family Luteibaculaceae; genus DASUEB01. Next base: position 2,561 of record DASUEB010000062.1, on the reverse strand, counting down.
TGTTTAGCTGAGAGGTTCATGGCAATGGAACCGCCTTTGCTGGTAGCCTGTATTTGTATATTCTTCACTACTTCTCTCACCAGCTCATTGATGTCAATCTGGTCTTTCTCCATCGCCACTTCGCCGCGATCCATGATGGCTGTTTTGAGCACGTTCTCAACGAGAAGACCCAATCGGCGGTTTTCATCCCTTATCATGCCCACAAAAGACTGAACTCGCATGGTTGATTTGTCGATGTCCGGATCAGAAAGTGCCTCACAGGCCAGACTGATGGTGCTGATGGGTGTTTTCAGCTCATGGGTCATGTTGCTGATGAAATCGTTTTTAATGGCATTGAGGTGCTTTTGGCGAAGTATGGTCTGAATGGTTTTGATGAAAGTAACCAATATAATGGTGATGAAAACTACCGAGGCCAATAGCAGCAACCACACATTTTTGATCAGATACAATTGCTGATGAGGAAAATAGATGGTAAGGAAGTTCTGATTGGTGATTAAGTCGTTGGGGAATAGGCGGGCTTGATAGGCGTCGGAGCAAAGGGTATTGAGGTATTTCTGACTGGGTACTTCCACGTCAACGCGCGCTCCTTCATTGGTGAATAAACCCAGTTGGTATTTCGCATGGATCCCGCGGCAGCTCAATTCGGCATGAAGCATGGAATCGACCGTACCCATGTTGAGGCGCTGTTGAATGGGAACAGATACGGTTCCGGAGAACCATTGTTTTGCTACTTCCTCGAGCATAGTGGCCCTGTGAGCGCGGTGCATTTTTTCGGCATCCTCCCAAGCATTGGCGAGTGAGTCTAGCATTCCCGGTCGCAGATCAAGCGGACGACCGTAAGCATCCTCTATTACTCTTCGCGTGGTTCTCGAATTGCGGATATACCCGTTAACGGTATCGCGCTTGTTTTCTTCCTTAATTCTAATTTTGAAATTGCCCTGAGGACCAAAAAAATTGGTTGAGTCCTCAAATCCGTCTGGATTGGCAAGAAGTTGATTGTTGTTGTCGTTTTGTGCAGCCTCGAAGAGAATGTTGCTCAACTCCGTATTCTCCATGTTGTGGAGGGCCTCCATTTTCTCGAGTTTTTGGACAACTGAGAAAATGGCATTGTTGACGTTCTGGTCGAACTCCTGTTTGCGAAGTTCCATAGCATTGCCAATCCAGTAGAACTGAATGGTAACCAAACCCATCAGGGCTACCCCCGTAGCCACCATAATATACCGCAACCAATCTCTTTTCACCATACAAAGGTATCCTGCGTAACCCCCACGTTTTCAGGCTTAACAACTTTTAACTGGCATTAACCGACCATTAACCTGTGGGGCTTGGCCTTGCCACTAGTTTTGTAAAAAACAAATGCTATGAAAACACCCGCACCATTTATTTACACCTGCCTATTAGTGGCAATGGGTTTCACAACTTCGGCCCAAGCTAAGAAAGAATCTGAAGATCTCAAAGTTTCATACAGCAACCGCAATGGAAAAAAAGAGTTGGTGGTAACCGAGAAGGTAAACGGCAAAACCAAGACCTCCGTATTTCGGGGGGAGGAGGCCGACCGAAAACTGGAGGAGTTAAATGGCGATAAAAATGTCTGGGCGCGCTCCTATGACACCGACATCGACTCTGCCTTTAGTTGGCCTAAGGTAGATGTTCAGCCGGATGGCAGGATAACCATCCGAACTGAAAAAAACGGGAAAATTCAGGAGGAGGTCATTGATATAGACAGCCTCAATGTATTATCGGACCGCGGAATCCAGGAGATGTTTGAGGAAATACGACGCAACATGGATTCGATGCCTCATCGGTTCGACGAAGGACCCCGAAGAAAATTACCGTCGATGCACGGCAGAGATTCCAATGGAAATCAATCCACTATTCAAATCGAAGAGGAATTGGAATTGAGCCCAGAGGAAATTCAGCGATTGTATGGCATCGACGTAAAACGTTTGTCAGGTGAGGAACCCATTATTGAAGTGCGCAAGCGCATAAGGGTTAAGCGAGATTCAACTAAATGATCAGCTTGGCCATAAAAGCTGCGTTCTACCCGCTGAGAAATTGGCAGATCAAAACAGAAAAGTCCCCGCTTGCAGCAACAAGCAGGGACTTTTTACTTGTACCCGTTTGTGAGAAACCATCCAAACTTATGATTCACCCACGCCTCTATCCTTTGAATGATTTTCATGCAACTAAGAACGAAAAAACTTAGACTATGGTGCTCCAGAGTTAAAAAATCATTACATTTTTGCTTGAATTGACCAGTCCATATAGGTGAACCTTTGAAAACGATTAGTTTCCGCTCGGACAAGCCGTTGGGACTGATCTTGAAGAAGATGGCCATTACTGGGGTGGATTCAGGCGGTTGGAAATGTAAAGCAGTATGTAATAAATTGATATTCAGAATTTTCACGCGGCGGTTGAAGGGTAATATAACAAGGTCAACGGAAATAAAAAACGGTTCAATTTCATGAGAAAAATAATCAAAGTTCTAGGAGTGTTTGCGGCCGTAGTGCTGGTTATCGTTGGCTTGCTGCAACTAACCGGCAATGGCCATGTGATTACAG
>DASUEB010000061.1:0-15782 GCA_036275295.1 Luteibaculaceae bacterium | reverse complement strand
GAATGTAGTGAAAGTTGTCCACTCATGAAATGTTCCATTTATAGAACACATGTCCTAATAAAGAATCGCGTTCATTGATTAACTGGCAGGCCTTCTCAATTATTTTGATTTGCCGTTCACCTAGCTTTTCAGTAGATATTGCGCGTAATGTGCGAGATACATAGTGATAGTTCTCATTGAGTTCATCAGCAATGTCTTTAATGTCATTTCGTCGGAGTCTACTTCTGAGGTTGTGAAGATGAGTTGGTGAACTTTTAACGCTTGTTTTCATAGCTTTTACAGGTTCAAAATTGATTCAATAACGGTTTAATAACAGGTCAAAAATGATTCATTTTTAGTACAAATGGAATATAAATGTTCTATTAATAGAACATTTGTGGCCTGATTATTGGACGTCTAGTACCGACTCAACAACCTAATTTTGACATCATGGAAAAGATCAAAGAAGTACTAGGCCGAAACATTGTCCGCTACAGAAAGTCAGCGGGCTTGTCGCAGATAGAATTGGCTGATCAACTGGGCTTAGCCAAGACAACAATTTCGCGCTGGGAATCAGGTTTTCCTGGAGAAAGCATAGAGGTGCTGGAAACCATGGCCAATCTGTTTGGCGTAACGGTTATGGATCTATTTGTTACTGACGAAACAAGTAGCTGGGCGGATGAGTATCACCGAAGAAAGAAAAGGCAAAATACAGAGCTCTATATCAAGGTAGACCTTGAGGATCCTGAAATGCAGGAAATGGTTGCTCGTATGCTAAAGAAGTAACACGCCAATTTTACGCCAAAAGGAAAACATTGGCATCAAGCCAATTGCGGGATTCGGGAATTTTTACTGTTGCCGTCCGGACCGCTTAATTTTTTCAAGCCCTTGGAATCCTCTGATTCTCAGGGCTTTATTTTTTTCCGGCCATTTTTTTTCTTCGTTTCGGAAAATCCATAAAGTCTTGATATTCATTAATTTAACGAAAAATGAAAAATCTGGACTGCCCACTTTACGGCCACCCGCGCCAACACTGGGTTTCAAGCAAAATTGTAGCAAGACGCATCCGCAAGGATGGCACCTTAAGCCTTTATATTCAGCTGTTTATGAAAGGCAAAAAGGTAAGGTGGCCACTTGACCTCCATGTCGAAGAAAAACACTGGTCGCCAGAGCGCGAAATGGTCGTTTCTAAGACGGCTTTGGCGATGGATCAAAATCAGCTCATCGAGCAGGCCAAAAAAAAGCTATCCACAATTTTTCTTCATAGTCGATTGAACGAAATTGAGATCTCAGAAGCCTATATTCGGGAGCGATTTATGAATCATTTTAATCCGCAATGCTTCGCCGATTACATGTTTCAGATGATTGAGCAGCGAAAGGCATCGGTCGTTCAATCGACCTACCAAAAACACCTCAATGTTCTGAGTGTAATGAAAAGTTACCAACGTTCGGTGAGTTTTTCGGAGTTTATTGCACACTTTAAAATGTATTCACTGACTGTCAAACTTTGGACTCCCGTCCTTCCATTAGTACCAATCAAAGGCTCAACTGAAGTCCGAAATGAACGGGGATCATCGCATTCACCGTTGATTGCCTTAATTCAGGAATTCGGTTGTACATGACACCGGGTTGAATCTCAACCAAAACACTCATTCTTGAGAGCCAACTCTGCCCATTTGACAAACGCGCTGAAATACCCAAAGGAACGTAAATCGAACCGGTGAAAGAGCCCCTATTTTTGGCATACAGATCGGAGCGATTTTCGTCTATTGACGTGTACGTGGTAAAGTCGTTGAACATCTGTTTTTCTTCTTGTCTGATTCCGACCTCTGCAAATCTAAATGGATTGGCCTCCGTTTCTGCCCTAATAACCGCGCCGAGGCCTACCCCAAGACCCGTATACAGATGCCATCTCCCCCAATTGGAGGTTCGGAGAATCAAGGCAGCATTGACCATGGCCGTTTTAATCCGTTGATCAACCTGGTAATTTTCAACCACCGTTGAGTCTTTATAGAAGACCTGTCCTGTTGATTGAGAAATCAAGGTGTCGGTAACCATTAATTGCCGTTTGGTGAAATTGGCGGCTGAAAGCGCAAAATTGGCAAAACCCAAAGAAAATCTGATCTGAGGCCGAGCCTTTTCGAAGATTTCTGAACCTTGAAGATCGAATGAACCTTGCAAGGCGTATGAAAAATACGAGTAGGTGTATGAATATGGAGAGAGGTTACCATACCCCTCCCCAAAGGAAGGGTTGTTAAGCAGGATTCGCGCATCAGCTAACATCATGTTCGTACCGCTGACATTAGGAACTCCGGTTATTACACTAAAACTCGACTTTTTAAGAGTCAATTTGGTTGAATCAATGCGTGTGCTATCCGAGGTTATTTGAGCCCAAACACTCGTAGACAGCACTGCGCACATCACAGTGATTAATTTAATTTTCATCTCTGTAAATTTTACATGCTAAACGTAAAAGTCGGCATAAAATTGGATGAATCCATTCGATCTTGCTCAATCGAGTCCTTTTTGTAGCCAGAGTACAATACGGTTGTTTAAAGTTGTGGATACTAGTATCCAATCAATTAAAACTTGCAAAAAGAAAAGAAAAGCAATGATTGCCCTGCATCCCACTCGAAGGCCAAATAGTCGAAAAAATCGACATGATATTAAATTAGTTTGTACATTCTCGTCACGCAATTTGCGTCCACTTTTCACTCTGTTTAAAGGGCCATGCAAGTATTCACCGCCTCGTATTTGGAATCATTGGGATGTCCTAAAAATTGGTCAGAACTGCCACAATGGCGAAGTTTCATTGAAAATTTGCGTCAGGCGAACCTGGTCCCCACATCGAAAAACCAACACTCCAGCTCTGAAAATTTTCTCTCCAAAATTCTCGATGTTTGTTTCAGGAACGCCCATTTCGGCTTAGTTGTAGAGAATCGGAACGGGGAAATCGTCTGGGTTAACGACACCCTTTTAAGCATGATAGAGCTCGATTCGGATTCAACCGGGATGGACAGCTATGCATCGGTGAGCGACCGATTATCCGAATGGTTTACGGACTCGGTTCAATTTCAAAAAAACAATCAATTGCTCAAGGAACTAGAGTTACCCAGTGAAGGAGAAATCTTAAGTGCAAACAATGGAAATGTATATGAACGTTCGTTTCACCTAACGACCGACAAAAATTTTTTCATATGGACCTATCGCGACCAAACCGAAGGGCAAAAGGCCGCCTTGCACTTGATGGAGGAGAATGCATCGCTAACCCGCGTGCTTGAGCATTTTGAAGGAATGGATCAAGCTTTTGTGCTAGTTGATCTCAATGGCAAGGTGATTTGGAATAACCCCGCCTTTAACCGAATTGTTGCGGGTGGGAATTCTTTGTCTGCTGTGGGATCCGAACTGTTTGAAAGACTTAGCCCCAAATACATTACGTCGAAGGGCCTAATAAATCTAAAACTTCAAATAGCGAATGCGACTATTGAACTCGATCAATATTTGGACGTTCAAGGCATTAAAGGGTTAAAATCCCTCAGAATACGCTCGCTGCGAAGGGCACCATGGGCACAAGAATACCCTTACCGACTTCTCTACATTGAGTCGTTATCGCACGATTCTACCCAAGAAGACCCCTTTAGCTGGATTGCAAAAGCGATCGAAAACAGTTCGAGGCCCATTTTTATCTTAGACCCGATAGGAAGGATACGATGGGTGAATATGGGCTTCAATAATTTTCTGGGCTATAGTATAGAAACCCTTCAAAATCATTCATTTACAACACTTTTGCACGATGACGATGAGCGGTTGTTATTCGGCAGACCATTGGATGAAATTCTTGTGAGTGGAGAACCCGCCATTCCTATAAGATGTTTGCATCAATCGGGAGAAATCATGTCATGCCTACTGACCCTTGAGAGGGGATTTCACTGCGGCAAAAATTGGTTTATTGGATTCATCGATCCGGCAGCAGCGGAAACCCACTCCAACGAGAAAAATGTATCCGTTTACCAGGCCCTGCTTGACTCTCTTCAAATTGGTGTGTTTGAAACTGATATGTATGGGAATATTGTTTATGTAAATGAATCGTTGACAGCGATGCTTAATATACCATCTGAGCAATTGATGGGCAAGCCAATTGACTCGGGTGTGTTAGGCTCCATTTCTGTTATCCATGATGCCTCAGAACAACCCGATATAGAGAAGGTTTCTACCGGACATAACTTAGTAGATGGTCTAAAGGCAAGTTGGTGGCAAAGTTCAAAGGTTCTGAAGAAAGATCCCAATGGAAAAATTCTGGGTTTTGTAGGCGGTTACCGCGACATAACCGAAGAACGGGTTCTCCGGGAATCTCTGACATCAGCACGCTGGGAAATAGAGGAAACCAAACGATCTCGACGAACATTCATCCTCAAATCTAGTTCAGAACTGATAAACCCAATTCAAAACCTGTTGGGAATGGTAAGTCAGATAAGGCCTTTGGTGGAAGGCATCGAGTCGGCCCAAGAGTTGTTGGATAACGCGATGATTCAAACTCAATATTTATCCAATCGAATTAACAATGCCCTTGACCATGTAAAAATAGAGTCGGGCGAGCTGGTTGTGCGTCAGGATTATTTCTTGCTGGAAGATTTTACGAAAAAAACCATTGAAATGTGGATCGGATCTTCGGCGCAACCCAATTTCCCCCTCGAGATTGAAAGGGATCCGAACCTATTGGATGGATACCTGGGAGATTCTAATCGCTTAACTCAAATCTGGGTTACGATCCTTCACGAGTTCTCGAGCCGGATGAAAATTCAGCGCGTAAAACTGTCGATTCAGTTTAATCAAGCTTTCAAGAACGCGCATGAATTGACTTTTCGTTTGCTGATTGGATGGGATACTCCAGCATCAGATAGCCACAATGAGCATATGCTCACCGATAGACACAAACCAATGCCATTTGATATCCGGCAGACCGAGGAGTGGATCAAGTTGATTAAAGGGAAATTAGTTTGGTTTGATCAGCCAAACGGCTTTGAGATCGCGCTTACCGTCCCCCTTGGGTTATCGATCCTTGATCAGAATAGGACCCCAGAATTGGGAAATATGCCTAATTGGAGCGGAAAAAAAATATTGGTGGCAGATGACAGCGAATGGATTAGGCTTTACATCGGTCAAATTTTGGAATCACAGGGCATGAGCGTTTCCCAAGCGACCGACGGAATTGACGCGCTCAGGATGGCTAGCACTTTTCAACCTGATCTCATCTTGTTGGATATACAGATGCCCGGATTGACGGGCCTCGAGGTAACGGAAAAAATAAGACGTGAACTGCGAAATGAGGTTCCCATCCTTGCCGTAACGGCGAGTGCCTATCAAACAGAGGTGCAGCGTTGTTTAAAAGCCGGCATGAATGACTTCATTCTCAAACCCTTTGATGAAAATCAGTTACTAGAGAAAGTAGCCCGACTGCTGCTGCCCGAAATTCAGGAAGGAGATCGCTTGTTCAGCCTACAGAATTTGATTCAGGTGAGCCGAGGCGACGCCGCTTTTGTTAAGCGTATGTTGTCGATTTTCACCGACCAGATCCAAAAAGCCATTGAGGAGCTCGAGGCGGCCATGGAGCAAAAGAATAAAGAGCGGATCAAATGGACCGCCCACAGAATCAAGCCCGCCTTGGCTAATATGCAAGTCAATGTCGTAGGACCCTTGATTGATCTCATAGAAAGAGAAGAAATAGAATCTGGAAATCGCATTTTTGAGGTTTGTGATGAGTTTAAGGCTTGGTTAATCGAATTGACCGAGCAACTCACCGAAGAAAACCTCAGCTTAAAGGAAAGTTAAACTCAAGCCATAAAATCGGTGTACCTTGTTGGTATAATTCCCTCGTTATGAAAACGCAACAAGAACTTAAAATTTTCTGTGTCGACGATGAACCTTACACCCTGAACTTAAGCAAAGGGGTGTTGGAGAACATGGGTTATCACAACGTCAGCATTTTCGAGACCGGTGAAGACTGCCTAGCGCATTTAACGGAAGATCCCGATGTGGTATTCTTGGATTACAACATGTCTTCAATGAATGGCCTACAGGTGCTCCGAGAGATCAAAAAACGCAATCCCGAGATCTATGTGGTGATGTTGTCCGCTCAAGAAAGTCAGGCCATCACCGAGGCTACTTTGGAGTACGGAGCATTTACCTATCTCAAAAAAGAGGGTAACCTCCATGAAATGTTAGAGACGATAATGGAAAAGGTAGGACCTAGAATTTGGTCCATACAACAGTTTCTTCATTTAACAGCCAATAAAGGAAAACCTCAATCTTTTTTGAGAAACTAGGATGAACTTTTGTTTTACGGCTTTTTATTTCACTGAATGGGCAGAACCAATTATTGATTAGGTTAATCACTGCATCAACTAAAATCTATCCAATTATCCATGTGCCCTTTCGCGTGTTATGCATCGCAGTCGAAAACAAGCGTTCTGACCATCGCTCATACAATAAATAAAGCCGGTTGTTCACACAGATACAACCGGCTTAAACCAATAAAAACCCTCATTTTTATTTGGAAATCAAATTTAGCAAACGGACAGCCATAGAACAAATTTACAAGATCCAAATGGATCGCTAACTTGCATTCTTAAAGTGAGATACGGCAGTCAAGTGGTCTTTCACCGTTGTCGCGAGATGGAGCTTACAAGCCCATAAATTCTGTTCAATTGATTAAACTACCTCTCTCTCAATTTTCTACTGACTGCAGGATCTCCGCTCACTTGAAGGAGATTGGCACAGGCTTCCTTGATCGTTTGACCAAAGGCAAATACCTTGTAAAAACACTAAAGATCATTTAACCATCCAACCGAAAAGCTGAGCTAGTTCTCACCGAATATCTTCGTATATAAACCATCGCAGAGAGCAAATGACAAGCTTTACTTCAACACCACGTTCCCATAAAAAACGACTAAGATAGCCCCCTTCGACCGAGGCAAAAAAAGGAAGGTCCCTTAAAACTTGTCATGGAGTCATTCGCTCATTGAGCTGAAAAATCATGATCAAAGGTAATAGGTCCATAGTATGCTTCGATCACATGTCGGCGAAACGATTTCCCGATACAGATAATTGGCTTAAATTGCCGTCGATTGAAGGTACTTAGTCATGTTTGCGATCATAGACATTGAGACGTGTGGTGGAAGGTTTGACGCGAGGCGGGGCAGAATAATTGAAATCTGCGTTTTAAAACACGACGGCCTCAGTGTGGTGGAGAAATTTAGTACGCTCATCAATCCAGAGTGCTACATCACTCCCCAATTCACCAAAATTAGCGGAATAACAAATGAAATGGTCTCTGAAGCACCCAAATTTTATGAGGTCGCTAAACAGATTATTGAAATTACCTCCGGTTGCATTTTTGTTGCCCACAATGTTCAATTTGACTATGGTTTTGTACGTGAAGAATTCGCAGCCCTTGGCTACACGTTCAAACGAGATACGCTTTGTACGGTAAGACTGAGTCGGAAGTTAATACCCGGATTTGTTTCCTACAGCTTGGGCAATCTATGCGCTCAACTAGGCATAGAAATTGAAAATCGACATCGCGCAGAAGGCGATGCCGTAGCGACATCCATATTGTTCGATCGATTGATGTTGGTCAAAAGTCAACACCCGGTTTACAAGAAAATGGGTATTGAGGAGCTGATGGCCACCCGAAAAGACAAAATTAAATCGAGTATCGTTGAGAAATTACCTGAGGGTTGCGGGGTATACTATTTCAGAAATCAGAGCCAGGAAATCATTTATGTCGGAAAAAGTACCCACATGAGAAGAAGGGCTCAAGAGCACTTTCAATCGTCATCAAAAAAATCGCGTTTGATGCAAGAAGAGCTCTATGCCGTAGACTTTGTAGAAACGGGCAGTGAACTCATTGCCTTAATTCTGGAATCGATAGAAATAAAAAAACATCGACCCAAGTTCAACCGGTTAAGCAAGTCCTCCGACTTCAGTCATGCCATTGGTTGGCAAGTGTATCCCAACGATGTGATTGGCTTCGAGTTGGGTGTAATCGATGCCGTTCAGAGGCCTTTGGTTCTTTTCCCCAGTTACCTTGGAGCAAAGAAATATTTTGACAAAATAATTGAAAACCAGAGCCTTTGCTTAAGCTACTGCGGGATTCAAAACAGCTCCGAAGTTTGTTTCAATCACCAAATTCAGAAATGCAAAGGTATCTGTGCCAACAAAGAACCAATCGCCGAATACAATGTTCGGGCTAGATTGGTATTGAAAAGCCTACAATTTGCCAACGACCACATGGTAATTTTGGTTAGTGGCAGACAAGCCCACGAGGTGGGATTTGTTGTTATTCACAATCAGCGTTTTTCGGGTTTTGGATATATTGACAGAGACGAATCTGTAGACCAATCCGACGCCTGGTTCGATCACATGATTGAGAGGACATATTTCCCTGATATCGATCAACTTATAAAGTCTTATTTAAATAAGAATAAAGTTAAAATACTGCCCTTCCAAACAACCCCTTATCCTGATTGAGATAACGTTTGACCCCATGGCGCAACAACTCATCGAAATTAACGGTCGTTCAACGGTTCAATTGTTATTTTTGCCGATAGTTTAAAATCCTAATACCTAACCAAAAACCTAACGCATGCATTCAATTCTCACTAGAATTAGTTTGCTAGCCTCTGTCTGGCTGACTTCATCGGTGGTTTACGCTCAAACCTACGCTGATGTTTTGCTTAACTCAGGACCCTGCAAGCCAATCCAAACCCTCACCTGCCCTTCAGGGGTGATTAACCCTGAATCGGTAACCGACGCTAATCGAGAAAATTTTGCGGTGATGCAGTCCACCCTTGGAGTATCACTGATAGAAAGCAGAAGTTTCATCGACGTAGCTTTCACCAATGCGGGTACAGCAGGAAGTTCGGTAGTTTTTGTAATCGCCACCCCAGACCAGAATACCGCGGTGCAACTGGTCAACCAAATTTCTGTACAAGTATTTGACGAAAATGACAGCGTAATTGTGGATCAATCTGACCTCAACCTGCAACAGCTGAGCGTACTAAGCGGAAGTACAGGTAAGTCACTCCTTCGGGTGAACACTCCAATTGGTGATTATACTATTAAAAGGGTTCGCATTCAATTGGAAGCTTTGGTAGGACTATCTCAATCTCTCTCGGTATTTGGGGTTTTCTACAATGCCGACTGTCCCCCAATTTTAGCCGACAGGGTTATCAACGGCAACGGGGTAACCAACCCAGAATCGGCTATTGATCAAGATACCGCCACCTTTGCAAGCTTGACCATTCCCGTGGGAATTACCACGTCTGCATCCTTGAACTTAGGTTTTCCAATCAACTCACTTTCGGGTGACTACATAGGTTTTGAGCTTTCGAAAGGCAATGCGCTCCTCGATTTAGGTCTTATTGAAAATATCACCGTAAACCTTTACGGTGATAGCGGGCAATTGGTTTTTAGTGAATCAGATTTCACACTAGTCGATCTGTTTGCGGTTGATCAACTATCTGGAATATTAGGTCCATTAGTAGGACTGCCTGGAAGCACTTCAAATAGATTTGTTTTGGGGGTTACAATTCCTTCTAACATAGCTGCCGTTAAATCGGCTGAAATTGTATTGGCACCTACCATTGGTTTATTAAACGTCCTCCGTGTACACAGTTCATTTGTTGTGTCGAAACTCAATGGAATTCGCATTACTCAAAATGCCACAGGTATTATCAATAACCAGCCTGTTGTGCTAACTGCCGAGTCTGGATTCACCAATTATCGTTGGAGCAATGGCGCCACGGGACAAAGCATTACGGTTGACCGCGCTGGACTCTATTCGGTTCAAGCAGATCGTTTTCAAGGATGTGTAAACACCGGTAATGCAAGTGTCAGGCTTTTGGATTGTGGAAATAGCGTTGGTACCTTTGCCGACAGTTTAGCTGGATCTGGAAACTGCAATCCACAAGTACTTTTGGTATGCCCTTCGGGGGTAAATAACCCCGAAAACGCAGTCGATAACGACCTCAACACGTTTGCCACCATGAGCTGGAGTGTTGGCGCATCTTTAATCGAGAGCACTGCATTCTTGGACATGGCTTTTGCTACTCCAGGTGACGCGGGAAGTCGTGTTAATGTGGTTTTAGCTCCACTAAACAATATCCTCAACATCGACGTAATCAACTCGCTGAGTTTCGAAATAATTGATGAAACCGACAGCGTAGTTGCTAGGCGTGACGAAATATCGTTTAAAAACCTGCGCGTCCTTAACGGTGCAAGTAACCAATTCGTATTCACCACTGAGACTCCACTGGGCAATTATAAAATCAAGAGAATTCGCCTAACGGCTGTGGGTACTGTAAACGTGCTTCAGCAGTTAGCTGTATTCGGGACATATTACTCTTGCGCCTGCCCACCCGAACAAGCAGATTCTGTGTTAAATGCGATCAATGTGACTAACCCTGGACTTGCAGTCGACGAGGACAATAGCAACTTTGCTTTAATGACCATTCCGGTTGGTGTCATTCAAGATGCTTCGTTACAGGTGAAATTTCCCAGACCTGCCAACTCTGGAGACTTTGTTGCTTTTCAAATTGAAACAGATAACAGTTTGTTGGTTGCAGGAGTAATTCAAAACACAACACTTCGTTTATACGATGCCAACGGTGTGCTGGTAGGAGAAAATTCCAGTTTCCAACTCACTGACGTTACCCTAGCTGATAACGTAGCTAGAAGCATTGGATCATTACTTGGAAATCCCGGAACATCGAGCTCACCTTACTTACTTGGTTTGTATGTTCCAGATTCTGTTGCTGAGGTAAGTTCAGCAGAATTAATTATCAACCCAGTGATTGGTGCGGCGGTTAGCCTTCGCGTATACAATGCCATTTTATTTGCGACCCCCCAACCCATTGTTGTAACTGCCGACAAACCGAGTACTTGCGACGGACAGTCTGTTACTTTGACCGCCGCACCAGGATTTACTAATTATATCTGGAGCACTGGCCAGACGGGTCAACAAATTACCGTAAACAGTCCGGGTCTGTACACTGTTGAAACCAGTGACAATGGTGGCTGTGGAAGAATGGGAAGTATTTTAGTGAATGCATTTACCCTAACCCCTAATTTCTCAGATATCCAGCCCGATTGCGGACAAAATGACGGATCATTGAGCGTTAATCCTGCGGGAGGAAGCGGAGATTACGGTTACGTTTGGTCAACAGGCGACACCACCCGCACCATAACAGGATTAAGTGCTGGATTATACAGCGTTACCATCACGGATCGACAAGTGGGTTGCGCAAATACCTTTGAATACCTGCTTGAAAATGGTGACATCGGTATCACTGGCTACGTTAAAGATGCCAATTGCGGTCAAAACGATGGAGCCATTTACCTCAGCATACCCAGCGACGCGGTTGTATCTTGGTCGAATGGAGCAACCACCCAAGTGATTCGCAACCTAGCTCCCGGGCAGTATACCGCTACTGTTACCTTCTCAAATGGCTGTATAACCTCTGAGACCTTTGAGGTTATCAATTTTACCGACTTTGGTCTATCAGCCACTGTGGCTAACCCCATTTGTTCCCTCAGCAATGGAGCCATCAACTTGGATGTTGAAGCCGATGGAAGCTACACTTATTTATGGTCAAACGGAGAAACTACGCAGGATTTAACTGGATTAGCCCCCGGATTTTACAGTGTAGTTGTTACCAACACTGCCACCGGATGTCAAGATAAACTGCGTGTTTCACTCAGTGGTCTGGGTTCGCCAATTGCTTTTGTAAATGAGGCTATTGAAGAGACTTGCGCGCGTCAACAAAACGGAAGAATCTCTTTGACTCTGATTCCGAATGACGGATCAAATCAAATTCGTTGGAACACTGGGCAAACAACCAGCCAAATTGAAAATTTAGGTCCTGGATTGTATATTGCCGAGATCACCAATCTGCTTGGTTGTCAATCAACCGTTTTTGTTGAATTGGTTGGTCGTGACTCAATTGATGTTCGACTTACCCTCACCAACTCTGTATGTCAGTCTCCATTCAACGGTTCTGTAATTCCAAGAGTAACCGGAGGAAGGTCACCTTATACCTACTTGTATTCTACAGGCGATAGTATACCCAATGTAACAGGGCTGGCTCCTGGTGCTTATCAACTAACCGTTACGGATACAAATGGCTGTGCGGTAAACACCTCGTTCACTATCGGACGCGATCCTTCCTGTTTCGACGATGACCCGACAGCAGGACAAGATGTATTCAACGCTGAAATTATTACTCCCAACGGCGACGGTTTAAACGAAGCGTGGCAGACTGAATTGGTGTCATTCTTCCCTGAAAACGAATTGACCATTGTAAGCCGAGATGGTGTGGAAGTGTTCAAGACTAGTGATTACAAAAACAACTGGCGAGGCACATTCAGAAATACCAATCAACCCCTACCCGATGGTACCTATTTCTGGAGATTTAAAGGCATCAGTGTTAAAACCTTCGAGTATCGCGGATTTGTTGTTATCAGAACCAAATAAGAACCTTCATGAAAAAAATATATTTCGCCACATTACTTTTCCTGCTATCAGCAGGGGCAGTTCACAGTCAACAGCAGCAGCTATTGTCGCTGTATCAGTTTTACAAACAAGGATTTAATCCCGGATACATCGGTCAGAATGGACCCTTTCAGGCTGTGATGGACTACAGAAATCAATGGGTTCGATCTGAAGGCGCACCGGAATCCATAAACTTGGGTGTTGATGGATTGTTTGGATACAAGCGCGGCAGTTACCGACACGCCATAGGCGCCATATTCTCGGGAGATAAAATAGGAGTTAGCACCGAAAACCGATTGGGACTTCAATATGCCTACCGATTGCCGGTTTCCAAGTCGAGCACATTGAGTTTTGGCGTACAGGTTGCCTATCAACAGTCAAGACACGACTTTAATAAGTTACTTGCTGCCGATGCGGGTGACGCTTTGGCTGAAGAAAGAGTAACAAACAATGAAATTCTTCCAGGGGCTGGATTATACCTCAATGGCAATCGATATTTCGCTGGTATTTCGATCCCAAATCTAATCAAGGATACTAAGGATTTAGAAGGTAATGATGTGGCATTAAATCGCTTCAGACACTTGTATTTGATGGGAGGTTATGTGTTCAAACTATCTCCATTCGTGGATCTGCGCACATCAGCCCTTTTCAAAACAACGAGATTGGAAAGTGGGAGTTTACCCGGCGTTGCAGACATCAACATAGCACCGATATTTTATCAGCGATTTCTAATTGGAGTTTCATACCGAACCGACGAAACTGTGGTAGCCATTACTCAGATTCAGCTCACCAGAAACCTAAGAATTGGATACGGCTACGATTTTAACACCGGAAAAATTGGTTTAGGTGCTGGAGGCTCTCATGAGATCATGCTAGGCTTCAACGTGCTCGGAAAAAACAGCCCATTTACGAACCCGCGTTTCATATCCTACTTCTAAATTTCCCTCACCTCATGAAAAAGATTTTATTATCTATATCTATTCTGCTGGCGGTAAATGCAACGCAAGCACAAAGCAACAGTTCCCTCACTGAAAGAGGGGACATTCGCTTCAAAGAATTAGCATTTTCTGACGCCTTGCCATTTTATGAAGCTGCACTGAAGAAAGAGCAAAGCAATAAGGCTTATTTGCACAGCAAAATTGCCAACTGCTACCGTTTGCTTGGTGATTTTCAGAAGGCGGCAGAAAACTTCGGGTTGGCCCTAAAATCAGGAGCTATTGAAGGAATTGACTACTTGTACTACGGCATGTCGCTTGAATCGACAGGTGACTACAGCAGGGCTGAGCAAGTTTATGAGCAATTTTTAAAAGCATTCCCCGGGGATAACCGCGGTATGCTCCGATTGGCTTCTGTTCAGTCGGCCAACTCGCTCGCCAAATTGCCGGAAACATCAATCGTGACGGCGGTTAACGTTAACTCCTCTCGAAGTGATTTCGGGCCAACCATCACATCCGATGGCTTGTTATTCGCCAGCAATCGAAACCAAAATCAAGCTTTTAGTTACACGGATAAATGGACTGGATCTGTGTATTACGATGTTTTTGAAGCCAAGAGCAACCAGCTCATGGGCTTCGAGCAACCGCGTGAGTTGGGTTCGTATATCAACACTCCTTATCATGAATCGAACGTGGCATTTGCTCCTGGAAATCAACTCATGGTATTCACTCGCAGCCAGACGGAACCCAATGGATTGAGGAACAGTGTTTCTCCAAGTAACATCGACAATGTAGTAAAACTCAAACTGATGGTTTCCGCCAAAAAAGAAGGTGGTAAATGGTCAGACGCCGTTGATTTTCCTTATTCAGACGCCAATTATAGCTTTGCCCACCCCTCTTTTGCACCTGATGGTTCGGCTTTGTTTTTCAGTTCTGACAGACCTGGTGGATTCGGTGGTGCAGACATTTGGAAGTGTCCCATACTGGCTGATGGTTCATTTGGAGCTCCTCAAAATTTGGGCCCTGGCATCAATACTGCAGGACAAGAGATGTTTCCTTTTGTTGGTGACGACAACAACTTATTTTTTGCATCAAACGGTCTGCCCGGCTTTGGCGGTCTCGACCTCTTTCGCGCAGCCAAAAACCCCGATTCAGAAGTATATGACGGAGCGTCTAATCTGGGTAAACCATTAAACAGTACATATGATGATTTCGCATTGAGCAACCTTGCAGGCCAATTCAGGGGATACTTTACCTCAAATCGTCCAGGTGGCGCTGGTGAGGATGATATATATGGCTTTACCTTGTCTGCTGCATTTTTGCATCTTACCATCATCGACGCTGCTACAGGTGCACCCGTGCCTTATGCCTCCATACAATCACAAGAATTGAACCTGGCTGCGGCCAATGGCCTTGGTATAGCTGCTGCACCGGTAGAACTAAACAAGGATTACACCATTGTAGTATCTGCGAAAGGCTATCGCACCAAGAGCATCGTATTGGATAGTAGAAACTGGCCCAACGGTTATACGGAGTTCAGAACAATTCCTCTAGAATGTGCCGGTGATAACAAACTTGGCGGTCTCGTTCTCGATTTAAAGACGAAACTGCCTCTGAATAAAGCAACGGTTACAATAAAAAATAGTATCACGGGATCTGAGGATCAATTTGTGACGGGGCCAAATGGAGAATATTCGGTTCCTTTCTGCCCCAGTTTGAGCTATATTCTGGCTGCAGAAAAACAGGGCTTCTCTGACACATCCGAAATATTTGATGCAACAGGTTTAACCGAGCCAAGTCCTCGCAAAAACCTCTACCTGCAGGGTGGAATGGTTGACAATTTGATACGTTTTTACGAGATCTACTTTGATTATGACAAGTACAAATTGCGCCCAACAGCATCTAACGACCTTAAAATTATGTTGGAACTGTTAAACAACAATCCTGAATGGCGTGTTGAAATTGCGGCCCACACAGACAGTCGCGGTAGAGACGCTTACAACCAAAGGTTATCTGAGCGACGTGCAGAATCGGTTGTCAACTACCTTATCGCACGCGGAATAGCTCCAAACCGTCTCGTAGCTCGAGGGTTTGGAGAAACTAAACCAACCAATAGATGCGTAGACGGTGTTAATTGCAATGAAATTGAGCATCAAGCCAACCGACGTATCGAATTCCGACTAATCGACAGCAATGACAAAGTGATTGAGATGAGTCTTCCCAAAGACGGCGAGGAAGTATTCAACTAACGCGATCCATTCACTCCCGACATACAAAGAGGCTGGCCAATTGTGGCCAGCCTCTTTTATTTGCTCCCG
>DASUEB010000060.1:0-2226 GCA_036275295.1 Luteibaculaceae bacterium | reverse complement strand
TGATCGCAATTACAGAGGTCTGTGGATTTCAACCGGTGATATGGGTACAAGTTATTCCCTCGATGGCTTGGTGTGGAAGACCTTGGGCTCTGAGGGATACTTCACAGTGGGTTTGGGGCGCCAAAAAGGATATTTAGTTGGTCGGAAAGGAAAGGCGGCCAGAATAGACCTCGCAAAAATTAAGCGGTAGGCTCATTAGTTGTTCCGACTGTCCCTTCGCGATTACCCAGATGATCTCATATGAGTGGTATGGTCGTGCCAAAGCCGCGACAAAGATTTTAAATAAGACCGATTATGGGTCTTAAAAAAACACCTCCGCACGAGGTGTTGTGCAGAGGTGTTCTACTTGTTTGATGGGACTTATTGCACCACAAGCAGCTTAGTTCCCTCCAAGCCCCCTACTGTTGTTAATCGAACCACGTAGGATCCTGGGCTCATCTGTGAACTGTATACTTCGTATTCTGATTCGTTTTCTATCGGTTTAATGGCGCCTATACTCACTTCCCTTCCGGTAATGTCAAACAACCGGATGGAAGCCATAGGAAGGCTGGATACAACGCGGAACGATTCGGTGGAAATTACAGGGTTCGGATATACTTGGGCAAAAGAGGCCGCCGTAATATCGTTGATGTCGGTAACGTCACTGATTTCGATGTTGTCAATAAATACATTATTTCCTCCACCCGAGATGAATTCAATTCGGAAACGGGTGTTCTTTTTAGCATAGCCGTTCAAATTAACCACGGTCTTCTTCCATTGATTGGGCTCGGCAGGGATAAAGGCATTGTTGGTTGGTTCGGCTGTGCGCAAGGTGGTGCCTTTTATCGATTTGCGTTTGATCCAACTTAAGCCACAATCGTTGGATATATATACGTTTATCTCATCGGTGCCCTGAATAATCTTGCGGGTCGCAAAGGCGTAGTCAAAAGTTAAAACCGGCGATTGAAGTCCGCTAAGGTCAAACGTTCCACTTAGCAACTCATCTGTTTTCCCAATGGTAGGAAAATCGTTTTGGTTGATGTAGAGGCTTCGTCTTGATAGGTTCCCAGTCTGTGTGTTTACCTCAAAAGTTACGTCCCCATCGGGGTTGTTCACCAAGTAATTCAAATCGGCCATGGAATTGGCCGCCTCGAGATTTTCGCGGTAAGGGAAGCCATTCATTTCGCCGTCTATCACTCGAATCATTTGTTCGATGGTTTTATTGCTGGAGTTTACACCGTCACTTACCGTAAGCCGCACGCTGTAGGTGCCGGGTAAGTTGTATGTAACCGTTACCGTTGAATCATCTCCGCGGGAGGGATAGGCACCATCAAAATACCATTCGCGGGTTTTCACGTTGTGAAAGCTCAAATCAGAAAACGTAACCGATTGGCCGGGACATATGACCATATCACGGTAATTGAAATTGGGCATGAAGTCGGCTTGGCATACCCCGAAAGTTTCGTTGCCTGTAATGCCTGTTTCTTGAAGATTTTGCTGGCTAACAACCGTCATCCGGTGCGGAATATTTTCCAAAACCGCTCGCATGCGATTAGCTTGCCCATTAGTAAACATGGCAAAACACTGCGAATATTCCATAAAATTTTGGGCATTATCGATGGTGTCACCGGGTTGTCCGGCACCGCAAGTATTGGCGTCTAAGATACACACCGACTGAAGTCCAATGCAATTCGGGGTATCGTGCACTTCATCGTCATCGCTGCAGGAGCTGGGGTCAGCTACGTTGTCGGTTTTACCCCAAGTATGGTACAATCCTAACCAGTGACCAACTTCATGGGTAGTAACACTGGTCCGGCCACCGCCTTGGTCGTTCAAATTGGTGGGTAGTACACTGTAAATCATGGCGTTTGAATCGATGGTGTCGGCTGTGGAAAAAGGCGCGAAAGGGAAGTGCGAAAATCCCTGCACTACGCCACCTCCGGAGGTTTGTATGGATCCAACGATGTGACAATTCATGTACTTATCTCGGGGCCACATGTAACGGGCTTTGGCCCGTAAGTTGCAATCTAGTGTATTGCAATACGAAAGCTCAGGATCGGCATGTCGAATTATACCACTGGTGCAGTTTCCTTCTGGATCAATGGTCGCCAAACGGAATTCGATGTTTACATCGGCTATGTTGTTCTTAAAAGCGGGGTGAACGTTCTCAATGGGCCTATTCTGTTTGTTGAATTCCCGGTTCAAAAGATTCATAGTTGCATAAATCGTTTGATTTGGGACATTCTC
>DASUEB010000059.1:0-51964 GCA_036275295.1 Luteibaculaceae bacterium | reverse complement strand
CCTCCACCGAAAAACCCAGAAAAAAAGGCTGTCTAATAAAATCGACAGCCTTTTTTGCATTTATTTTTTCAATTGAGCATAGTGTTTGTAGAAAAGCGGAATGGTCTCAATTCCCTTGAAGTAGTTGAAGAGGCCGTAGTGCTCGTTGGGCGAGTGGATGTCGTCGGTATCGAGTCCAAAGCCCATCAAAACGGTTTTCACGTTCAACTCTTTCTCAAAAAGGGCTACAATCGGGATCGATCCACCGCCGCGCGCCGGGATGGGTTTTTTGCCATAGGTTTCCTCCATAGCTAAGGCTGCTGCCTGGTATTCAACAGAGTTGGTGGGAACCACAGCCGGTTCACCCCCATGGTGTGGCCGTACCTCTACTTTGACCCCTGCAGGAGCTATACTTTTGAAATGCTTGCTGAAAAGTTCGGTGATCTCGGCGCTGGTTTGATTGGGGACCAATCGCATAGAAATTTTGGCAAAGGCCTTCGATGGAAGAACCGTTTTGGCGCCCTCGCCAATGTAACCACCCCAAATCCCGTTTACATCAAGGGTTGGACGTGTGCTCGCGCGTTCAATAGTGCTGTAACCGGCCTCGCCATACTCTTCGCCAATTTGCAATTCGGCGTTGTATGCAGCCTGGCTGAAAGGAGTCTGATTGATGGCATCGCGATCTTCTTTCGACAATTCAACTACCTTGTCGTAAAATCCGGGAATAGTAATGTGTTTGTTCTCGTCGTGCAGCGAGGCAATCATCTTGGCCAACACGTTAATGGGGTTGGCTACAGCACCGCCGTACACACCCGAGTGCAAATCGCGGTTGGGTCCAGTTACCTCTACTTCCAGGTAGCTCAATCCCCGCAATCCGGTGGTGATAGAAGGTATGTCGTTGGCAATAACCGAAGTGTCTGATACCAGAATCACATCGCTTTTCAGACGATCGCGGTTTGCAGCCAAAAACTTGCCCAAATTTTCGCTGCCCACTTCCTCTTCGCCTTCAATCATAAATTTGACGTTGCACGGTAGGCTGTTGGTGCGCATCATGGCTTCAAATGCCTTTACGTGCATGTACATCTGGCCCTTGTCGTCGCAGGCGCCGCGAGCAAAGATGGCTCCCTCCGGATGCAACGGGGTGCTCTTTATAACGGGCTCAAAAGGCGGACTGGTCCACAAGTTGATGGGGTCGGCCGGTTGAACATCGTAATGACCATAAACCAAAACCGTTGGCAATGAAGGATTGATGATTTTGTCGGCATAAACAATGGGATAACCTGCCGTAGGGCAGATCTCGATGTTTTCCGCTCCGGCCTCTTTCAATCGGTTGGCTACCTCCTCGGCGGTGCGCACTACGTCGTTTTGGTAGGCGGGATCAGCACTGATCGAGGGAATCCGTAGCAAATCAAGGAGTTCGTCGATGAAGCGCTGTCGATTGGCCTGTATGTAGTTGTTAATTTCTGACATGATTCAAATTTTTGCCTTGCAAACCTCGTTAATAGACAAGAATTAACCAAAAAATTATCTCATCCAAACGAGGAGTGGCTACCTTTGTAGATATGACGCGTTTCATTCATACATGCTGAAATATTGCTCAGGAGGATATATCGCGGTTCTGTTATTGGCCGTGCTGCTTCAAACCCAGCTAAGCTGGGCACAGTTGCAGGTGAGCACGGCTGCGCCATACAATTCGAAGGAGTTTTTACTTCAGAATGTCTTGTTGGGTGAGGGGGTGAAGGCCTTCAACCTTCGTTTTTACGGCAACGACAAGCAAATTGGTTATTTCTCCAATGCATCGGGAATCCTTGGATTGCAGGAAGGCATTGTGCTGAGCACAGGCAATGTAGATCAAATTGTTCCCCCACAAGCCGATATAGCAGGGGTTTCTACCGAGTTTTTTCCCAATGGATCGCAAGGCGAGGGCGATCCCGACCTGTCGCGCGTGGCACAGGAGGTGCCCAAGCTGATCGGCGCCAATTTTGAAGTGGAAGGAACCTTCGATGCGGCTATCCTGGAGTTCGACTTTATTCCGTCCAGCGACTCGGTGTATTTTCGCTATGTATTTGGCTCTGAAGAGTATTTGCGCTATGTTGACACCAAGTTTAACGATGTATTTGGCTTCTTTATCTCAGGGCCTGGCATCAACGGTACCTATTCGTCGCCAGCAGCTTTTCCCGATTCAGCTATCAACATTGCCTTTATTCCTGCCACATCCATACCTATTACCGTAAGCAGCGTCAACGACCGCCGGAACAGTTCTTTTTACATCGATAACCCCAACAACAACGGAATTGTTTTTAATGGATACACCCGTGTGTTTACGGCTTTTGCCAAGGTCATTCCCTGTCAAACCTACCACATCAAAATTGCCATCGCCGACGGTACCAAACGCGATCTCGACTCGGGTGTAATGATCGAGGCGCGAAGTTTTACCTCAGGAGCCATTGTGTTATCAGAGCAATTGCCCGTTACAACGGCACAAGGGGAGGCCATTGAAGGTTGTTTTGAGGCGGCCATCACCGCGCGAAGGGAAGGGGTGCGGAGTTTTAACGATACGGTGTATGTCTCTATAAGTCCGCAGAGCCAAGCCAATGCACAAGATATTAGTCCGCTTCCCCCCTTTATTGTGATTCCGGCTGGCAGCGACTCGGCTCGTTTGCAATTTACCATTCTCGAAGATGCAGTGGCCGAAGGAAATGAGAGACTGACCCTGGATTTCAATTTGCTGAGCACCTGCGCCGATCTGAAGCGCTCCTACACCTTCTCCATTGCCGATGTGCAAGAATTGCAATTTGCTCAACCTGGTGATGAAGTCATCAACATGTCGTGTTTTCAACCCGATGCAACCCTCGACGCACGGGTTAACGGCGGATATGGATTTTATTCGCACCAATGGTTCGAGAACGGAGTTCCTTTCTTCTACACCTCTGATGTGTTGGTGGTCAATCCGCAGCAGCGAACGGTGTATACGGTAGTGGTCAGCGATTCGTGCGGCATAACACCCATCACCAAGAATTTTGAGGTTATTCCCTACGGCCAAGTGCCGCTCGAGGTCTTTTTGCCCGATACCTTTCCCGTTTTTTGTATCAATACGCCGCTGGCTGCCGCTCCGCAGCGCATTAGTGGTCCAGGGCCGGTAAATCAATTCAGCTGGACGTTCAACGGCCAGTCGGTTGGCATCGATTCGTTGCTAAACTTGCAAACCGACGTCAGCGGCTGGTTGAAATTAGAAATTCGCAATACCTGTAATCAGGTGGGCATAGACAGCGCTTACGTGGATGTAGCTTCCGAGGGGGTTTTGCGGGCTGAGATCTGGGGCGACAGCCTGCTGTGTCAGGGCGAGCCCGGCTTTTTGGAGGTTCGTATCTTTGGAGGTTACCAACCCCGATTTGTACAATGGTTAGACAATCAAAGTCAGGTAAACAGGCGTTCGGTGATGCCTACTCGAAATACCCTGTATAAGGCATTGGTAGCCGATGGGTGCGGGGTTACCGCTCAGGCACAGCTTTTGTTGGAGGTTATTGAGTTGGAGGCTAATTTCACATGGATTTATCCCAAACCGTTCGACGTGGAAATCAAACAAACCAGCAAGGGCAATTTGCGCCGATCAGTTTGGATTTTCGACGGGGATACGCTTGCCAGCGGAGATCCGCCCTACCTGCAACTCAACGATCTCAACGATCATCTGTTGGGTTTGTATGTTGAAGGAGATGGCAGGTGTGTGTCTTACGTGGAAAAAGTGATTCAGCCGCAGTTGATTGGTTTTATTCCAACCGCCTTCACCCCTGATGGCGACGGCATAAACGACGAGTTGGTAATCGGCCTCTTGGATCCCAGAGAAGTGAAAATAGAAGTGTTCGACCGCTACGGTCGCCGGGTTTTTCTGTCGCGCGATCTATCCGTGCGGTGGAATGGCCGTGTGGAGGGCTCGCCCGAGCCAGCAGCCGGGGTTTATACCGTTGTTCTCACCGCTTCTCGTGCCGATGGAGGCACGGTTGTTCAGCGTGGTATGGTTGTTTTATTGCAATAGCGAACGGCCTGTCATGGCCGCAGGTTTATCTAACCCCATCAAGTCGAGCACGGTAGGGGCCACATCGGCCAAGATACCATTGCTGAGTGTTTTTTTCGGTTCGCCTAGTAACACAACAGGCACCGGATGGGTGCTGTGCGCTGTATTCGGCGTTCCATCGTCGTTAAGAGCTAGGTCGGCATTGCCATGATCGGCAATGATAAGTACCCGATAACCCAGACTCAACGCACATTCGGCCACTTGCTGGCAACAGCGGTCGGTGGTTTCTACAGCTTTGACAATGGCCCCGAAAACACCAGTGTGTCCTACCATATCTGGATTGGCGAAGTTTAAGCAAAGAAAATCGGGCTGGTGTTCCTGTAGATCTCCACAGGCTCGCTCGGCGATTTCAGGCGCCGACATTTCGGGTTGCAAGTCGTAGGTAGCCACTTTCGGCGAGTGCACCATGATGCGCCGCTCGCCTTCAAACGGCTGTTCGCGACCACCCGAGAAAAAGAAGGTTACATGAGGGTATTTTTCGGTTTCGGCCATCCGAACCTGGGTCTTGTGTTTCAGGGCGAGGACCTCACCCAAGGTCAACTCCAAGTTGTCTTTGTCGAAAACTACCCGCACCCGCTCAAAGGTCTTGTCGTAATTGGTAAGTGTGTAGTATTCCAACGCGAGTTTTTTCATGTCGTGCTCAGGAAAATCTCTTTGGGTAAGGGCTTCTGTGATCTCGCGGCAGCGATCCGTGCGAAAATTAAAACACAACACCACATCGCCTTCTACAATAGGCTGAAAAGAAGGGAGTTTTGAGGCAGGAATGAATTCGTCGGTGATGTTTTGCTGATAATAGTGATCGAACAAAGCATCCGTTTGTTCAAACCGTTCTCCAACCCCTGCCGTGAGCAAGTGGTAGGCTTGAGCTATGCGCTCCCAGCGTTTATCGCGATCCATGGCATAATATCTGCCAATTACACTGCCCAGTTGAGCGCGTTTTCCTGTCAAACCTTGCCGGAGGTAGTTCAGGTAACCCTTGCCGCTTTTTGGATCGGTATCGCGACCGTCGGTGAAGGCGTGTATGCAAATTTGCGATACGCCCGCGCGCTCCGCTAGATCGCAAAGGGCAATCAGATGATCCACGTGCGAGTGAACCCCGCCGTCGCTCACCAAGCCCATCAGATGCAGGGTTCTTTGATTGTCAATACTTTTTTGGAATGCTTCTTTTAGCGAGCTGTTGGCAGCCAATTCGCCCGATTCAATAGCCACGTTGATCTTGGCCAGATCTTGATATACAATTCGTCCGGCACCGATGTTCAGGTGACCTACTTCTGAGTTCCCCATTTGACCTGCGGGCAATCCCACGTGTTCGCCATCGGTGCGCAGCGCTGCGTGTGGTTGCGTGGCCAACATGGCATCCATAAATGGAGTAGACGCTTGGAAAATGGCGTCGCTCTTATCTTTTTTGCCAATGCCCCATCCGTCGAGGATGATTAGGGCTACTTTAGATGGATTCATGTTGGGCCGGAGAGTTGAATTCGGCCACAAAGGTACAGCCTTGGTCTGAATTTTGGTCAATCCAAATTCGACCGCCATTCAACTCAACCAGCTGTTTTACGATGTACAATCCCAATCCGGTGCCTTTATTTTTGCGGGTGTGTTCGTCGCCAGAGCGGTAAAACTTATCAAAAACCCGAGCCACGTCTTCTTTCTGGATCCCCGGACCCGAGTCGCTCACGCTTAGGTGAATCTTTTTTCCTTGCTGATAACCGCGCACGGCGATAGCACCTGTGGGATGGGAGTATTTAATGGCATTTTCAATCAAGTTCTCGGTGATCGATTCAATGGTTGTTGAATCAACCCAAGCCTCTAGATTGGGTTCAATATCAATGTGCCAAGCCCGCCCCTCGCCAAAGGCGTCGCGAAGGCGTTGTGCCGTTTGCTCTAGCAGCGGCGATAGCGAAATGCGCTCTTTGTGAAGGGGAAATTCGCTGACATCAAGTCGGGCTGCCAACAGCAATTTTTCAATCAGCACCTGCAGCCTATCGTTTTCATTCAGGGCTTTGTAGAGAATTTCCTCCTGTTTTTCTCGCTCAAATTGCCTTCTGGTGAGGGTTTGAAGGTATAATTTAACCGCAGCCAAAGGGGTTTTTAGTTCGTGTGTAATGGCCAACAAAAAGTTTTGCTGCGTTTTGGCGAGTCGTATTTCGTGTAATACACTTTTGTAAATGGTGTAAATGCCCAAAATCATCAGCAACAGAAAAACGGAACCCTCCCCAGCTACCATCCATTTTTTCTCGGGATTGTACCCTATGATCAGGTTCATCCACCACACAAACTGCGCGAAAATGTAGACGGTAAGCAGGATAAATGGGATCTTGGGACTTCGTTTTTTACTCATTGTTTAGGTGTGCAATTTTTGCGGTTTGGTTGCCTGATCTCAGGACATACCAGCCCGAGGGCAGTTGTTGCATATGGATTTCAATCTCGTCTTCTCCGGTTTTCCTCCAGGGCGCCTCTACCGATTGGCCATACATGGTAAACAGTTGAGGTGCATGGATGGTTTTCAATCCCTTTATGCGCAATTGATCTCTACACGGATTGGGAAATATCGCCAGCTGGTCAGGCTTCGACACCTCGCCAATCGATGTCAGCACAGCCCCTAACATATAGTCCCAAACATCCTGATATACCCAGGCATTGCCCAACTTCGGTGAGTAAAAATCAACTACAGGTGAGTTGTGACGGCTGTTGCCGAATGCTTCATTTCGGGGAGTGACACGGGTGTATAGGCAATGGGCTTGGCCGTAGGGAGGGCTATTCAGATCGACATCAGCCGTATCGCGTGTGGCAGTGAGTCCAATGGCGACGGCACTTCGGTACAGGCGGTTATAGGCTGTAACCTCGTCGTCGAGGTGGCTGAATTGAAACAGTCTATCGATCGGCGTTGCCGATGATGAAGACAACCAAAGCGACGGCCGCTCGGGATTGAAGTGATAGTCTTGCGGCCCAGCAAACATAAAACAACCTTTTAAGGGCTGATCTTTAGCCAGCAAAAGAGCGTGCCCAGAACCCTGACTGTGCCCAGCCGTGGCGATCTTCGACCAGTTGATTTGATCGCCGTTTAAAAATTGATCCCAACCCTGGTTGCTGTTCTGCAGGTGCAAAAAACGCAAGAGGTACTTAAGCCTTTCGGTAATGCTGTTTAGGGTATCGACCTCTATGGCAGGGTGCAGGTTGGTGCCGTAGCACACTTCGCGGCGGAAATCCTCGTAACAGGTGTCTTGAAGCGATGCTCCGCAACCTCCGCCGGCGCTAAGATCGTTGGGATACGCAAGCACAATGGAGGCATAACCCAATGCAGCGGCTGATCGGGGGAAGATTCGATACGATTTGGCATCGGCACCTGTACCCGGCAAAAACAGCAAAAGGGTGTGCGGCGCCACATTCATGGCATCGGTTATTACCAAATGACTGTCCTGAACCGCTTGGTAGCGGCTGTCGGTGTCAATGGGTTTTACAAAGCGTTCAGTGATCTGGGCTGAAAGCACATTTGCCGAAGCTACCGCGAATAAAAAGAGCGCAAAAAAGGGACGATAAAATGAGTTCGTCGCCATAGATGAGAGGGTAAAGAAACCAAGATACAACTTTTTTTCGAATGCTTCCGCTTGAATCGGCGGTTGCCAGGGCTCCAGTGTTTTTTGATCAAAAGGCATAGAGCCAAAGAAACGAGCTTTATTCATCGCTTCCCACCGGATTAACAGCCGGCAAGGCCGCACGTTCCGCTTTATCGGATCAAAAAATCCTGCGTGATATCAAAAAATTCCTTTGGACGCTCGGCGTGAAGCCAGTGTCCAGCCCCTTCTATGGTGTGAAATTCGGCTTGTGGGAATTGAGTTTGAATAGCAGGAATATCGCTGTCGCGCACGTAACCTGACTCGCTGCCGCGGATAAATAGCGCGGGGACGTCTACGCGGTGACTGCCTACGTCGCCAATGATTGCCGGCATTTCGCGACTGAGCACAGGGATATTGATTCGCCACGCCAACACTTGCTGGTCGTTCCAGTACAGATTTTTCAGCAGAAACTGACGGGTGCCCGCATCGTCAATATGGGCTTGAATGATTTCTTCAACGGCTTTTCGTGTGTTGTGTATGTTGAGGTCTACGGCATGCAGCGCTGCTAAAATGGTCTGGTGATGGGGTGGGTAGGCCTTGGGGGCTATATCGGCAACGATGAGTTTCTCCAATCGATCGGGATGAGCCTGAGCAAAAGCCATGGCCGTTTTGCCTCCCATCGAATGTCCTAGAATATCAGCTTGCGGCAGTTGTTCATCATCCATCAGCTCAAGTAAATCGGCGACCAACAGGGGGTACGAAAACGCATCGCTCCAAGGCGAATGACCGTGGTTTCGCTGATCGACTAAAAAAACCTTGCGCTGTTCGGCATAGCGCTTGCCTAGGGTTTGCCAGTTGTCGCTTGAACCAAATAACCCGTGCAGAATGATCAGCGGCTTGCCCTCGCCAAGGGTTCTTACATGCAGTTTCATCGCAAGCAATTTCGGTACATCTGAATGGTATTCTCGAGGCCAAAATACAGGGCGTCGCTAATGAGCGCATGACCAATGGATACCTCGGCCAGTTGAGGGATGCGCTCTTTGAGAAACGCCAGGTTTTCCAGACTTAAATCGTGACCGGCATTCACTCCCAAGCCCAATTCACGGGCAAAAAGTGCTGCTTCGGCGTAGGGCTTTACAGCCGACTCGCGGTCGACGGGGTAATCCTTGGCGTATTGCTCAGTATACAGCTCAATCCGGTCGGCTCCGCACTTCTGCGCCCACTCGATGTGCTCCAATTCGCAATCGGTGAACAAACTCACCCGTATATCGGCCGCTTTAAAACGTTCGATAATGGGTTTTAAAAATTCGTATTCAACGCGAGTTTCCCAACCAGCATTAGAAGTCAACACATGCGGTGGGTCAGGTACTAAGGTAACCTGGGCAGGCGATACCTCCAGAACCAATTGGATAAAGGTTTCTTCGGGATATCCCTCTATATTAAATTCAGTTGTTAACTTGGGCTTCAACTCTCTGACGTCGTTGTATCGTATATGACGTTGGTCGGGTCGCGGATGGACCGTGATGCCCTGGGCTCCAAATCGCTCACAATCAAGGGCTACTTGAAGTACATTGGGGACATTACCCCCTCGGGCATTGCGCAAGGTGGCCACCTTATTAATGTTAACAGACAATTTAGTCATGGCAATTTTTTCTATGTTTGGGCCGTTACCGGCATAAAGGTAGAAAGCTTAGGGATAACTGAGGAGTTTATGAGAGCGAAAGATATCATGGTGCACGATTTCAATACCGTCACGGCCTCCGATAAGGTCGATACCGTATTGATGTGGATGGAAGAGTGGAAGTTGGCACACCTGCCTCAAGTAGAACGCGGTGAATTGCAAGGCCTCGTTTTCGAAGAAGATTTGTTAAGCGCCAATCCCGATGAGACCATTGGCGATGTAAAAGCCATTCGTCCCATTGCTTATGTGAAAGAAAACCAACACTATTACGATGTTATCAAGTTGTTGGCCGAGACGGGGCTTACGCTGGTGCCGGTGATCAACGATCAGAAAACCTACCTCGGCGGCATTTCCTTGCGAGAGGTTATCAAAGCCATCGGGGGCACAGCCACCATGAGCGAGCCCGGCGCCGTAATCGTGATCGAAGTCCGCCAGCGCGACTACAGCTTGATGCAAATTGCCAATATCGTAGAAGGAAACGATAGTAAAATCCTTTCTTCATACATCACATCTTACAAAGACAGCGAGACCATGGATGTGACCCTCAAGTTGAACAATTCGAATATCGACGGGGTATTGCAAACCTTCACTCGCTACAATTACGTCATCAAAGAAAGCTTTCAAGAAAGCGATTACCAAGAACTGATTAAACGGCGTTACGACGAGCTGATGAAATACATCAATATGTAATGAATGGCAGAGGGCAGCTGATAGGTTGTATTTCAGGCCTGCTATTCGGTTGCGCCCATGCACTATGCGCCCAAGATTCAACAGCTACCTGGTATCTGCGATCTGTTGAATTTGTTGGAAACAAAAAAACCAAAGAGTCTATCCTACGCCGGGAATTGGTAGTAGATGCGCCCGCTCGATTGGATTCGGTTCAATGTTTGGCGCAATTGGAGCGGTCGCGGCAGAATCTGATGAACCTCAGTCTGTTTAATTTCGTCGAACCTCGCATCACCCGCCATGCAGACACCGTCGATGTAGTATTTCAGCTGACCGAGCGATGGTATATTTGGCCCAGTCCGGTCTTCGAATATGTCGACCCCAATTTCAATACCTGGTGGGAAACCCGCGATTTTACACGCACCAATATTGGTTTACTGCTCACCCAGTACAACAGCCGGGGCCGCAACGAGGTGCTTCGGCTGCGAGCAAAGATTGGCTACAACAAACAAGTAGGACTTTCATACTCCTTTCCATACATCAACAAGGCAAAAACACTGGGTTTGACACTTTATGCCGATTACGTGGAAAATTATCAAGTGAATACCGGATCGGCCGAGAACAAACGCATTTTCTACACCCGCGTTGGGGAAGTTGTAAGGCGCGAGCACAGTGTTAGCACCCGATTGCAATACCGGCCAAAACTCAACGGAACACATTATTTTTTCACCAAATGGATCAATGGAGCGATTCAAGACAGCTTGGCCTCTGTGTTTGCCGATTATTTCGGTCAAGGTAGATCCACTCGCAGTTTTGTCGAGCTCGGATACAGTTATGTTTACGACAAAACCGACTATCGAGCCTATCCGCTCAAAGGAATCCACTTCACCGGTTCGGTCTTTAAACCCGACATTTACCTGGATCGCGGGAGCAAATCGAGTGTTTGGCAGGCTTATGCCCAATGGAGGCAATACCTTCCTGTGGGTAAAAAAACCTATTTCGCTTACAGTGCGGCACTGAAAGCCACTCGATTTAATGATCTGCCCTATTCACTTCAGCGGGGATTGGGTTATGCCGACTATGTCAGAGGGTATGAATATTACATTTTCGATGCGCAGCAATACGCCATCCTCAAAACGAGCACCAAGATCCGTTTGCTCGATCAGTGGGAAATAAAGCTGCCATTTATCCGCAATGCCAAATTCAACCGCTTGTTTGTGGCGTCATATGCCAACGCCAATTTCGATGTGGGTTATGCAGCCGACAGACTTTACGCCCAGCAAAATCCACTTAGCAACAACCTCCTCTTAGGCGGGGGATTGGGCTTGGATGTGATCAGTTTCTACGACTTTGTAATCCGTTTGGAATATTCGTTCAATCGCATCGGCCAACAAGGATTTTTTATGCACTTTAGTAGACCCATTTAAACCCTTGTCGACCGCATGAAGATTGCCATTTACGGGAAAAAATTCAATGAAACATTTGTGCCCGCTGTTCAGTTTCTGTTCAGTCGACTGAAAAATCAAGCCCTCGATCTGTATATTCACGATGGCTTCGCCGATTTTCTGTTCCGATATGTCAAACCCGACGATAAGTTAAAGCTATTCGCCAGCAAGGATTTTTCCAGTCAATTTGATGTGCTGTTGAGCATTGGGGGCGATGGCACCTTCTTAGATGCAGTTACCTTGGTAAAGCAAACCGGTGTTCCGATTCTCGGTATCAACACGGGTAGACTGGGTTTTTTGTCGATTATTTCGAGAGAGGAAATCAGCGGTGCAGTGAACGCACTGATCAATCGCGATTATGTGCTGGAGGATCGATCCCTACTGAGTTTATTGACCGATGAAGGGGTTCCGTTTGGCGGCTTCAATTTTGCCTTAAACGAGCTCACGGTGATCAAAAAAGACACTTCCTCTATGATCACCGTTCAGGCGTACATCGACGGCGCTTACCTCAATTCGTACTGGGCCGATGGGATCATTGTCGCCACGCCAACGGGTTCAACAGCATACTCACTGAGCTGCGGTGGTCCCATCCTCGCCCCAACAGCACCCAATTTCATCATTACCCCCATCGCTCCTCACAACTTAAACGTTCGTCCCATCGTTCTGAGCGACACCAGCGAAATTAGACTCAAGGTCGAAGCCCGTGATGAAAACTACCTGGTTGCCCTCGATAGTCGGAGCATTGCTTTCGATCCATCAACCGAATTGATCATCAAAAAAGCTGATTTCTCGATCAAGTTGCTCAAACTTAAATCGGAGAATTTTTACAATACCCTGCGCGCCAAAATGATGTGGGGTATGGATAGAAGGAATTGAGAGGGAGGGACAAGTGATACGTGACAGGTGACAGGTGATAGGTGACAGGTGACAGGTGATACGTGATACGTGAGAGGTGACACGATAGAAGAGGGCGAGTTAATAGTGAATAGTTAGTAGTTAATAGTTAATAGTTGATTTTCGGTGACCGATTCGATTCTTAAACTATGCGGATCAGCCCATCGATAAATAAACGCATTAACGCATCAACACATACACGCATCAACGCATCAACCCCTCAACAGAACCAATTGGGTGATAGTCGGCTGAAAAATTTACCTTTGTTTGTTTATCGGGGCAATAAAAAGTGCGATTTCACATTAATAGAGCAATGATTGTTCGGTACATTGGGTTGATAGGGGTCTTCACCCTGCTGGGGGGGCAAATGGCCCGTTGTCAGCAGCGCGAGTTGGGTATTACCGGCGGGGTAATGTCGTACCTCGGCGAGCTCAACCAGCGTCCCTACACCGACCTTCGACCTGCCATTGGTGTGAGCTACCGAACGACCTATCAAAACCGCATTTCTTGGGAACATCACCTGATTGCGGGTCGTATTGGCGGCGCCGATTCCCTGCAAAGCGATCCCCTTCAATTCAATCGAAACCTCCATTTTAGGAGCAATCTTATCGAGCTAGGGACTCAACTGGAAATCAATTATTTTGAATACCAAATGGGGAGTAAACGCCGGTTTTTCTCGCCGTATCTTTTCTTCGGTTTCTCGGCGTTCTACAGCAATCCCGAGGCAAATGCCAATGGCCAATGGTTTAAACTCAGAGCCATCGGTACCGAGGGGCAAAATCTACCCGGTGGAAAGAAGTATAATTTAATTAATTTTGCCGTCCCTGTTGGAGCCGGTTTTAAGATAAGCCTCGGATCTCGGGTGTCTTTCGCAATTTTTACGGGTTTCAGAAAAACGTTTTTTGATCACCTGGACGACGTAGCTGGCACCTACGCTGATCCCGAATTGTTCAGACCTGAAGAGGCTGTATTTGTCGACCGAAGCAGGATTAAACAAGGGGTAAACGGTACCAATGTGGGACTCGAAAGAGGCAACCGCAATACTAAAGATTGGTACAATTACACCGGATTTAGTCTTTGCTTTAAAACAAACAGAAGGCAAACCGCTTGCGATAGGGTGAGGTAACTATGGATACAACCAATTACAAAGATCTGCTCAATTTGTTGAATGTGCCCAAGCACGTTGCCATCATCATGGACGGCAATGGCCGTTGGGCCAAAACAAAAGGCGAGCACCGCGTTTTTGGGCATATGAACGGAGTAGAAAGCGTTCGGTCATCCCTTACCGCTGCCACCGAAATTGGTGTCGAATACCTTACCCTCTACGCCTTTTCCTCAGAGAATTGGAACAGGCCCAAAGCCGAAGTAGACGCCTTGATGGAGTTGTTGGTTCGCACCATACACGCCGAAATCAGCGAACTCAACAAAAACGGCGTAAAGCTAGCTGCTATTGGCAATCTCGAAACCTTGCCTGCCGAATGCCTCCGCGTATTAAACGAAGCCATTGAATTGACCAAAAACAACAGCAGAATAACGCTGGTTTTGGCCCTGTCGTACGGCTCGAAAGAGGAGATTACCCACGCCGTTCATCAGATCATTGATAAAATTCAGATCGGCCAACTCCAAAAATCAGATCTCACCCACGAAACCATCGCTGAACACCTGTTCACGAAACATATTCCAAACCCCGATTTACTTATCAGGACCAGCGGAGAACACCGCATAAGCAATTTCTTACTCTGGCAAATTGCCTATGCCGAACTCTACTTTACCGATGTCTTCTGGCCTGACTTCTCAAAAAATGAATTTTTCAAAGCCGTTTATTCCTTCCAGCAGCGCGAACGCCGTTTTGGCCTTACCTCTGAACAAATTGCTCAATCCAATCACCGCAATGAGTCTATTTAAGCGCCTGGCTTTCCTAATTATTGCCATCCTCCCTTTTAGCCTGCATGCGCAGGTAAAAATTGGAGGAGAATCCAATATCGACCTCGAAAAACCGAAAGAATACACCATTGGAGGGATATCCGTTAGCGGAAGCTCCAACTTTGATTCGGAAGCGGTTATTTTGTTCACTGGCCTTTCGGTAGGAGATAAAATCACCATCCCCGGCGATAAAATTTCTAACGCCATCAAAAACCTCTGGAAACAGCAACTCTTCTCCGATATCAACATTCGCCTGGCCGAAGTTCGGGCAGGTAACACCGTTTTCCTGAACATTGAGTTGGGCGAAAGAGACCGCCTGTCGAAATACAAATTTGAAGGCGTCTCCAAGGGCGAGGCCGAAGACCTTCGCGAAAAAATAAACTTGCGCCTAGGTACCATTCTGACCGAAAACGTGATTCAAAATACCAAGAACATTGTCAGCAAGTTCTACGTCGAAAAAGGCTTCCTGCAAACTAAAGTAGATCTGGTACTTACCAAAGACACCGTTATTCGCAATTCGGTGATTTTGTCCATCAACGTCGACAAAGGCGGTAAGGTGAAAGTAAGTCAGATTGCCTTTGAACGCATCAAAGGGGGAACTCAGGTGAAGGTGAAAGGGAATAAGTGGTATGAAGTGTACAAACGCGATCCCAATAAGGAGCTTACCAATGGCCAACTTCTAAGAGCCATGAAGGAAACCAAGGTAAAGAAACCCTATCGACTGTTCTCAACCTCTAAGTTCCTCGAGAAAAATTATAAAGACGACAAAGCCAAAATCATAGCGAAATACAACAGCTTGGGTTATCGAAACGCCAAGATTGTGAGCGATACCGTGGTTTACGACAGTGTTTCCAACACCGTAGCCATCAAAATGACAGTCGATGAAGGGAATAAATTTTTCTTCCGCAACATCCGCTGGGTGGGTAATACCAAGTTTTCATCAGATTACCTCAGCTCCATTCTGGGCATTAAAAAAGGAGATATATACAGCAGTGCGGTGCTCAATGAACGTTTGGTTATAAACCCCAACAGCACCGATGTAAGCTCCCAATACCTCGACGACGGTTATCTCTCTTTCCAAGCGGTACCGGTTGAGGTAGCGGTTGAAAACGACAGCATCGATTTTGAAATTCGGGTTATCGAAGGAAAGCAATACCGAGTAAATCGCGTTACCGTGATAGGCAACGATAAAACAAATGATCACGTGATCATGCGCGAGATTTACACCCGTCCGGGCGATCTGTTTAACAGGTCGGAAATTATACGCACCAACCGCGAGCTCTCTCAGTTGGGTTACTTCGACCCCGAAAAACTCGGGATTAATACCGTTCCCAATCCAAAGGATGGCACGGTTGATATTGAGTATTCGGTTTCCGAACGACCCTCTGACCAGGTTGAGTTAAGCGGTGGTTTTGGTGCCGGTAGGGTAGTGGGTACGCTGGGTCTGAGTTTCAACAACTTCAGCATGCGAAACCTGCTCAAGAAAAATGCTTGGGCACCACTTCCATCGGGCGATGGTCAGCGATTGAGTATACGCGCGCAGAGCAACGGTACCTTCTTCCAAGGGTATAACTTCTCTTTTACCGAACCTTGGCTGGGAGGAAAAAGACGCAATGCACTCAGCGTTGCCGTTTCGCACTCGGTACAAACGAATGGCCAACCTAAATTTTTGCGCGACGAATCCAACAAGCGCTTTTTAAACCCCATTCGTCAAAGCCTCCTGATTTCAGGTGTTTCGGTCGGTTTAGGCAAGCAGCTGCAATGGCCGGATGATTATTTTTCGATTTACCATCAGATTGCCTATCAATACTACGATTTGAACAACTTTAGCAACGTTTTCAGCTTTGCCAACGGGTATTCAAACAACATTAACTATCAGCTTAATATCACCCGTCGAAGCGATGATGCGCCTATATTCCCGCGCACCGGTTCGGTGTATAGCCTAACATTCAAAGCTACTCCGCCGTATTCACTTTTCTCTAACAAAGACTTTAGTACCTTAAGCGATCAGCAGAAATTTAAGTTTGTTGAGTATCACAAATGGAAATTCACTTCCAGCTGGTTTACCCCCGTGACAAAGAACTTGGTGATCAATACCCGTGCCGGTTTTGGATTCTTGGGTAAGTACAACAAAGACTACGGTGCGGCTCCATTCGAGCGTTACTATCTCGGCGGATCGGCCTTGACGGGTTTTGCGTTAGACGGTCGCGAAATCATCGGATTGAGAGGCTATGATGACTTCTCGCTTTCGCCTTCAACCGGAGGGTTGATCATCAGTAAATACACCCTTGAAACTCGCTATCTTCTTTCGCCTAACCCCAATGCTACCATTTTTGTACTCGGATTCCTGGAAGCCGGTGCCACGTGGAACCGATTTAGAGATTACAATCCATTTGCCGTTAAACGCTCAGCAGGTCTAGGTGCCCGTATTTTCTTGCCTATGTTTGGACTTCTGGGACTCGACTATGGCTGGCGATTCGACGATGTGCAAGGGGCTCCCAACATGGCTCGCGGCCAATTCCATTTTACGATTGGCATGAATCTTGGAGAGCTTTAATCAAACCCATGAATATGATGAGAAAAGCATTGCTTCTAATTTTTGCGGTAGTCTCCATTACCGCCTCTGCTCAGCGGTTTGCCTATGTCGATACCGAGTATATTCTCGAGAATATCCCCGAATTCAAGAAAGCTCAGGAGGAACTCAATAAATTGAGCGCCCAGTGGCAAAAAGAAGTGGAAGAGAAATACAAAGAGATCGACGAGCTAAACAAGAGTTATTTCGCTGAGCAAGTGCTCTTAACCGAGGATATGAAGCGACAGCGAGAAGAAGAGATCAAAGAAAAGGAGCGCCTGGCCCGGGAGTTCCAAAAATCGAAGTTTGGCTTAGAAGGCGAATTGTTTAGAAAGCGCCAAGAACTGATTAAACCCATACAAGATAAGGTTTACAACGCAGTTAAAGAATTGGCCACGAGCTCATCGCTCGATTTTATCTTCGACAAGGCCGGCAATCAAGCCAACATGCTTTACGCCGATCCGAAATTCGACAAAAGCGACTCGGTTCTGCGGAAGATGGGCATCAAAAAAGGTGTAGAATAATCCCCGCAAAAGTTTACTTTTGCTCAAATACAATTCATAAATGAAACGCATTATTGCAGTAATTAGCCTAATCATCGGTTCACACGTGGCCATGGCTCAAGCCCCTAAATTGGCACACATCGATTCACAAGATTTGTTGCTCGCCATGCCCGAGCGCGCTGATGCCGAGAAGAAAGTACAAGACTTCGCCAAAAACCTAGAAAATACGCTAAAAACCATGTCGACTGAGTACCAGTCGAAAGTGGCAGACTACCAAAGCAAGGAAGCCACCATGACCAAAACCGAGCGCGAAACGGCTGAAACCGAAATTCTTCAGCTTCAACAACGCATTCAGGATTTTCAGGTTAGCGCCCAGGAAAAAATCAAAAAGCAGGAAGCCGAATTGCTTCAACCCATGATCGACAAAGTGAAAAAAGCGATTGAAGACGTTGGTAAAGAAGGCGGCTATACGTATATCTTCGACAGCAGTGTAGGTGTTACCCTCTACGAAGGCGGCGAAGACATCATGCCTAAAGTGAAACTCAAACTCGGGTTAAAATAAAATCACCAAAAACGCTTTCCTTGGAAGGCGTTTTTTTTTTCGGTATGCAGGCAGGACCCATTGGTTTTTTTGATTCAGGTTACGGAGGCCTCACGGTGCTGCGCGAAGTAGTGCGCTCCATGCCTGAATACGACTGCGTGTATCTGGGCGATAATGCCCGTGCACCTTACGGAACCCGGAGCTACGAAACGGTTTACGCGTACACACTGGAATGTGTGGAGCAACTGTTCGACATGGGTTGTCAGTTGGTTATTTTGGCCTGTAATACGGCTTCTGCAAAGGCCCTGCGGACTATTCAGCAACGCGATTTACCCCGTTTGGGTTCCGAAAAACGGGTGCTCGGGGTGATTCGTCCCACGGCAGAAGCGGTGGGCTCCTACACTCAAAGTGGTCATGTGGGGGTATTGGGAACTACCGGGACGGTACTCAGCGATAGCTACCCTATTGAAATTGGCAAACTTCACCCAAACCTCATCGTTGAACAAGAGGCATGCCCCATGTGGGTACCTTTGGTAGAGAACAACGAAATACATACTCCGGCAGCCGATTACTTCGTGGAGTACCGCATCAAGGCTATTTTCAGCCGCGATCCGAAGATTGACACCCTCATTCTGGGCTGTACCCATTATCCGCTTCTAATGCCCGTTATTGAGCGACACCTCCCTCAAGGAGTGGCCTTGGTGGAACAAGGCACCATTGTAGCCGAAAAACTGCGCGACTATCTGCTTCGTCACCCGGAAATGGATGAGCGTTGCACCAAGGGCGGTGTGGTGCGTTTTTACACTACCGACTCCCCATCGAACTTTGATCAACAAGCCACCCAATTCTTTGGCTCACCCGTTAAATCGGCGCAAATCACGGTTCAACATCACCACTAAACCAAGAGGCATACATCACGTAGTTGTTGCTGATGCGCTGAATTTCTCCTTCAAATAAGGCCTTGCTGACCTCCTTTACTTTTTTAGCGGGCACACCGGCGTAAATGCTGCCGCTTTCTACCCGCGTACCCTGCAATACCACCGCGCCCGCGGCAATGATGCTGTTCGATTCTATAATGCAATCGTCCATAATCACAGACCGCATACCTACCAAGACATTGTCCTCAATGGTGCAGCCGTGAACGATAGCACAATGACCAATGGAAACGTTGTTGCCAATGGTGGTGGGTGATTTTTCGTAGGTCGCATGAATTACAGCTCCGTCTTGCACATTGACCTTATCGCCCATTTTAATGAAATGAACATCGCCTCTTACCACAGCGTTGAACCAAATGCTGCAGTCGCTGCCCATTTCAACCTCGCCAACCACAACCGCATTGTCGGCCAAAAAGCAGTTTTTACCAAATTTTGGATGTTTTCCGCGAACCGATTTTATAATAGCGCTCATCTTAGATGTACATTTGTAAAAATGTTACAATAATGGAGAAAACTGTGATACCTACCGTTGTTTACGCCGAATTAACTCCCAACCCTGCAACCATGAAATTTGTGGCCAATCGCATGCTGATTGATGAGGGGGTTAACCTCGAATTCACCACCAAACAACAGGCCCGTCCTTTTTCGCCCTTGGCCGATGATTTGTTCAATTTCCCTTTTGTGAAGTCGGTTTTCATCTCAGCTAATTTTGTAACCATCACCAAGTCAGAAGGCATTTCATGGGATCTGATTAATCTTCAGCTGCGCGAGTACATTCGCGATTTTCTGCAAAGCAATGAGAAGGCAGTTACCGCCCTTCCCGAGCGCGAGGAGTTGGGTCAGGCTCACGCTCCGCGTTCGGTATCGGCCAGTCAAGCCAATCCGTCGGAGCACGATGAAGAAATTATTAAATATTTAGACGAATACGTAAGGCCTGCTGTAGAAGGCGACGGAGGGGCGATTGAGTTCGTTTCGTACGACGAAGGCACGGTCAATCTATTGCTCAAAGGCTCCTGCTCGGGCTGTCCATCGGCCACCGTTACCCTCAAGCAAGGCATAGAAACCATGCTAAAAACCATGATGCCCGACGTGGTTAAAGAGGTGGTTGCCGTTGAAGCCTGATAACCTACACATCCCTTAGTTTTAACGCCGGTTTGGGTAGCCGATAAGAAATCTTATCTTTACCCGCCCCAATACGTGTTGCTTGTCGAACAGTCTCGTAATCATACCTACCTACAACGAAAAGGAGAATATTGAGCGAATTATACGCAAGGTTTTTTCGCTGCCTGTGCCTTTTCACGTATTGATTGTTGACGACGGTTCGCCCGATGGCACCGCAGATATTGTCAAACAACTGCAGTTGGAATTCCCTGGTTTACACCTCGAACAGCGCAGCGGTAAGCTGGGTCTGGGCACTGCATATATTCACGGATTTAGATGGGGATTGGAACGGGGCTACGAGTTTCTCTTTGAAATGGATGCCGATTTTTCGCACAATCCAGAGGATTTACCCCGGCTTTTAGCTCCTCTCACCGAGGGCAAGGCCGACGTGGCCGTGGGCTCCAGGTATTGCTCGGGAGGCAAGGTGCGCAACTGGCCTCTGAATCGCATCCTGATGTCGTATTTCGCCTCTGTATACGTGAGGGCGGTGCTTTGGATTAACATCAAAGACACTACGGCCGGATTTAAATGTTACCGAGCCAATGTGTTACAAGCTATCGACTTGAGCGATATTCGTTTCATCGGATACGCTTTTCAGATTGAAATGAAATACCGGGCTTCAAAAAAGGGATTCAGAATCACTGAGGTGCCCATCACTTTTATCGATCGACAATTTGGCGCATCGAAGATGAGCATGAATATATTTAAGGAGGCCTTCTGGGGCGTCCTCAAAATGAGATTTACGATCTAACACGATATGAAAAACACGATTATTAGAAACGTTTCGGTAGTAAATGCTTCCGGAACGCGCGTTGCCGACGTGCTCATAAAAGATCATTTCATTGAAAAAATAGAGGGTCAAATTCGCGTTGATGGCCAGGTTAGAGAGATTAATGGCGAGGGCTTGCATCTGTTTCCCGGAGTGATCGACGATCAGGTTCACTTCCGCGAGCCGGGCTTAACCCACAAAGGCGAAATTTATACCGAGGCCCGCGCAGCCGTGGCGGGTGGAATTACCTCCTTTATGGAAATGCCCAATACGGTTCCCAACGCGTTAACACAGGACTTGCTCGAGGATAAATATCAGCGCGCTGCCCAAGTCTCCCTAGCCAATTACAGCTTTTACATGGGGGCAAGTAACTCGAATGCAGAGGAAGTGCTAAAAACCAACGCCGAAAAAGTGTGTGGGGTTAAAATCTTTATGGGATCTTCAACCGGCGATATGTTGGTGGACAATACACAAACCCTGGAGCGCATTTTTTCTAGCACACCCATGCTCATTGCCACACACTGCGAAGATGAGCATACCGTGAGAACGAATATGGCTGCTTATGCCGCTCAATACGGTGACGACATTCGCCCCGAGCATCACCCCTTGATTCGATCGGTTGAGGCGTGTTATTTGAGTTCGTCGAAGGCCGTTGAATTGGCCAAAAAACACGGTGCTCGCCTGCATATCTTACATATTTCAACCGCGAAAGAACTCGATCTCTTTGAGAAAGGCCCGGTAGCGGGTAAAAAGATCACCGCCGAGGCTTGCATTCACCACCTTTGGTTTAACGACCAAGATTACGCCACCAAGGGGAACTACATCAAGTGGAATCCTGCAGTTAAGACCGAAGCCGATCGGAAAGCCATATTACAAGCCGTTTTCGACGATCGCATCGATGTAATTGCAACCGATCACGCTCCGCATACCACAGCCGAAAAGGAACAACCTTACCTGAAAGCCCCATCGGGCGGGCCGTTGGTTCAACATAGTTTACAGGCCATGATCGACTTGGCATCGGCCAATCAAATTTCGCTGGAACGCATGTCGTATAAAATGAGTCAGGCGGTAGCGGAGCTATTTGCGATGCCGAACAGAGGGATGCTTACCGAAGGTTTTTTCGCCGATGCCGTTTTGGTTGACCTGAATAGACCTTACACCGTTTCTAAGGAGAACATCTTGTACAAGTGTGGGTGGTCGCCTTTTGAAGGTCATACCTTCCAATCGACCATTCTCAAAACCTTTGTCAACGGCCATTTGGTGTTCGATGACGGTCGCTTCGATGAGTCAATCAAAGGTCAGCGCCTGGCGTTTAAACGGTCGTAAACCATGATGCGCACACTGGTATTTGCCTTGCTGCTCGTGTCGCTGGAGGCTTGTCAACATCGATCTCGGGTCAAAACCTCCATTGAAGAGCCAAAGATGGTCCTTATCATGGCGGATTTGGCATTGATCGAGGCGCAGTACAACAAATTAGCGGATGTGGATACCAATGCACGAGAAGTACTGGAGGGTCGAACCGCTGCCATTTTGAAAAAACATCAAGTAAGCCAGAGCCAGTTCCGCGAAGCCATGACCCAATGGCAATCGGACTTAGAAGGCTTTGAACGTCTCAGTCAAACGGTCTATGATACCCTGCTGGCGCGCAAAGAGCGCATCAATAAACCTTAGAAGAGCTCTTAGAGAAAAACGCGACGGCGTGTGATAAGCACGTTTTCCAGTGCAATCCTTCCATGGCTTGTAGTTCGGGGTATGTGCTGACCCGCGTCAACGATCGCAATGAAGCCGAACTCAGCGAGGGAATCCAGCCCAATTTAACCATCCAGCGCACCAAGTAAAGCCGCCAGCCTTTTAGTTGATTTTTGGGGGGTTCGAGGCCCAGCAAATGGCATACAGTGCTCACCACTTCAGCGTGCCGCAGGTTCTGCGTAACAGCTATGATGCGAGGTTCTGATGATTGGGTGGCATTTCGCACACATTGGGCGAGTTCACTGGCGCCAATATAACCGGTAGTGCCAGTTGGCATCAGTGGTAAGCCGCGTTTAACGCGCTCAATAAATCGATGGAATGGGTGATTGTGTGGCGCGG
Organism: Luteibaculaceae bacterium; assembly: GCA_036275295.1. GTDB lineage: Bacteria > Bacteroidota > Bacteroidia > Flavobacteriales_D > Luteibaculaceae > DASUEB01. Next base: position 29,178 of record DASUEB010000059.1, on the reverse strand, counting down.
CTCCCAAGACTACGCCGGGATTGATGATGCATGTTGCTAAACCCTCCTCTGCACCGCGCAATACCTCTAACTCACCTAAGTATTTGGTGTACCCATATGGCTGGGTGCGCTGAAAGAATTTCCAGTCGGTTTTTTTGCCTTTTACGCCCAAAGCCATATCTACGGCAGCAATAGAGGAGATATATACGAATTTAGTCGCCTTTTTCTCGAGGGCAACATTCACCAAGGTTCGGGTTAGGTATCCGTTGGTTTCTAATAATATCGGGTAGTCCTTGCTGTCGAAAGAAACCCAGCCAGCAGCGTGAATGATGATGTCGTTGGGTTGAATGATGTCGAGCAGCGCTTCCCCATTATCCAAATCGCAATCTTGCCATTGGATACGGCCATAGATCGACGATAAGCCCATTAGGGTGTGCAAATCAGCGGTAAAAGTAGTGCGGCTTTCCGGGCGTTTGAGCGCCACAATGCTGGATCCCGCTTGGTTTAGAGCCAAGGCAATGTGAGCGCCCACCATACCAGTGGCTCCCGTAAGTACGTAGCGTTGGGCGTTGTAATCTGTGTTCAAGCGCGAAAAATCGTATAAAATTACCAAAACAAGTCCTCGATACTCATCATAACTTTATTTTTACCGCTTAATTTGAAAAACCCATGAAGAATTTTGTCGAGGAATTGCGATGGAGAGGCATGTTGCATGACATGATGCCCGAAACCGAGGAGATGCTGTTGAACGGAAAAAGCGTGAAGGGCTACATTGGTTTTGATCCAACCGCTGATTCACTCGGAGTGGGCAACTTGGTTCAGATTATGACCTTGATGCATTTTCAGCGATGCGGGCATCAGCCCATTGCGTTAGTGGGCGGCGCTACAGGCTTAGTGGGCGATCCCTCAGGCAAAAGTGCGGAGCGAAATATGCTCAGCCCAGAGCAAATCAATCACAACCTCGCTGCACAAAAAAAACAACTGGAGAAATTCTTGGATTTTGAAGGCGATAATCCGGCCATCATCGTCAATAACTACGACTGGTTCAAAGATTTTTCGTTCCTGGAATTCATCCGCGAGGCGGGCAAACACATATCGGTGAATTACATGATGGCTAAAGACTCGGTGAAAAATCGACTCGAAACAGGCATGTCGTTTACCGAGTTCTGTTATCAACTCATTCAGGGTTACGATTTTTACTACTTATGGAAAAATCACGATGTAAAACTGCAGATGGGGGGCAGCGACCAGTGGGGGAACATAACTACGGGAACAGAGCTCATTCGCAGAAAAGCTGCGGGCAGTGCCTTTGCGCTTACCACACCGCTGATCAAGAAGTCGGATGGAACTAAATTTGGCAAAAGCGAAGGGGGCAACATTTGGCTCGACAAAACCAAAACCAGCCCGTATAAATTTTACCAGTTTTGGTTAAACGCCGCCGATGCAGATGCGGAGAATTACATCAAAATTTTTTCGATTAAAACCCAGGCTGAGATTGAAACGCTTATCGAAGAGCACCGTTCAGCACCCCATGAACGCAAGTTGCAACGCGCTTTGGCCGAGGAAATAACACTTCGTGTGCACAGTGCCGAAGATTTGCAAGCGGCACTAGAAGCCAGTGAAATCCTTTTTGGCAAGGCGACCTCTGAGCAGCTCAAGCGGCTGTCAGACGACGATTTTCTAGCCGTATTTGAAGGAGTGCCTCAAGCCAGTGTGAGTGTAGATCGGTTGATGGGAACTGAGGTCGTGGATGTGCTTTCGGAACTCACCGGATTTTTGCCCTCCAAAAGCGAGGCGCGCAGGGCTTTAAAAGAAAACTCGATCAGCATTAACAAAGATAAAATTGATGCCGAAGCTCGGTTGAATGAAAGCCATTTGATCAATAACAAGTTTGTTTTGCTTCAGCGCGGGAAGAAAAATTATTTCGTGATTCGGGTAGATTGAAGGTAATTGGCCGCTGGGTTCCCTGAGGATCTCAGCCCCATGCATCGGTTAGTCTTCTCCCCAGCTGTTACTTGCTCCGCTTTTTGCTTGTGGGTTTAAATCGGAGAGGGGAAGCGGTTTGATACAGCATACAACTAAAAAGGCTGCCTCCACGAGGCAGCCTTTTTAGTTGGTGAATGGGTGTTTATTTCACCGCGGTTCTTTTTTGATCCAATTCCTTGATCTGGCCCAAGATTTCCTCTAATTGCTCGATTCCAATTTGCTTGGCAACAATTTTTTTGTCTTTATCGAGGACAAAAACTTTAGGAGTGGAGTATACGTCGAAGGTTTCGTGATAATTGAGGCTCTTTAAATCGGTGGTGCCGGCCGAGATAAGTTTTACGAGCTTGTCTTGGTCGTTGCGCACCGCATCGGGAACGGCTACATTCACAAAGGTCATGTTGTTGTCTTTGATAAACTTTTTCCATTTGTCGGTAGCGTCGGAGCTAACGGCATACACTTGGAAGTCTTTGCCATTGGTTTTGCTGTACAATTCAGCGAGTTTGGGCATTTCTTTTTTACAGTGACCGCAGTCTGGATCCCAGAAAACCAGCACGGTGTAATCGGCTTTCAGGTCGTAGAGACGTTTCCAGTTTTGATGGGTGGTGTCGGCCAATGAGAGCGGATGTGTGGCTTTGCCAAGTAAAATAGGACGCAATGCATCGGCGCGCTCGCGGATCTTGTTCACTCTACTTGAATCAGACCAATAGGCTTTACCCGCGAGGTAATACTGATCGGCCATGCAAACAAACACGGCATCCATACCCATAATATTGCTTTTGTTGTAGGTTTCGGTTACATGGGTCACCGTGTATTTAAACAGATCGCCAGTTGGGTTCATCTTGTCGGTGAGGGTTTTGGTCACCTTGCAAATGGTGTCTGGGTTTTGCAATACCATTTTACTGATGAAATAATCCAGTTTGCTGTGGAAGGAAGGCGTGCGGGCCAGTGCGTCGTTTTTGAGATTGGCCAAGTCAAAGTAGTGATCCCGGGCATAGTAATAGGCCCATGCGCTGTCCATTGTGCCATCTGCTTTTTTGGGAGCCTCGGGAATATCAATATCCAGCGAGAGGGCTACCATCTGACCCACCAATAGGTTTTTGTGGTTTTCGGCAAGCTGCTTTTGGTAGGCCTTTACCTCGGCATCAACAGCGATGCGTTTCTTCTGAATTTCCTCTTTTTCTTTTTCGTCTTTTGCCTTGTCGTAGGCCTCATTCAGGGGATTCATCGACTCTCTTTTTTTGCTCAAGAAGTCGATGTAGTCGTAGAAGATCTTATTTTCAACGGAGCCTTCGCAAACCATGTTTTTGACAAAGTCAGCGGTGTCGGTTTTGAGGTAAAATGCGGGCTCGTTAATTAGGATTTCAAAATATTTAGATCCGGGCATAACAACCGCAAATTGTCCGGGATCTATGTTGCGCTTCTTTTTAAACGTAAACGTTCCGGTTTTGTCGGCATAGGCCGTATCGTTGTAGTACAGTTGCTTGCCGAAGTAATTCGCAAGGTAGATGGTGTCGCGTTCTTTGGCACCTTTCACAGTGAACTTGTACTGGTAGTCCTTAATTTGACCCACCGATGCCAACGTACTCGCGATGAAACCTAAAACAAGGCAAATGTTTTTGAACATAATGATTTGATTTTCGGCTTAAAGTAACTCAAGAATGCACAAACAGAGATCAATCTTAACAATATTTTAAACGCTTACCCCTCAGCTTTCGAAGTGCAGTAGGTCCAACAGGCGGAAAGCCGGTGCATGGGCGTTCTCGCGGCCTTGTGCCTAGGCGTCCAGAAGCCTTACTCTACCATGAGATTGCAGCCTCTCACGTCGGAGTGATCAAACCGTCCAACTACCTCAAAACCGCCGTTTTCATGTATTTTGCCCAGATCTTGGGTGGCAATAAAGGAACAGGATTCAATATTGGCTAAGTCAATCACATTGATTCCGCCTGTTTTACCCATTTCGGCTGGAGAAAAGGGGTCATTGGCCTCCCTGATGCTGATGCGCATCCAAGGCGGACAAAAAAAGAAGCCATCACCCGACGAGTAGGCTTGAGATAGCAGTTCGGTCATGCCGTATTCCGAGTGAATTTGCTGCGTGTTAAAACTGCGGTTGAGGATGTCGTGCAATTCCCTCCGGGTAATTTCCTTTCTACGGCCTTTCATGCCTCCCGTTTCCATAACACACACACCTTCCCAGCCAAAAGGTCCCTGTTCCGCCAAGTCCAATAGAGCGAAGCTCACGCCAATGAGCAGAATTTTCTGGCCCGTCCGTTTCACCCTATCGATGTTCTCAATCAATTCTCGGGTGTTTTTAAGGTAAAAACCGCTATGGGCATGGCCCGATTCTTTAATCAAGACATCGACCATTTCGATCAGCGATGATCCATCCCTGTCGAGATACGACGGCAGCAATGCCAAAATGCAATACTCGCTGGGATGCCCGTAAAACAGTCGAAATGCCTCTGAAAAGGAGAAATAATAATCGCTGTATTTTCTCACGAAATGCCTGCTGGGTGTGCCTCCGGTAGCCGATGAGGTGTAGATTCTTTCGGCCCAAACGGGTTCAAAACAGCAGATTTCTTGGCTTTTGAAGAGGTGAATGGGCAAGTACGGGATGTCGGCGGTATGGAGTACGTTGCCGGGATGTTTTGCCAGCAATTGGCAAAATCTGTGGTACACGGGATTGTTGAGGTACTGGTAAGCGAAAATCTGCAAGGCAATCGACTCAAAGGCTGCGGGGTTTTCCTTGAGTTGTTCTTTGATTGAAAAAAAGTTCGGCAGGCTTACCATTGACTGTTTGAATCAGAAGCCGTAAATTTAGGCAAGTTATGAGAGCTATGAAAAAAGGATGGTTTTGGTTGGGTGCGTTGGGGTTGTTGGCGGGTTGTCTGAAGGTAAAGGAGTTTCCGCCCGAGCCCATCATAACTTCTGTGTCATTGGCTCAGCAAGATAGCGTTTATCAGGCCATTATTGGATTTACCGATGGCGACGGTGACATAGGCCTCGCGCAGGGAGATACCTTTCCGCCATTTGAATTTGGTGGAGAATTTTACTTCAACTTGGTTGCAAATTATTTTGTAGCCGACTCTACGCTCAATTGGAAGCCCAGAGGCTCGTTTGGTTATCGAATTGTGCCCTTAACACCTCGTGGTAAAATCAAAGTTCTTGAAGGAGAGTTGACCGTTAACCCCATTTTTGTGCTCTCTGATACCTCGCGTCATTTTGCTAAGATCAGTTTTCAACTTATCGATAAATCGCTCAAAAAGAGCAATGTGTTTGAATCAGCCCCTTTTGTGGTAGGAAATTGATGTATATAATGCGCAGGCGGTTTTTACGGAGGGAGGGTTGACTATATGTCTGTGCGGGTCCACTCCAATCGGTTGGTTCAGTTCCGCGCTACGCCGTGGTTAGGAGATTACCAAGACAGCTTTAAGTTGGACCGCACTTCAGGTCATCCCGCTTTCTGCATGGATTGAGCCACGCGGTAAACAAAATCGCCAATCCGCTCCAGGGTGGAGTAGATTTCGGCATACAAGTCGGCACTGCGGGTGTTAAAATCTCCAGCCTCCAAATCGCGGCGCTGCATGTCGCGCAATTCGTTGCGCAGGCCGTTTATGAGTTGCTCCATTTCAGCCGCCTTCTCCCATTGAGCCGCATCTAAATTTTCAAAATTGTCGACCATGAGTGTGAAAGCTTCCTGAACTTGTTTTACCATGGCTTTGAGGGCTTGACGTTGCTCGGGAAGGAAATAGATATTGTTTTCGCGTTTTTTGGTAAAGGTTTTGGAAAGGGATACAAAAAGATCTGCAATGCGCTCCAAATCGCTTGAAACAGCTTGCAGGATCTGTATTTTCTGAACCGTTTCAGCCGATACCTCATCTTCTCGGAGTCGATTCAAATAGATTTCAATATCTCGTTTAGAAACGTCGGTTTGATTTTCGAGCGCTTTGATCTGATCGGTGATCTCCGCCATTTTCTGGGGATTTACCTCATCGACCAACTTGGCCGAGAGTTCGGCCATCTTGAGGGTCGTTTTGCCCGCGGTTTCTAACTCGGTATATACCTCAAGTAAGGCCAATTCAGGCGTTTTCATAAATCCAGATCCAACGTAAGCAAGTCGAGACCCCGTTTCTGAGCGAGCGGGAATTAAACGTTCAACAAGCTGAATGAAGGGACTTAAAAAAATGAGGTTGATGAGACCTGTGCTGGCATTGAAGGCAATGTGATAGGCGGTGATCCCCCAACTCATGCCCGCTACCGAGGTAAGCGGAGAGGGTTCGCCGAAGGAGACCAGCATGTGGTCAATGCCTTGCAAGAACCAGTGATTAAAAGGGAGGATCAGTATTACACCTAAGACGTTATGGAGGGTGTGCGCCAAGGCGGCTCGTTTGCCGTGATAGTTGGCAACTAAGGCCGCCAAATTGGCCGTAACGGTGGTGCCAATGTTTTCGCCTAATACAATGGCTGCTGCCGCCTCAAAGTCAATGATCCCCTGATTGCAAAGCACCAGCGTAAGTGCAAACGCGGTACTCGACGATTGAATGGCTACGGTTATCAACGTGCCAAGCAAAATGAAAAATAGCGTAGAACCCAGGGTGTGGTTGTTGATTTGAGTCACAAAGCGCAATACCTCGGGCGATAGCTCTGGGATTGACATTTTGATGAAATCAAGCGCCATAAAAAGTATGGCGAAACCAATCAAAAATTCGGCCCACGATTTATACCGCGTTTTGGCTGAAAAAAACAGCGGAAATGCAATGGCGATAATGGGCAGCGCCAGTGTGGAGAGTTCGAATTTATTGAAGCCAAAAGAGGCCCAAAGGATGGCCTTGACGGTGGTTCCCACGTTGGCACCAATGATCAATCCCACACCTTGTTTCAGGGTGAGCAGTCCCGCATGCGAGAAACCAACTACCATAACGGTGGTGGCCGACGAGGCTTGCACAATGACGGTGGTCAGCAAACCGCTGAAAAAGCTGTAAACCGTATTGGAGGTCACGGCGTTTAACACCTTTCTCATTTGGTTTCCGGCAATTTTTTGAATGCCTTCGCTCATGATTTTCATTCCGTAAATGAAAAAACCAATGGCCCCAATGAGTTGTAGTATGTCGAGCAGCGTGTAGGTCATGCCGTAAAGAAACAAATAAACAACCCCAAATGAAAGGTTGACGGGAATCGGAATTAACTTATTGTTATTTCCACTGTGCCACTAAAGGCATCGCCCGTCCCTGGCCAAAAGCCTTGTGGCTTACTCGAAGGCAAGGGGGCGATTGAAACCGCTTGTATTCGTTGCGATTCACCAGCGAAATAATTCTGGGTACCCATGGGTAGCTGGGATAATTTCTTTGGATTTCCGCTTCCGAGCGGCATTCTTCAATGTAAAGCTTCAAAACGGGGTCTAGTTCGTCGTATGAAGGCAAACTGTCGGTGTCTTTTTGATCGGGCCGAAGCTCAGCGCTGGGGGCCTTGGTGAGTGTTGATGAGGGAATGATTTCCCGGTCTCTATTCAGGTAATGCCCCAAACGGTATACATCGGTTTTCCATACGTCGGCCAACACGGCTAATCCCCCGCAGAGATCGCCATAAAGGGTGCCATAACCTACAGCGGCCTCACTTTTATTGGTGGTGTTGAGCAAAATAGCACCTTTTTTGTTCGAAAAAGCCATCAAAAGCATCCCGCGAAGGCGGGCCTGAATATTTTCCTCGGTTACATCCGTTGGTTCGCCTGCAAACAAGGGCGCCAAGGCCTGATTGGCCTCTGAGTATAGGGCAGCGATGGGAACGGTGTGGTGTTCGATGCCCAAGTTGTTGGCCAGATCTATGGCGTCGGTGAGGCTGTGCGACGAACTGTAAGGCGAAGGCAGAAGCAGGCCCGTTACGTTTTCGGGTCCAAGGGCCTCAACAGCCAATGCCGCTGTAATGGCGCTGTCAATACCCCCTGATAAACCGAGAACAGCCCGTGAGAACCCTTGTTTTCCAAAGAAGTCTCGAATACCCAGTATCAAGGCTTCGTGTAGGTTAGTCAAGAAGTTGGGCGACGTCGATTGCAGGTGTGAGCTGGGGTTGCGTATATCCCAGTGAAGCGACGTTTCCTGAAAATACGGGGCAGTGGTCGACGATCCGTCGGGTAAGTAAACAGCCGTTCCTCCGTCGAAGATGAGCGAGCAATGAGCACCCACCTGATTTACATATACAAACGGGCAGTCCCAATGCTGGGCAATGTAACGCGCTTTTTCAGCACGCCACTCCGCCTGCTTCAAATGGAAGGGCGACGCCGAGATATTGATGAGGTAGTCAACTTGTTTGGGTTGAATGCGGTCTAATGGGCCGTTTGTATAGGGCCCATCGCCTTTGGGGAACCAGCTGTCCTCGCATATAACAATGGCCAGCTGCGATCCCCTAAACGAGAAGATTTCAGTAGTTTGGGCGGGTTGAAAATGGCGGTACTCGTCGAAAACATCGTAGTCAGGTAACAGCGATTTATGCTGCACGCCGATCAAATGACCATTTTCAAAAAAGTACGCCGAATTGAAGAGCGATTTCTGGCCTTTATCAGGGTTAAAAGAAGGGCAGCCCACTATGACGCCAATGTCTGAAGAAGCTTCTCGGATTTGGTCCAACATGCGCAGGCATCGCTCCGTGAAAGAAGGGTATGCCAATAAATCCTGCGGGGGATAACCGCAGATTGCCAACTCTGGGAATATCACAAGGTCTGAACCGTTATCACGGGCCTTGTTTATTTCCTGAATGATCTTCCCGCCATTTCCGTCGATGTCACCAACCGTGAAGTTGAGTTGGGCTGCTGTAATTTTCATAGTGCTGTTGGGTTGGTCCGAACCTCCGGAGCCAATCGCCGCGAATTTAAAAGAATACCCCTAATTGGAGCGATACAAAGTTGTTGATCGATTTGCGTTTATTGCCGGCAGCGTCGGTAACGGCATTGCGCGTATAAACATTGGTGAATCCGTTGTTGAAATCAAGTCCTGCAAACAGTCGGGTATCGCCGCTTATGCTGTACTCGGCACCAAATCCAATAATGAGCGCCATACGAAGGGGTTGAATCTGGTTGGTAAGGTTGCCTTCTGCTCCTTTACTGTCCTTGAATTTATCACTAATGCTCAGCGATGGAGCGAGTCCGAATTTGCCGAAATACGTGAGGTAGCCAATTTCGTTGGTGCTGAGTTTAAGGGTTACCGGAATTTCGACGTACTGAGAGCGCGTAGTGGTACTTAGTTGAATACCTGCTATATTCTGGGTGTTTCCATAACCCATTTTGTTGATATGCAGGCCGGTTGCTAATGCGTAGCGCTTTGAAAACTGGAATTCGGTGTTCAAACCAAAACAGTAACCCAACTTTCCTCCGTCGGAGCTGATGCCGTCATTGCCTGTTTTCTCCCAGCCAATGTTTGGGGCTACAAAAAGTCCGAGACGAACCTTGGTTTTAGAGGATTCTTGGACGGGTGCTGGTGCTGCAGCGGGAGCCGGAGCTGATGGAGCAGTGGGTTGGGTCTGTGCCTGAGCACCCTGATAAAGTGCAGCGAAACAAACGAGGGTTAAAATCCGTTTTGTCATAATTTTCATGATTTTTGCATTTCAAAAATACGGTCTTAATGAAACATGTACGCAGGCTTTTGGTTTTATCAGTGGGAATTGCCGCACTGGGCTGCAACAGATCCAGCCCCAAGCCTGAGAACATAATCAGTGAAAAGGTAGTAGAAAACAACGTACAAGTCAACATTTATCGATTGGATACGGCCGTTTTTGCCGCTGCCAAGCAATTAGACACCCTTGCGGCTTACCACCGAAGTATGTTGGCTGAGCCCCGCTCGTTCTATCGCACCTATCTAGCCAATATTCTTCAGGTATTGCCCGATTCAAATACCGTTTTCTCCCTTTATCGCTTTGCGGGAAACCGCCAGTTTAGATCCCTCCAGACGGAGATTGCAAAAGCTTATCCCGCCAATTTTAGTCAGCGCGAGAAGCTCCAACAGGCGGTTGCCAAACTGAACCGCTGGTTTCCCAACAAACCCGTTCCGGAGATTTATTTGTACAATTCGGGTTTTAACGTGGGAATTTGGCCCGATACCTCGGTAATTGGCATAGGACTTGAGTGGTACCTGGGCGAGAAGCATCCCGTGGTGAAATCGCTCCCACCCGATTTTCCGCAATGGCAGCGCGCTAACATGAACCCTGACTACATGGTTCAAGATGCCATTAAAGGTTGGCTTTTGGTCAATACCTATCGCAAAGAGGTGGTGAAAAACGTAATGGCCTATCTGTGTTTCTACGGTAAGGTGCTTTATGTTACCGAGGCTGCGGTTGGCGAGGTTGCTGATAGTACCTTGCACAGTTACTCGGCCGCTCAGATGAGCTGGGCCTATGCTCAAGAAAAAAACGCTTGGAAAGAGCTGGTAGGCAAGAACCTCCTTTTTTCAACCAAAGAAAGAGATATAACCCGATTGACTTCCGATGGTCCCTTCACCCCCGGATTGCCGCAGGATAGCCCGCCTATGATGGGCGCCTTTATTGGCTACAAAATGGTAGCCGATTACATGAATAAATTCCCCAATACTTCGGTTCAAGATCTTTTTTACAAGGTTGCCGATGAAGAAATTGTTAAAGCATACAAAGGAAAAAGATGAGCCAAGCACGCAAAAAAAGCAATATCGTATTCGCCGTTGAGGTAGATGAAAACAGTGTTCCAGAGCGCATAGAATGGAATGCCGAAGCTGAAAAGCAAGGTGGCCCTTGCAAGGCAATCATGTTGTCGCTGTGGGATGAAAAGGAGCGCAATACGCTGAGAATTGATCTGTGGACCAAGGAAATGACCATCGACGAAATGAAGCAGTTCTTCCATCAAACCCTGTTGACCATGACAGATACCTATGAAAGGTCGACAGGCGACCGGAAATTAGCTGAAGACATGCGCGATTTCTGTGCCTATTTTGGGGTTCAAACCGGATTGATCAAGGAGAATGGATAGGTCGCCACTGACCTGGTCTGTGCAAGTGGGGTAATGGTTATTCCACCATTCAAACGCGGTAGGGTTTGAGTCAGTAAGGTTTAAGGGGTTAAGAATGCCCTAGGTTGTCGTTGGTTTCCGCGATGAATTGCAAGATTTCCTGCTGCCCGCGTTTGTCAACGGCTGAACTGTGAAACTGGGGCGGCAATTCCTCCCATTGCTCCATCATTTTCTTGTTGTAGGCACTGATGCTGCTTTGGTATTGCGTGGTGCCCATTTTGTCGGCCTTGGTGAATACCATCACAAAAGGCAAGCCGCGCGTTGCCATCCAACCCATAAAATCGAGATCGATGGCTTGAGGTGGTATGCGTGAATCGATGAGAACGAAGGTGCATACCAGGTTCTCTCTTTTTTCGAGATAATTGTAAATCAGCCCCTTAAATTTGGCTCGCTCCCCCTTTGATACCTTGGCATAACCGTAGCCCGGTAAATCGACCAAAAACCATTGCTGGTTGATGATGAAGTGATTGATAAGCTGCGTCTTACCGGGTGTTTGCGACGTTTTGGCCAAGCTATTTCTCCCGCATAACATGTTAATCAACGAGCTTTTTCCCACATTCGACCGACCTATAAACGCGTATTCGGGCAGCGAGGTCTGAGGACAAGTAGCGTATGTAGCGGCACTTTGAACAAAATCGGCCGTTTTGATCATCGTACTCAAGCCGGGTTCTTTTTAAGCCAATCTTCCAAGATTTGGTTGAAGGTTTCGGGTTGCTCCATCATCGGCGCATGGCCGCATTGGTCAATCCAATGAAGTTCCGACATCGGCAGTAAGCTGTGGAATTCCTCGGCTACTTCAGGTGGGGTGATGGTGTCGTTTTTACCCCATATCAGACACACCGGGAGTTTGAAATCCTTTAAGTCTTTAGCCATGTTGTGTCGGATGGCCGACTTCGCTAAGGAAAGGATGCGAATCAATTTGCCTTTGTTGTTTACAATTTCAAAACACTCGTCTACCAGTTCCTTGGTAGCGTGTTTGGGATCGTAAAACGTTTCGGCGACCTTGGCCTTGATGAAGTTGTAGTCTTCGCGACGCGGAAAACCTCCGCCCATGGCATTTTCATACAGTCCAGAACTGCCGGTGAGAATCAATCGAGATGCAGCGTTTGGATTGCGTTTGATGTAAACCAACGCAACGTGTCCTCCCAGCGAATTCCCAAGTAGGGTGGGGTTTTTAATGCCTTTAAATGCCAAAAAGTCTTCCAAAAACTCGGCCAGTCTCTTCACATTGGTGTCAAGTACAGGCAGGGTGTATATGGGGAGCAGGGGTATGATAACCCGATTGGTTTTAGAAATCTGTGTAAGCAGGTGACTGAAGTTGCTCAGAGCACCAAATAGGCCGTGCAAAAACACGATCGGCGGACCATCGCCTTCTTCAATGTAGCTAAAGTTACTTTCTTCTTTTATGATGACGTCCATACAGGTATTGAAACATCCAAAGATAGAGATTTTTCATTCGGTTCAACGGAAGTCGACTTGACACAGCGGCTAGTCGCGGTGCTTTCGCTGCGGGGGTGTTGAAAACCAGAATGATAAGGGTCTGCGCTAAACGCTTTTCCGCATCAACACACGAATTGAAGGGTTGATGCGTTAAAACTTTTCAACAAAGTGGTAAAAAGTGGCAATAAGTGGTAAAAAGTGGGAATTATTCCGTTACTTTTGTTCTGAATAGCGTTTTTGCTGATGTTTAACCTTCTTGGTGAATATGACTGCAAGCTCGATCCAAAGGGGCGTTTGATGTTGCCGGTGGATTTGAGAAAGCAACTGGGAGAAGCGGTTGTCAAGGAGGGTTTTGTGCTCAATCGAGACATATTTGAGAAGTGTTTGGTGTTGTATCCCATGTCGGAGTGGCGTAAGGTGAGTCAGCAGCTTTCGGGTTTGAACCGATTTGTAAAGAAAAACGCCGTGTTTATTCGCCGTTTCAACAACGGTGCCACGTCGGTTGAGTTAGATGCTTCAGGTCGTTTGTTGTTGACTAAGCCGTTGTCGGAGTACGCAGCCATTGAGAAGGATGTTAAAGTGATTGGGAATGGCGAGCGCATTGAGATTTGGAGCAAATCGGCTTATGACTCCATGCTTTCGGAGGATATAGATTTTGGTTCACTTTCAGAAGAGGTCATGGGAGGGCTAAGTGGTGATGTCGAATGAGGCGTATCATATCCCAGTGTTGCTGCGCGAGTGCGTTGAGTCGCTGGTGGTAAATCCCGATGGGGTTTATGTAGATGTCACCTTCGGGGGTGGCGGGCATTCTCGCGAGATTCTCAAAAAACTTTCGCCTTCTGGTAGGTTGTTTGCCTTTGATCAAGATCAACAGGCTGCCGCCAATGTGCCAAACGACCCTCGTTTTGTGTTGATCAATCAGAATTTTGCCTACCTCAAAAACTACCTCCGAATGTATCGGGTTGAGGCGGTCGACGGGTTGCTGGCTGATTTAGGGGTAAGTTCTCATCAATTTGATACGCCCGACAGAGGTTTTTCGCTTCGATTTGAAGGGCCGCTGGATATGCGTATGAATCAACAGTCGGAACTCACCGCTGCACGGGTGGTGAATACCTATGAGTTAGATGATCTGAAAAGGGTTCTTAAAGTTTACGGCGAGTTGGAAGGTGCGGGGCGCTTGGCTTCTGAGTTGGTTAAAAAACGGGTCGAAAAGCCTTTTGAGCGCATTGAAGACCTCAAAAATGCACTCGATCGATTTGCTCCACGTCACAAGTGGCATCAGTTCTATGCGAAAGTGTTTCAGGCTTTGCGCATAGAGGTAAATGGCGAGATGAAGGTGTTGGAAACCATGCTCTCGCAAGCCATTGAGTTGCTCAAGCCCAACGGGCGATTGGTGGTTATAAGCTATCACAGCCTCGAAGATCGCATGGTGAAGAATTTTGTCAAGGCGGGAAATCCGCAAGGCGACCTGCAGAAAGATTTCTACGGCAATGTGCTCCGGCCGCTGGATGCGGTGGGTAAGCAGCCTCAAGTGCCCACCGATGAAGAAATTGAAGTAAACAATCGCGCCAGAAGCGCCAAACTCCGAATAGCTGCCAAGCGCCCATGAACAGGTATAAGGAAAATAAAGAAACCAAGGCGCCGCCCAAAAAGAAGCAACAGGGTATACTGGTGCAGATCATCACGGGCAGTATCCTGACTCGAGACAGCATCCTCAATCAGATGCCTTTTTTGCTTTATCTGTGTTTGTTGGCGGTGTTTTACATAGGTTACGGCTACTACGGTGAGAAAACCATCCGAGAGCTCGATCGAGTGGACCGCGAGTTGAAAGAGATCAAGTCAGAATATACCACCACATCGACCAAGTTGGAAGTGCTTCGCCAACAGAGTAAGGTCGCCGAGGAAATTTATCGAATGGGTCTGCAAGAAAGCAGAGTACCACCCAAGAAAATTGTTGTTGCCCCTGCAAAATAAACCATGGAACCGATTAAGGACATAAAAAAGCGCGTTTACTGGGTTTACTTCGGCCTCGTTTTGGTTGGAGTAGCTGTGGTATTCCAGCTCTTTAAAATCCAACTCGTGGAAGGGGAGCACTGGCGAACCAAAGCCTATCACCTTTCTACCGAAATGCGACCCGTGGAGGCCAATCGCGGCAACATCCTGGCTGAAGACGGTTCTATGTTGGCCACTTCGGTGCCTGTTTATGACATCCGAATGGATATGCGGGCTCCTGGCCTCACCAATGAGTCATTCAAAGCAGAGGTCGATAGCTTGGCCTTGGGTTTGGCTCGGTTGTTTGCCGATAAGCCTGCATCCACCTACAAACAAGAGTTAGTGAATGCCCGCAAACGAGGAGCTCGTTATTTTTTGGTGAAACGCAAGATCGACTTCAATCAAATGAAGGCGGCCAAGGAGTTGCCCATCTTTCGCAAAGGACGATATAAAGGCGGGGTGGTATTTGAAAAGCGCAACATCCGCAAAATGCCTTTTGGTTACCTGGCCCAGCGGACCATTGGTTATACGCGCGATGGAGTTCACCCCGTGGGTTTGGAGGGAGCTTTTGACAATTTCCTTGCTGGAACCAAGGGGGTGCGATTGGAAAAAAGATTAGCTGGAGGGGTTTGGATGCCCATTAACGACGAGAATGAGATTGAACCAGAAGATGGCCTTGATTTGCATACCACCATCGATGTGAATATTCAGGATGTGGCGAGCAAAGCCTTGTTGAATCAATTGGCTACCCACAATGCCGAGCATGGTTGCGTGGTTTTAATGGAGGTTAAAACAGGAAATATAAAGGCCATTGCCAACCTTACTCGCACTCCCGACGGAACCTATGCTGAAAAATACAATTACGCCATTGGCGAAGTGACCGAGCCGGGTTCAACATTTAAGCTGGCATCTTTAATTGCAGCTATCGACGACGGTTTTGTGAACATCTCCGACGAGGTCGATACCCAAAATGGAGAGGTGTCTTACTTCGGAGTTAAAATGCACGATACCAAAGAGGGGGGTTACGGAAAGATCAGCGTAAAACAGGCGTTTGAAGTTTCTTCGAACGTGGGTATTTCAAAGGTAATCAGCAAAAACTACAGCAAAAACCCACAGCAATTCGTCAATAAACTTTATCAAATGCGCCTGCATCAACCCTTGGGTTTGCAGATTGCTGGCGAGGGAGTTCCTCGCATCAAGAGTCCAAATGATACCTCATTTCGTTGGTCTGGGATTACCCTGACGCAGATGTCTATAGGTTATGAGTTGCTCATTACCCCACTGCAGATTTTATCGCTTTACAATGCCGTGGCGAATGGAGGCAAAATGATACGTCCCCGATTTGTGAGTGAGTTGACCAAAAACGGCAAGGTGGTAAAGCAATTGCCCGTAACGGTGCTTCAGCCCAGCATTTGCTCTGAGCGCACGCTAAAACAGGTGCGCGAGATGCTGGAGGGTGTGGTAGAACACGGCACAGCCACCAACCTCAAATCGGCCCACTATAAAATTGCAGGTAAAACGGGTACCGCGCGTATTGCCAATACCAACCTGGGTTACGGAACCGATGGCAAAACCAGTTATCAAGCCTCCTTTGTGGGGTATTTTCCCGCCGACAATCCGCTCTACAGCTGTATTGTGGTGGTTAATTCTCCATCAAACACGGTTTATTACGGCAATGTGGTAGCCGGACCCATTTTTCGCGAAATAGCCGATAAGGTCTATGCCAACCGCATTGACACACATCGCGAGATCAATATAGCAAACGCCCAAGTGGCCCAGCAAGCCCCTGTGTCGATAAACGGCAGTGCCGATGATATTCTCAAGGTGGTTAAAAAATTGAAGATCCCCGCCAAGATCACCACCGACGATGCCGAATGGGTGCAGACCAAAGCTGCTGGTAAGGCGGTGGTAATAACCAAAGCCCATATGCCCGCTGCCGGATCGAAGGTGGTGCCCAACGTGGTAGGGATGGGTCTCCAAGACGCACTCTTCTTGCTGGAAAACGCCGGTCTCAAAGTAGAAGTGCAGGGAAGGGGTGTTATCCGCACGCAAAGCATTCCGGCTGGCTCACGAGTGGCCGACGATCAACAAATAATCATTGCGCTTTCATGAAGTTGCTCAAAGACATATTGTACGGCACACGAATGCTCGAGGTATTGGGATCTACCAATATCGCCATTGAAAACGTGTCGGCCGACAGCAGAAAAATCCAAAAGAACGGATTGTTTGTAGCAACCCGCGGGACTGTGGTTGACGGTCACGATTTTATTCCGACAGCCATTAAAAACAAAGCCATAGCAGTGGTTTGTGAGGAGTTTCCTGCCGAGCTTGCCTCAGGGGTGGCGTACATCAAAGTAGCCGACTCGCAGAAAAGTCTTGGCATCATTGCCTCCAATTTTTTCGATCAACCCAGTAAAGAACTGAAACTGGTTGGTGTTACGGGCACCAATGGCAAAACCACGGTGGCTACTTTGCTTTACCAGGCCTTCCGCGAGTTGGGTTACAAAGTAGGTCTCTTGTCGACCGTGGTGAATAAAATAAATTTTTTGGATGTGCCCGCCACACACACCACGCCCGATCCCGTAACCCTCAATTCGCTATTGCGCCAAATGGCCAATGCCGGATGCTCTTTTTGTTTTATGGAAGTTAGTAGCCACGCGGTGGTGCAAGAACGCATCGCTGGACTCACTTTCGCTGGAGCCATTTTTACCAATATCACCCACGACCACCTCGATTATCACAAAACATTCGATAATTACTTGGGGGCTAAAAAACAGTTTTTTGATCAGCTTCCAACCAATGCCTTTGCCATAACCAATAAGGATGATAAAAATGGCTTGGTCATGGTTCAAAATACCAAGGCGAGGGTTTATACCTACGCGCTTCTGAGTCCTGCCGATATCAAAGTAAAAATCATCGACAACCAACTATCAGGGCTTCACCTGGTGGTAGACGGCACCGAGGTACATACCCGACTGATTGGGAAGTTTAATGCCTACAACCTGGCAGCGATTTACACAGCAGGGATTAAACTGGGTCAGGATCCGCTTCAAATGCTTACAGTCATTAGCAATCTAAGCGCCGTTGCGGGTCGATTCCAGTATATCAAAACTGGGGGCAATGTAACGGCTATTGTCGACTACGCCCACACTCCTGATGCCTTGGAGAATGTGTTGAAGACCATCCAGGATATTCGCTCAGGCAATGAAAAGATTATCACCGTTGTAGGTTGTGGCGGCGATCGCGACAAAGCCAAACGTCCGGAGATGGCTGCCATTGCGGTTCGAATGAGCGATAAGGTAATTCTAACCAGTGACAATCCCCGCACCGAAGACCCGAATCAAATCATCAATGATATGAAAGCGGGTATAGGAGGTGAATACTTCGCGAAGTACACCACCATTGCCGATAGGCTCGAGGCCATCAAAACGGCCTGTGTGGAGGCAAATGCCGGAGATATCTTGCTTATTGCCGGTAAAGGCCACGAAAATTACCAGGAAATACAAGGAGTTAAGCATCCCTTCAACGATTACGAAATCACCCAAGCCACCCTAAAAATACTCAAGAAATAATGTTGTATCACCTGTTTACATACCTCGACAAGGTTACTGATATCCCAGGACTCGGCGTATTTCAGTACATCAGTTTTCGCGCCGGCATGGCCGTGATGGTTTCCTTGATCATATCCATGTTGTACGGAAAGCGCATCATCAACTACCTCCGCTTCAAGCAAGTGGGCGAAACCGTGCGCGACCTTGGATTGGAAGGTCAAATGCAGAAACAAGGGACCCCAACCATGGGCGGACTCATCATTCTGGCGTCCATCCTGATTCCCACCCTCCTCTTTGCCAAGCTGACCAATATTTACATCCAGCTTATGCTACTAACCACCGTATGGCTCGGTGCTATTGGTTTCTTGGATGACTATATCAAGGTGTTTAAGAAAAACAAAGAAGGTCTTGCCGGTAAATTTAAGGTGGCGGGTCAGATTGGCATTGGACTCATTGTGGGGGTTACCCTGTATTGGCATCCCGGGGTAAATACCAAGAAAAACCTCACCCACACCAAACAAGAGGCTTTTAACGTCGGGGGTGACTTGAAAAACTACGAAAGTTCTTATCAGTGGCAAACCTCAAAAGCGCTAACAACCACCATTCCTTTTGTGAAAGATAATGAGTTCGACTACGCGAAACTGTTGTGGTTTATGGGCGACAAGGCCCAAGACTACGCTTGGTTGGTGTTTATCCCCATTGTTATTTTAATAGTGACAGCGGTGTCGAACGGCGCCAATATCACCGACGGTTTGGATGGATTAGCCACCGGTACATCGGGGATCATTGGCCTTACCCTGGCGGTATTTGCCTATCTGAGCGGTAACTTCATTTTTGCCGATTACCTCAACATCATGTACATCCCAAACTCGGGTGAGTTGGTGGTGTTCATTGCCGCTTTTGTAGGTGCCTGCATTGGTTTTCTGTGGTATAATTCATATCCGGCACAGGTGTTTATGGGCGATACGGGCTCGCTGGCGCTGGGTGGCATTATTGCCGTGTTTTCGCTGGCCATTCGAAAGGAATTGCTAATACCCGTGTTGTGCGGAGTTTTCTTAGTGGAAAACCTCAGCGTAATGCTTCAAGTGGGGTATTTCAAATACACGAAAAAGAAGTACGGCGAAGGGCGGCGCATTTTCTTGATGAGTCCGCTGCATCACCACTACCAAAAACAAGGCATTCCTGAGAGCAAGATCGTGGCCCGCTTCTGGATCGTTGGCATTTTATTGGCGGTATTGACCGTGGTAACCCTCAAATTGAGATAACCGTTGGCAAAAGCGGCATCACATATCGGAATTTTGGGCGGTGGCGAGAGCGGCGTTGGCGCTGCTTGCCTCGCTATTAAACAAGGTTTTGAAGTGTTTGTGTCTGATTTTGGCACCATTAAAGCATCCTACAAAACCAAGCTGGAGTCGATAGGCGTGCCTTTTGAGGAAAATGGTCATTCGATAGATCGATTGTTGCAGTGTACAGAGATCATCAAAAGTCCGGGCATACCCGACAAGGCTCCTGTGGTCAAGGCGATTCGAGAAGCTGGAATACCTATTATCGATGAATTGGAATTTGCATTTCGGTTCAACACCGGCAAGATCGTGGCCATAACCGGCAGCAACGGAAAAACAACCACCACGCTGCTTACATACCACATCCTCACAAAAGCTGGACTTAATGTAGGTTTGGCTGGTAACGTAGGCGAAAGCTGGGCTGCACAGCTGGCTGAGGGTCAGAAGGACTACTGGGTCATAGAAATAAGCAGTTTTCAACTCGATGGCACGGTTCAATTTCGACCCGATATCGCTATTCTCACCAATATCACCCCCGATCACTTAGATCGTTACGAGAACAACATGGAGCTGTACACCGCTTCAAAGTTTAAGATCACCGCCAATCAAGGCCCAGATCAAGTTTTTATTTATCCGTTTGCCGATCCCGTTATTCAGGGCTATTTGGCAAAACACCCCATTCAGGCCACTCCGCTGCCTTTTGGAATAGATACTCCAAACGACCGCGGTGCGGTAGCCAATCAAAGCGAAATCATCTTTTTAAACCACACAAATACCTTTCATATGTCAATTCACGAGCTGGCTCTTCAGGGCAAACACAATCTCTACAATTCAATGGCATCGGGCATTGCGGCTCGTGTATTGGATATTCGCAAGGAAACCATTCGCGAGAGCCTGAGCGATTTTCAAGGGGTAGAACACCGGCTGGAGTTTGTGGCCAATGTACATGGAATTGAATTTGTAAACGACAGCAAAGCCACCAATATCAACTCCACTTGGTACGCCTTAGAAAGCGCCAAAAAACCGGTGGTTTGGATCGTTGGAGGTGTCGACAAAGGCAACGACTACACCGAACTGATGCCCTTGGTTAAAGAAAAAGTAAAGGCCATTATTTGCCTTGGACTCGAAAACGAAAAAATAATAAGTGTTTTCAGCGGTGTGGTTCCAACCATTGTTGAGGCTCGTTCTGCCTCGGCTGCTGTGCAACTGGGTTATAACTTGGGTCAAAAGGGAGACGTGGTGCTGTTGTCGCCTGCCTGCGCAAGCTTCGATTTGTTTGAGAACTACGAAGACCGCGGCCGCCAGTTTAAAACCGCTGTAAAAGCCCTTTAATCGCGTGAAAAAGCTCTTCACATATCTCAAAGGAGACAAGGCCATCTGGGTGGTCGTTGTGCTGTTGGGCTTGTTTTCAATTCTGGCGGTATACGGATCAATTGTTACACTGGCTGTTAAAAATAAAGGTGGCGATACCGAGTATTACCTCATCCGCCATGTGATTATGCTGGGATTGGGTTTTTGGGTGATGTATCAAGCCCATCGGCTTAAGTTCACCTATTACGCCCGCATTGGGCAGTGGCTTTACTGGGTGGCAGCCGGTTTATTGCTGTTAACACTGGTGAAGGGTACAAACTTGAACAATGCCAATCGCTGGCTTCAAATACCCATTATCAACCAAAGCTTTCAAACTTCCGACTTTGCCAAAATCATCATTGTATTGGTGGTGGCGCGATTGTTGGCCATGCGTCAAGAACACGTTGCCGATTATCGCAAGGTACTGCTGCCGGTTCTCATGTACACAGGTGTGGTGTGTGCATTGATCTTACCGGCCAACTTCTCTACCGCCGCGCTGGTTTTTCTGGTGTGTTTTGTGATGTTGTTTATTGGTCGCATTCCCGGTAAGCAGCTTTTGTCGGTTGCCGGGCTCGGTTTAGGGGGGATACTGCTAATGGTTGGTCTGGCAACAGTGGCCCCAGATTTATTGCCCCGCGCCAAAACGTGGCAAAACCGATTGCTCAATTTCAACAGCGGCGACGAGGAGGGTAATTATCAGGTAGAGCACGCCAAATACGCCATAGCCAGTGGCGGAATTTTGCCCCACGGCCCGGGAACAGGTAATTCAAGGAATTTCTTGCCTCACCCGTATTCGGATATGATTTTTGCCTATATCGTCGAAGAATACGGATCCGTTGTTGGAGGCTTAGGTATGTTGATGTTATACCTTGTTCTGCTGTTGAGGTCGATACAAATTGCCATCAAATGCCCCAAGTTGTTCGGCACTTTTGCGGCCTTAGGACTCAGCCTTATGCTGGTCATACAAGCGCTGGTTAATATGTCGGTTGCCGTCAACCTGATTCCAGTGACGGGTCAACCTTTGCCTTTGGTGAGCATGGGGGGAACATCCACCCTTTTTACCTGCCTGTCAATCGGAATCATCTTAAGCATCAGTCGATCGGTTTATGAAGATTTACCCGATCCCGAAGACAACCACGAACATAAAACAACCCAATATGAAGTTGCGTAAGGTCATTATTAGCGGCGGTGGAACGGGAGGGCATATTTTTCCCGCGCTGGCCATTGCCGATGAACTTCGGCGCCGCCATCCCGATGTCGACATTCTATTCGTAGGTGCCGTCGGACGGATGGAAATGGAGAAAGTACCCCAACACGGATACCCTATCGAAGGCTTGCATATCTCGGGTTTGAGTAGGTCGCTTAGCCTCAAAAACCTAAGTTTCCCTTTCAAGGTGATCAGAAGCTTGATCAAAGCAGGCGAAATTATAGACCGATTCCAGCCCGATGTGGCCATTGGCGTTGGCGGATATGCCAGTGGGCCTCTGCTTTACATGGCCCAAAAGCGCAATATCCCCACCCTTATCCAGGAGCAAAACTCGTTTCCCGGGATCACCAACAAAATATTGGGCAAAAGGGTATCTACCATTTGTGTGGCCTATAGCGGTTTACAAAAATTCTTCCCAGCCAATAAGCTGGTGCTTACCGGTAATCCTGTGCGAGATGCCATCAAAAATAATGCCACAACCAGAGAGGAAGCATTAGAAGCTCTGGGTCTCGACCCGGAGAAACCCACCATTCTTTTTGTTGGGGGGAGTCTCGGCGCGCGCTCCATCAATCAAGCGGTGCACAACGGATATCAACGCATCCTTGATGCAGGTGGTCAAATCATTTGGCAAACCGGAAAGCTATTCTACTCGCAACACGAACTGGAACTAAAGAACTTGGCATCACAGCTTATGATTCAGCCTTTTATCAGGGAAATGGATCAGGCCTATGCCGCTGCCGATGTGGTAGTCTCAAGGGCTGGCGCTGTAGCCATTACTGAGCTATGCACCGTTGGAAAACCGTCCATTTTGGTGCCATCTCCTTATGTATCAGAAGATCATCAGACCAAAAACGCGATGTCGCTGGTAAACAGTCAAGCGGCTTTGATCGTGAAAGAGGAAAATTGTGCCGACCAGCTGGTGCAAACGGCCATAGAATTGCTGGGAAATAGAGGCAAGCGCTTGGAACTGGCCGGTAAAATTGCAGCCCTTGCGCGCCCCAACGCAACCGAGGAAATTGTAGATCAAATTGAAAAATTAGTAAAATGAATAGGCTAGGGGCGTCAACGGTATTTTTCTTGGGGATAGGCGGTATCGGCATGAGTGCTATCGCCAGATATTTCCTGCACCACAAAAAAAGGGTGTTGGGATACGACAAAACGCCCTCCTCGCTTACCGATCGACTGCAAGAAGAGGGCGCTGAAATATTCTTCAACGACGATCCCGCCGAGTTACAGCGGCTATTATCGGATGCTGACGCGGCCGACCTGTTGGTGGTTATTACCCCGGCCGTACCCAAAGACAGCCAATTATCCGTTTACATTCGGGAAAATCAGTTCTTAACCCTAAAGCGATCTGAAGTGCTGGGCGAGATCTCGGCTACCATGCCCACCATAGCGGTGGCTGGCACGCATGGAAAGACCACCACCACCACCTTGATTGCGCATGTATTGCAGGTGGCTGGGGTTAAATTCAATGCTTTTTTAGGCGGTATTTCCAACAACTTCAACAGCAACCTGGTTTTGCACAACGATGCCAAGTGGATGGTGGTTGAGGCCGATGAATTTGATCGCTCTTTCTTGACCCTGCATCCCTCCATCGCGGTAGTGACCAGCGTCGATGCAGACCACCTCGATATCTATGGCGATGTCAAAACGTTTCAAAGCGGTTTCAGCGATTTCATTGCCAAATTAAAAGCCGATGGAACCTTAATTTGCCACCAGCAAGCCTATCGGCAGTTGGGTTTGAGTAGACCCGCCTTGACCTATTGTCTGGATTGCAATGCCATGTACAGTGCAACTGAAATCATGTCGGCAGAGGGCATGTTTCAATTTAGCATTGTTTCGGGTATCGACGAGCGCCAATTTGCCTTGTCTATTCCCGGTTTACACAACGTGCAAAACGCGTTGGCAGCTTATTTGGTAGCCAAACAGTTGGGCATCAGTGATGTTGTAATCAACAAGGCTTTCATGAGTTTTGCGGGTATCGAACGCCGGTTTCATTACCAGGTGCGAACCCGGGATTTAGTGTATATCGATGATTACGCTCATCACCCCACCGAAATATCGGCTGTATACGACAGTCTGCGTTTCATGTATCCCGAGCGAAAAATTACAGCCATCTTTCAGCCGCACTTATTCACGCGAACCCGCGACTTTATGGATGGTTTCGCTGCCAGTCTGTCTGAGTTTGATGAGGTGCTGCTGCTTGATATTTATCCCGCGAGGGAATTGCCCATTGAAGGCGTTACATCCGATGCTCTCGCTGCCAAAATGAAAGGAAGGCCCGTAAAACGCCTCGGCAAAGAGCAAGTTAATGATTATCTGCTCCGCTCAGAAACAGAGGTGGTGCTTACCATTGGGGCTGGCGACATCGATCGATTGGTGGAGCCCATACGTCAAACCCTTCTCAAAAAAGTGAGTACCTCATGAAATCATGGAAGCACATAGCATGGTGGGTTACAGGGGTGCTGGCATTCTTTGCGGTATTGAGCTTTACCACAGCCAAGCACCGCGAGCGAAAATTGACGGGGCCTGAAATCGATATCGATTGGTCGAATGGTCTGTTTTTTGTTTCAAAAGAAGATGTGCTCAACAAAATACGCACGGTACACGAAAATTTAACCGAGGTTTCGATCGCCGATGCCAATCCAGATCTGATTGAACAGGCGGTTATGCAATTGCCCGAGGTGAAACGCGCTGAAGTATTTATAAATATTGACGGCAAATTAAAAATTTCAGTGGAACAGCGCGTTCCAATTGCGCGGATCATACCCGAGGCAGGTAGCAGTTTTTACATCGATGAAGACGGTAAATACATGCCCTTGTCTAAAAATTTTGCCGCGCGCGTTTTGGTAGTTAATGGCAAGTTTACCCAGCGATACCGCAACATCAGCGCCGAATTGTTGCAGCGAAACGACACCCTTAAAAAACAAACCTTGTTTGATGAATTTTTTGAACTCGCGCAATTTATTCGGGCCGACAGCCTCTGGAGCGCACAGATTCAACAAGTCTATGTTAATGAAAACAAGGAATTCGAATTAATACCAAGAGTAGGAAACCATAATATTGAATTGGGAAATACTACCGATTTAGAAGATAAGTTTCGACGGCTGTTTATTTTTTATTCTGAGGGGCTGCCATACAGCAACTGGAACAAATACAGCAAGATAAGTTTGAAATACAAAAATCAGGTGGTTTGCACCCTTAAACAATTACCCGTATGAACGAAGAGTTAATCGTAGGCCTAGATATCGGAACCACCAAAATAGCCTGCTTGGTTGGTCGCAAGAACGAGCATGGCAAAATTGAGATCATCGGTATGGGTAAAGCCGATAGTGTGGGCGTGAACAGAGGAATGGTTGCCAATATTGGTCAAACCGTTGAAAGCATTAAGCTGGCTGTGGCAGAGGCTGCCCAGAAAGCCAATGTAGAAATCGTTACGGTAAACGTGGGCATTGCAGGCCAGCACATCCGTTCGCTGCAACACCGCGGTATCCACACGCGAAAAAATCACGACGATGAGATTTCTCAGTTGGATGTCGACGCTCTAATTGAAGACATGACCAAATTGGTTATGCCTCCGGGCGAAGCAATTATCCACGTCTTGCCACAGGAATATATTGTTGATAACGAGCAAGGTATAAAAGATCCTATCGGTATGTCGGGTGTGCGTTTGGAGGCAAACTTTCACATCATCACCGGTCAGATCAGTGCCATTAAAAATATTTACCGCTGTGTTGAGCGCGCCGACAATTTGCGTGTTGACGAATTAATCCTCGAGCCCTTGGCCTCGTCTGACGCGGTACTGAGCCGTGAGGACAAAGAAGCGGGTGTAGCGCTGATCGATATTGGCGGTGGAACGACTGACATCGCCATTTTCCAAGACGGCATCATCAGGCATACGGCGGTGATCCCCTTTGGAGGAAATGTGATCACCGAGGATATCCGCGTAGGATGTACCATTCTCAAGCGCCAAGCCGAATTGTTAAAAGTGAAATTTGGATCAGCCCTATCGCTCGAGAATCAGGAAAACGAAGTGGTGTGCATTCCTGGGCTCAACAATTTACCGCCCAAGGAGATATCGCTGCGCAATTTGGCGTCCATTATCCAGGCCCGTATGGAGGAGATCATCGGCATGGCGCATTACGAGATCAGAAACAGCGGCTTTGAGCGCCAGCTCATTGCAGGCGTAGTGCTAACGGGCGGTGGAGCTCGATTGAAGCACCTGCCTCAGCTTTTTGAATACCTAACCGGCTTGCACGCCAGGGTAGGTTATCCAAACGAGCACATCGCGAAGGTTTGCAACGAGGAATTGATGGGACCGGCATATGCTACGGGTATTGGTTTGGTGATACGCGGATTTCAGCGCACTTCATCCATACCAGCCACTGCACCCGAGTCATCGGTCAAAGGTCATTCGAAGGAGGCCAGTAAGGTGGGTATTTTGGAGCGATTCAAAAAACTAACCGGCAATATTTTCGACGACGAAGAAATACAATAAGCACACAACACAACACACAATACAAACTTAAAACTTAACCGTTATGATGCAGTTTGATTTGCCCAAAGAACAGGGCTCTATCATCAAAGTGATTGGTGTAGGGGGCGGTGGAACCAATGCGGTGAACCACATGTTCCGTCAAGGTATTCGCGGGGTAGACTTTATTGTCTGCAACACCGATCGCCAATCGCTAGAAGCAAGTCCCGTTCCGGTTGCCATTCAGTTGGGTGAAAACCTAACAGGTGGCAACGGGGCCGGGTCAATCCCAGAGGTGGGCAAAAATGCAGCCATCGAAACCATCGATGAGATGCGCGCCCTGTTAAGCAACCAAACAACCATGGTATTTATCACCGCGGGTATGGGAGGTGGCACAGGTACTGGCGCAGCGCCCATCATTGCCAAATTAGCCCGTGATATGGGCATTTTAACCGTAGGTATTGTTACGGTTCCCTTCACCTTCGAAGGAAAAAAACGCGCCGAGCAAGCTCAACTGGGTCTGCAAGAAATGCGCGCCGCTTGCGACACCTTGTTGGTGGTGCAAAACGATAAGCTTCGCGAAATCTACGGCAACATGACTCTTCGCGATGCCTTTGCCAAAGCCGATGACGTTTTGGCTGTGGCCGCTCGTGGAATCGCCGAAGTAGTGTCGATTCACGGCATTATCAACGTCGATATGAACGACGTGAAAACGGTTATTCACAACTCGGGCTTAGCCGTTATGGGCTCTGGTGAGGCCGATGGCGAAAACCGCGCCCGTCAGGCTATTGAACAGGCTCTTGAGTCGCCTTTGTTGAACGATAACGATATTTTCGGAGCGAAACACGTACTGCTCAACATCACCCTAGGAAGCGACATGGTGATGATGGAAGAAATCTTCGAAATAACCGAATACATCCAGGATTCAGCCGGTTCCGAAACCAACCTCATCTGGGGTTACGGAATCGATGAGGCTCTGGGAGAAAAAATACGCGTAAGCGTTGTGGCTACTGGCTTCGAAGCTAAAATGCAGCGAAAGGTTTCTGGCGATATGGCCGAGCAAACCAAAGTGGTTTCTGTTTTGAAAGAGGAGCCCCGCAATCAGGTGTCAACCGACTTCCGGACTCCATCACCCGTGAGCCAATCTGTTGAACCCACAGCCGACGAGCCCTTTGTAGTGAATAAAACTACCGAGTCTCCGTCGTTATTCAGTCAGGATGATTTGGCAAGCGATAACAAGTCGAATGTCACCTATTACGACCTCAATGACGATACCGAGTCGGTTGGCAAAACTTCTGTTGATACCAATCAGGAAGCCACGCCTTCGGCAGAGGCTGCGAAAGACCGCAAACTCAACACCAGCGAGCAACAACGCTTGATGGAAGAGCGCTTCAATCGCATCAAAGAACTCAATATGAAGTTGCGTTCAACAGCTGGTTTAGCCGATTTGGAGCGCGAGCCTGCCATTGTACGCAAAAACTTGAAGCTGAATGCTACGCCGCACAGTTCGGAAAACAACGTAAGTCGTTTTACCATAAACGAAAACGGCGAAATAAGAAAAGGAAACAGTTTTCTACACGATAACGTAGACTGAGATGGATTTTACGGAGCGTATCAATGCCGATATAAAGGCGGCCATGTTGGCCAAGGAGAAGGAAAAACTCAATGCCCTTCGGGCGATTAAGTCGGCCCTTTTGCTGGAGGCAACCAAAGGCGGCGATGGGACAATCGATGAGGCCACTGCCATTAAAATTCTCCAGAAATTGCACAAGCAGCGCATGGAAGCTGCCGATATCTATCGCGCGCAGCAGCGCGAGGATTTGTTGCAAGAAGAGATGGTTCAGGCCGACGTGATTGCCTCATACCTACCAAAGGCCATGAGTGCCGAGGAATTGACCGAGGCCATTAAAACCATTGTTCAGCAGGTAGGAGCCACAGGCCCCCAAGACCTGGGTAAGGTAATGGGTGTGGCCTCGAAAGAACTGGCTGGCAAAGCCGACGGAAAGTCAATTTCAGAAACCGTAAAAAAAATACTTAACGGTTGAGTTTAATAAAAGTATTGTGTGTGAAGCCGCCCCCAAAAAGGGCGGTTTTTTTGTGCCTATCAACCCCCTCGCCAGCCTTAGCTTGGTGACCGAGTCTACCGGTGATTGGTACTCGTCGAAGGCGGGCTCTGCGCAGAAACCTTAACATCCGTTCTATTATGATGCCGCCCCTACGGGGCTTTGGTCCCATTCCCCGATACCTCTATTTCAGGATGACGCTCATTTGAGGCTTCAGCCATTAATGGCTTAATTAACTATTCACTATTCACTATTTACTCCTGCCTGCTGATATTGTGCCGCCCCTACAGGGCTCTGTTACTGGAACCGTAATTTTTCTATTATGATGCCGCCCCTACGGGGCTTCGGCCCCATTCCCCGATACCTCTATTTCAGGATGACGCTCATTTGAGGCATCAGCCATTATTGGCTTAACTATTCACTACTAACTAGTCCTCTTGTCACCTTTCACGTATCACCAGCCGTAGCTTGGTGACCGAGTCTGCCGAGGTCGGTGACCAAGTCCACCGAGGTCGACCCCGACAAGCTCAGTCACCAAGCGAAGGCGAGTCAGTCACCAAGCAAAGGCTGGTATCACATATCACCCTCTACGTCGCCCCTGCTATTCCTGTGTTTCCTCAAAAGGGCTCTGCCCCATGGGGTGCATCTATTAACTATTAACTATTAACTAGTCCTCTTCTCACGTATCACGTATCACCTTTCACGTATCACCCTCCATGTCGCCCCTGCTATTCCTGTGTTTCCTCAAAAGGGCTCTGCCCCATGGGGTGCATCTATTAACTATTAACTATTAACTAGTCCTTTTCTCACCTTTCACCTTTCACGTATCAC
>DASUEB010000058.1:0-20759 GCA_036275295.1 Luteibaculaceae bacterium | reverse complement strand
CTGGGATTTTGACTCGGTTCAGGCGATAGAGAACAGCAAATATTCGCCCGACTATGCGGCAGACTTCCTGCTTCCGTATCAGGGTAGAATGCTCAATAAATACCCGCCAGGCGTGGCGCTGGCGGCAAGTCCCCTCTACTTCGGTGGTTTATGGCTGGAATACCTCACAAACCAACATTGGAACTATTACGGCTGGGGCGCTCAATTGGGCTTCTTTTTGAGCGCCTTGATATGGGCAACCCTGGGTCTTTGGTTTGTATATCAAACGTGGTTGTCCATGCGCGTTACACCGCGTATAGCGGGTTGGCTATTGCTTGTGGTGTTTGTGGCTGGTTCTATCCCCGTTTACACCTTTCAGTTTCCATCTATGGCGCATGTCTACGCCTTTGCTTGTTCTTCGGCATGGGTCTATGCCCTCGTGCATATCCAGCAAAAAAACATGCTTTATTTGGCTGTGTTGAGTTTTTCAATGCTGGTTTGGGTGCGACCCATTGATATTTTGCTGCTTAGTGCCATACCCTTGGTGCTAACGGGGGTCAAGCTACCCGAGTTTTCCTTGCGTCACCTGCTGTTGGGTTCCGCATTGGCCTTTTGTTTTGCCCTGGGGCTGTTGGCCGTATCCTTCGCTCAAACGGGTCATCTTACACTGTTTACCTATCAAGGCGAAGGTTTTTATTTCAACCGTCCCGAAATCGCGAAGGTAATGTTCAGTTTTAAACGAGGATTGTTTGTTTATGCACCGCTGTATCTTTTGGTTTTCCCAATGGCACTTTGGGTGTCGCGCAAGACGGCCCTTCTATTTTTTGCTTTTTTCGCCCTTGCCGTTTGGATAACCTCCAGCTGGTGGAATTGGCACTATGGCGATGGCTTTGGGATGCGGGCGTGGATCGATTTTTATCCCGTCTTGCTGCTCTTTATTGCCCGCGGAATGCTGGCAGCGCCCCGATGGGTGGTGCGACTCAGCATAGTCTTCGCAGCCTCAACCGCTCTGTATGGCGCAGTGCAGAACTATCAGTTTATGCAAGGTATCATGGATCCTTCAGATATGGATGCCGAAAAATTCTTGCACATTGCAGGTGCCCTGGATCCCAAAAAGGCAGGCGAATTGCAAGCCACCCGCGATATTCCGGCTTTCGGATCACTGGGCGCTCCGCTCTTCAACGGCAGCCTCCCCGATGCCATTCAAACGAAACAAGAATTTGAATTAACCCAAACTATAGGACTTAAACCCAATCCGAGGTATTACCTCGAAGTGAAGGGGTGGGTGGAAGAGGGCAGCCCCAGTGCTGCCGATGAGGTCAAGCTGGTTTGCGACGTGACCTCAGCCAACGGGTCCACTGTCCTGTACAAGGCAATTCCCATTAAACGAATTAAAAAGGACTACCAAGGCAAGTCCTGGCTCCTGCACAATACCCTTAATTTGTCGACCCCCTCGAGCGCTTCATCGATCAAGGTGTACTTCTGGAATAGTCAAAAGCAGGAAATTAGCCTAAAAATGATTACATTAGAGCTAAGACCCATTACTCATGGAAGCTAAAAAAATGCCACTTTGGAAAAAATTGGGCTGGGTTGGCTTTTTCTTTTTCCTCATTAAAGGCCTCGTTTGGCTGGCAATTTTTGCTTTCGCTGCTCGCGAATGTCAGGCTTGGAGCGGTGCAGGTTGAGCTTCCAATGCTAGCCTAGCTTTGAAGTCGACTTTTTGATTCAACTTAGAGATTTGATGTACCTTTGTTGGGTATCGTGATATCTTTTTTGATGAATATTTCTCTTTCTAGAATTCTTTTGGTTGGTGGCCTCTTTATCTCCGCATTGCCATCCCTCATTGCCCAAAATTTTAATATCAGCTTGCTTTCTCGCCTGCAGTACAACAGTCAGCTCAGCGCTTGTTGGGGCTACGTCGACAAAACGGGTAAAGAATACGCCTTAGTTGGGGTCAAAAATGCCGGAATTTCTGTGGTTGATATCAGCGCCGGTATCTCGGTGAAAGAAGTATTCAGATCAGAGGCGGTGGTCTCTACTTGGAAAGAGATTAAGACTTACGGTAATTACGCGTACTTAGTTAGCGAGGGGGGCGGAGGCCTACAAATCTTGGATCTATCTGGTCTACCTGAGAATACCAATATTCCCGTTTACCAGTTCAACGACAACGGCAAGTTCGCAACCGCCCATACCCTGTGGATCGATGAGGATGGAATACTATACCTGTGGGGTTGGAACAATTTCGCAGGTCGCAGGGGCTATTTGGCATACGACCTGAAAGCAAATCCCATCAATCCGCCTCTCTTTCTTGAGAAAATAACGCCTTACATGCACGACGGAATCACTTACGGTAAACGGATGTATCTGTCTCACATATACGACGGTAACTTTGGTGTTTATGATATCAGCGATAAACGCAATCCGATTTTACTGGGAACCCAGCAAACGCCCAACAACTTCACGCATAACACTTGGCCCAGTGTCGATGGGAATTACCTTTTCACAACCGATGAGCGGGCGGGATCTTATGTTGCTGCCTACGATGTGCGCGACCCTCAAAACATTCAGGAAGTCGACCGGATTAGAACCCAGCCCGACGGACAAAGCATTGCACACAATGTGCACGTATACAATAACTTTCTGGTTACTTCCTATTACACCGAAGGTGTTGTGGTGCACGATGCGACAGATCCCGAAAACTTGATTGAAGTAGGCAAATACGATTGCTCCCCTTTTTCGGGCAATGGTTTTAATGGCGTGTGGGAGGTTTATCCCTATTTCCCCTCAGGACGAATGATTGCCAGCGACATTGAAGGTGGATTATTTGTTTTTCAGCCCTCTTATCGCTTAGGATGTTATGTGCATGGCACCGTAGTTGATCAATTTACGGGCGCTCCCATACCCAACGCTAAAGTTGAGGTGGTTAACGACAACAGCCCTACGTTCACGGCAGGCAACGGATCGTTTAAAACAGGAACCGGTAAACCGGGAAATACCACCCTGAAGGTAACTGCTCCGGGCTATCAAGTGGGTTATGCTCATGCGGTTCCCGTGCGCAACGGCGATACCACTCAGGTTCGAATTGAATTGCGTTCGCTTTCCACTGGTATTGGGGGCTTAACACAGGATCAAAACTTGGCGGCCCCCAATCCTTTTACCGATCGTTTAGATTTTACCCATCAATCGGTAACCCAAGTCCGCATTACCAACAGCCTGGGCCAAGTGGTGTTTCAAGGGGAGGGTGAGTTGTCAAGCCTTTCCACGGCCGAATGGCCAACGGGTTACTATGTGTTGCAATACGAAAATGCTGCTGGACAGCAAATTCAGCAGAAACTCATGAAAGTGAAATAAGCTGAACCCGACTTAAATCTTCATCCTTGCAGTGGGGGCCAAGTCCTGACCGGCGAAAACCCCCTTTTTGTATTGATACAAACCAGCCATGGCAATCATGGCGGCGTTGTCGGTGCAATACTCAAAACGCGGTAAAAAAACATCCCAACCTTCGCGGAGCGCCATGGCTGACAACGAATCTCGCAAGTAAGAATTGGCGCTTACTCCACCAGCGATGGCAATTTGTTTGATGCCCTCTTGTTGAGCCGCCAAACGCACTTTTTTGAGCAAAAAACCCACGATGGCATGTTGTATAGATGCACATAGGTTGTTGCGTTCTTTCTCGGCAAACAAAGGGTCAGCAGCACGCTGTTTTTCAACAAAATACAGAAACGAAGTTTTCAGCCCGCTAAAACTAAATTGCAAATCGGGCATCTTGGGTTCGGGAAAGGAATAGGTCAATGGGTTGCCCTCTCGGCCGTATTTATCGACCAATGGCCCACCCGGATAGGGCAGACCCAATATCTTGGCAGCTTTATCAAAAGCCTCTCCCGCCGCGTCGTCTATGGTTTCGCCAATAACAGTCATCTCTAGCGGAGAGTCAACGCGCACCAGTTGGGTGTGTCCACCGCTCACCGTTAAACAAAGAAACGGAAACCGAAGGGCCACCGGATATTGGTTGTTTTCAATTAAATGGGCTAAGATATGTCCTTCCATGTGGTTCACAGACAGAAGGGGTTTGCCCGTTGCCAAGGCAAGCGACTTGGCGAAATTAACGCCTACGAGAAGCGAACCCAAAAGCCCGGGCCCCGCCGTTACCGCTATGGCGTCTACCTCGTTCAAACCCACACCGGCATCGCTGAGCGCTGCGTGCACTACGGGCACCATGTGCTGCTGATGCGCGCGCGACGCCAGCTCAGGTACAACACCCCCGTATTGCTCATGGACTTTTTGACCTGCTGATCGATTACTCAAAATGGTATGATTTTTGAGAACCGCTGCTGAAGTATCGTCGCAAGAGCTTTCAATACCCAGAATAATCAAGTCTTCGTTGCGTTTATTCATTATTTTTACGCCAAAGGTCAAAACTATTAAAAAAAGGTATAAAATAGCGTGGTTTGCATCGGTAGTGCTCGCTCTGATGGCCTTTGTGGTGTATGGACTGCTTTACACGGCCTTTTTTCAAACGTATGCCGCCAAGCTGCTGGCTGGCTACCTCCAGCGAACGTATAACCTGGAGTTATCCATCAATCGAATTAAGATTGAATTTATCAAAACGGTTCATTTGGAGGGGGTTACCGTCAAAGATCTTCAAGGCGATACCCTCTTACATGCCGGAGCCATCGCCATTGATCTAGAAAGTTACAACCTCGACAAAACCCGTTTCGCCCTCAACTACTTGGAGTTGTCGGATGTCGATTTTAACCTGCATTATCGGCAACGAAATCAACCCAGCAACCTCGACGAGGTTCTCGCATTGTTCTCCTCGGGCGACACCAGTACAACGCCAAGTACCGTTCCCGTCGTGGTTCAAGCAAAAAATGTGTTGCTAAACAACGTCAACTTCCGTCTCAAGGAGTGGTACGATACCACACACGCTTATGGCATGGATTATGAAGATCTCTTCGTGAGTCGATTATACGGTCGCTTTGAAGAGGTGTTGGTCATCGACGACAGCGTAATGGCCGACGTTAAATTGCTGAAAGCCCGCGAGAAATCGGGCTTTGTGCTCAGTCAGCTCAGCGCACAGGCTACGGTGAGCTCAACAACCGTCGACTTTAAAAATCTGCAAATCACCACTCCTCGATCAAGTATCGCGGGGCGTTATCAAATGCGCTACAAACATTGGCGCGACTACCTCGATTTTATCCCCAAAGTCAAGTTGGATGCAAAAGTAGATCAGGCCAGCGTTTATAGCGGTGACGTGGCCTTTTTCGCCCCTGAACTTCAGAACTGGAATCAAACCTTTGCACTTTCGGGTCACACCACGGGCACCGTAGACCGCCTTCGCAATCGAGATTTGGTTTTGGAGGGATTTTCCAATACCCGTTTCAAAGGGAATTTTTCTATCAGTGGCTTGCCCGATTTCGACAATGCCTTTATGGGCGTTGATGCCGATGAAATCTACACCCGCGCCAGCGATGTAAGTCAGCTGGTGGAAATGCTAACCGACTCCGTTTTTGTCGCTCCTGATGCACTCGTAAATGCCGGCGATGTTTTTGTCTCTGGCTCATTCACCGGCTTTGTCAATCAGTTTACGGCGTACGGAGTATTGGCTTCTGATGTGGGCGTAATCAAAACCGATCTCAGCGTTCAACAAAACAAAAAAGATATCAGCTACAAGGGCACCCTTGCCACCGAAGGCTTGGATGTAGGCATGCTCACCCACCTGGCTCAATTGGGCAGGGTAAGCGCTGATTTCGACATCCAAGGGGAAGGACTGGAGTGGCAATCGCTTCAGGCCCAGCTGGCGGGAGAGATACAATCACTCGATTACAACGGGTATACCTACCAGCAAGTTCTCATCGAAGGGCAATGGGCCGAAGCCGCTTTTGATGGATTGATGGCTTGCGAGGATCAAAATGCCAACTTCCAGTTTAATGGACGAGTCGATTTCAGTCAGAAACTGCCTGAATTTGATTTTTCGCTCGATCTGGGTAATTTGAATTTGAGTCAGCTCAACTTTATGCCCGACTCCATCGACGCAGAGCTCTCAGGACAGGCCACGATCAACGCGCGCGGTTTGTCGATAGCCGAAATTGTAGGTCGGGCTGATTTAAAAAATATCTACTACTGCCACGGTCCGCGAAATTACAGGGTTCCACAGGCCACCATGCTCGCCAATCAGTCACCGCGCGAGCTTATTGTGCAAAGTCCCTTTGCCGACCTTACCCTCAGCGGCAATTTTATTCCAGAGGAGTTGCCTAACAGCTTCATAACGGTGGTTTCAGATGCCATCCCCTCCCTCGAACTCGGCCCGAAAAGCAAGGTTAAGAAAGTCGTCAAACAAGATTTCACCTTTGACGCCAAATTAAAAGATCTGGGCCTGTTTCGAGAATTTGTCCCCGACACGTTCTCATTCGCACCCGGTACCGAGTTGAGTGGTTTTTACGACAACACCGCCAATGTGTTTGAGGTCAATCTCAAATCAAAGGGCATTAGGTATGCCGATTTCAGAAGTGAAGCGTTGGCTTTGTACGTTAAAAAAGTCAATGATGTGTTAAGCGTCGATGGTGAATCGGCAGCGATGCATTACGCCGAAGAGTACCACCTGGGAAAGGTTGACCTGCTCGCCAAGGCGGTTAGCGATCACCTTCAATACGCCTTGAGCTGGTATTTCGATGATAAAAATCAAGGAAAAGTGGAGGGGGTAGGTCTACTCAACGGATTGAAGAAATTTAATGTCGATATCTTTCCCACCCAGTTGTTGTTTAACGGTGATGCCTGGAATCACGAACAAACCTCGCATGTAGAGTACGATTCAACGCGATTTGCCGTGAAAGACCTGGTGCTAAGCAGCGGAGATCAATCGGTTCGAATCTTTGGCAAGGTGAGTCCGATCAATACCGATAGATTGAATTTTGAATTAAATCGATTCAATGTGCACACCATCGATTTGTTGTATCACAGTTCGGGCCAGCTAGGCGGTATTGCCAATGCCAAGGGATTTATTTCGAATCCTTATGATAACCTGCATTTCGAAGCCGATTTAATGGTGGATGAGCTCAGTTACAATGGTGAGGTGCTGGGAGACCTAACCTTTACATCGCAGTGGAACAAATCGCAAGATGCAGTGGCTATAAACGGTTACTTGGAGCACGAGGCTTACAAGACCATGCAAATCAATGGAAGTTACACCCCTGAGGGCAGCGAAAACCTGAATATCCGTGTTGCACTCAATCAATTTAACCTCGTGGCGGTAAACGCACTCAATTTAGAGGAGGTAGATCGATTCAGAGGCTATGTCTCAGGTGGAGTGCTCATTAGCGGACCCATCGAAGGGCCTAAGCTAAAAGGTCAACTCACCCTCACTGATGCGCAGGTCCACATCGATTACCTCAATACTACCTACACCCTCAACGACAAGGTGATCATCAATCCCGATTGGATTGGTTTCAACCGGATGGTAGTTACCGATCAGAAAGGAAACAAGGCTTACGCAACGGGAACCGTCAATCACCGCAATTTTGAGGCCTGGAACTACAACCTCTATGTCGACATGCAAAACTTTCTTTGCATGGATATTACAGCCGACAAAAACGATTTGTTTTACGGCATAGCCTATGCCAGTGGCGATGTAGATATCTCCGGGTACAACGATCAGTTGGACATAGAAGTCAGAGCCAAGTCTGAAAAAGGCACTACGGTGTCGATTCCGCTGGGGGGCGCAGAAGAGGTTTACGCCCAAGAATTGGTGCGTTTTATCAATGTGGCCCGAACCGAAGAGCCTGAGCAAGAGGTAAACTTGCAGGGCATCCGACTTAAACTGGATATTGAGGCTACCGAAGCCGCACAAGTAAAATTGATTTTTGATGAAAAAATAGGGGATGTAATCGACGGCAGAGGCAATGGGCGCATCAATATGGAGATCACACCGGCGGGCGATTTTAAAATGTACGGTAATTACGAAATTACCCGCGGTGAATACCTCTTTACGCTCAAGAATGTGGTCAACAAGCGATTTACCGTCCGCAACGGGGGCACGATTACTTGGTTCGGCGATCCTTACGAGGCCTACGTTGATCTGTTTGCTGAGTACAACGCAAGTGCTGCACTGTCTGACATTATGCTCACCGAAGACGAGCGCTACCGGCGTCGAGAACAGGTGAAGTGCATCATGCACATGACCGGCAGACTGATGGAACCCAAGATCAAATTCGACATCAATGTTCCCGGTGCCGACGACTTTGTGCGCAACCAATTGGCGGTGGTAACCAACGACGATAATGAACTCAATAAGCAGTTTATCAGCCTGTTGGTGGCCAACCGTTTTACACCCATTCAAAACGGTGTGCGAACAGCGGAGACCAGCACTGCGGGATCGGCGGTGGGTAGCAATTCCATGGAGTTGTTGAGCAATCAGCTTACCAACTGGCTTAGCGGCATCAGTCGTGACTTTACGGTTGGGGTGAATTTGCGCTCTGGCGATGCTCAGAATACCGGCGAATACAGCGTTTTGTTCGGTACCCGATTGTTTAATAACCGGGTGCGGGTTTACAGCAACGTAGGGGTGGGCAGTACTAACTTGGCGCAGCAGCAAAACAACCCCAATGGGCAAAACAATTTTGTAGGTGATGTGACCGTAGAATACGACATCAGTCCCGACGGTCGTTTTAAGTTTAAGGCTTTCAATCAGACCTCCGATAACATCTACACATCGTCAACCTTGTCGCCTTACGTTCAAGGGGCGGGTATATCGTACCAGGAACAGTTTGATTCCCTGCGCGAATTGAAAGAGAATTTCAAATCCCTCTTTGTTTCAAAACGCAAACGCAAACTTCGCGAAGCCCGAAAAACGGAGGATGCTCAAAACAAACAAGCCGTTCCAAAATGAAACGGCTTGCGACAGAGGAGCACCAGTCATTAGACAATCCAACTACCTTTTATCCAAAACTCAACTACCAGTCACTCCTCCATGTGTTTGGGGTTCACCCCCGTATCTTTTATACCACTGCATAAGCGTAAAACTCGCCACAGCTCCCGATCCTATTCCTTCGCCAAATACCCCAAATCCAATGGTAATGGGGTTGAGGTAGTTCCCCATCCACATGCGCTGTTTGATCAATTCCAAGAAAGAGCGATCGAAGTACATCCAAAAACCCACAAAAAGGGCAAATAGCCCAGCTGCCACGACACTGGTACTAATACCTATGCCCAAGCCTGTGAGGTAGTCTAATGCGCCCGCATGGGGTCGTCTGTGCTCTTGCAAGGCCCAAATCATGCCGGCTACCAAAAACACCAGGTTGAGCCCTCTCAATTCCAAAACCTCTGCCCAACCCATCATTCGCATTAACAAAAAATAGACTATCAGACCTGCGGCGGTCAACAAACCGCTGCGAATTCCAATCCATTCGGTAGTACTTTTCATAGCTTGACGTTTGTGGTTATACCTTCGAACGAGAAATGAACGCATTTTGTTAGGGTAATTGCAAATATTTAACACATTGATTATCAGCAAAGGGTTTGCACGGGTAAAGCCTTTTTTGAAGGTTGATTTGGCATGCGGTTTGGTGAGTTTGTGACAGATCGAGGTGTAAGGCTTGGGACGTCCTTCTTAAACAAGGTTAAATTTCATCCAACGAAGTCTTTCCTTACGTACCTTTTCGGCATGAATGGTTATCTGTTTTCACAATTCATCGACAAGGGGCCAGAGAAATCTGTTTTCGATCAGTTGCTCGATCTGTTTCTAGAACTCTCGGTTTATACCAATGGGGATGTGGAGGAAACATTTTCGTGGATGAAAGAAATCGACGATGAATACCATATCACAACACCCGATTACACTTTGGCTGATTTCCGCCGCGACCTTGAGCAAAAGGGGTATCTGCAGGTGCCGTCATCGGGAACGCCACAATTGGGTGCAAAAGCAGAGCAAAGTATCCGCAAGCGAGCATTCGATCAGCTATTTGGGCAGCTGAAAAAAGGCGCATCAGGCCAACACCAGACCAAATTCAGCGGAAATGGAGATGAAATCAACAATGAGTTAAGGCCTTTTCAATTTGGAGATAAACTAGAACAGATCTCCATGACCGATAGCTTTCGAAATGCACAAAAAAACCACGGAATCGACGAGTTTCGGATGCTAGAAAACGATCTGGAGGTATTCGACTCGCAGCACAGCGCCCAGATGGCCACCGTACTGATGATCGACATCAGCCACAGCATGATTTTGTACGGTGAGGACCGCATTACACCCGCCAAGAAAGTGGCAATGGCCCTGAGTGAATTTATCACCACCCGTTATCCAAAGGACAGCCTCGATGTCGTTGTTTTTGGAAACGACGCTTGGCAAATTGACATTAAAGACTTGCCCTACCTCAGTGTTGGTCCATATCACACCAATACAGTGGCCGGTTTGGAGCTGGCTATGGATCTGTTGCGACGCCGAAGGCATGCCAATAAACAAATCTTTATGATCACCGACGGGAAACCCACGTGCATCAAAGAAAACGGTCAGTACTACAAAAACAGCAACTACGGGCAAGATCCCAAAATCATTGGCAAATGCCTCACCCTGGCCCAGCAGTGCCGCAAACTGCGTATACCCATTACCACATTTATGATTGCCCGCGATCCGTATTTACAGGAATTTGTAGAGCAATTTACCGAAACCAATCAGGGCAAAGCATTTTTCACCGGCTTAAAAGGTCTGGGTGATTTTATCTTGGCCGACTACCAGAAAAACAAACGAAGGAAACTATAAACGATGGACAAGACAAGCATTGCCACGCTGGGCGAATTGCGCAAATCAGGATATAACAGCAAAAGCGTTAAAGACGAATTACGGGACAATTTGATTGGTTTTCTGCGTCAAAATGCCAATCCATTTACCGGCATTGTGGGCTACGAACAAACCGTGATTCCGCAGCTCGAACGGGCCATATTGGCCAAACACAGCATCAATTTATTGGGTCTGCGTGGCCAAGCGAAGACTCGATTGGCCCGATTGCTGGTTAACCTACTCGACGAGTACATGCCCATTGTGGCGGGTTCTGAGGTAAACGACGATCCGTTGCAACCCATAAGCCATTTTGCCAAGCATCAAATAGAAACGCTAGGCGATCAAACCCCCATTGCCTGGGTGCATCGCAGTGAGCGCTATACCGAAAAGTTAGCAACCCCCGATGTGTCTATTGCCGATCTGATAGGCGATGTCGATCCGATCAAGGCGGCTAATTTGAAATTGAGCTATGCCGACGAGCGCGTTATTCATTACGGCCTCGTACCCCGAGCCAACCGCGGCATATTTGTGATCAACGAACTGCCTGACCTTCAGGCGCGTATTCAAGTAGCCTTATTTAACGTGCTGCAGGAAAGCGACATACAAATTAGGGGCTTCAAACTGCGACTTCCCATGGATATTCAGTTTGTATTTACCGCTAACCCAGAAGACTATACCAACCGCGGTGCCATTATTACTCCGCTAAAAGATCGTATCCAGAGTCAAATTCTTACCCATTATCCCCACGACCGCCAGGCAGGCATGGCAATTACCCGACAGGAAGCGAAGGTTAATCCTCAACAGCAGAACCACGTGACATTGCCGCTTCTTATTGAAGAACTCATTGAGCAAATTGCGATTGAGGCACGTGAGAGTGAGTATATCGATGCAAAAAGCGGGGTATCGGCTCGATTGACCATTTCGGCTTTAGAACAAGCTTACAGCAGTGCTGAGCGCCGCATGTTGCTGAACGGCGACAAACAGACCCACATTCGCATTGCCGATCTGTACCAGTTAATTCCGGCCATCAACGGTAAAATCGAATTGGTTTACGAGGGCGAACAGGAAGGCGGAGCCAGCGTAGCCCAGCGCCTCATTAGCAAAGCCATCAGAACCCTTGCCATTCAGTACTTTCCAGGAATTAAAAAGTCGAAAGCCAAGTCGGCCAACGCAGCGCTGCAGTCAGTTGCGGCTTGGTTCAACGAAAATCAGCTTGATCTTCCCAACGACGCGTCAGAGCAACTGCACAAAAACCAATTGGCGCAAGTAAAGCCCCTGAAAACAGCGTTAAACGCATTTGAAATGCCAGGCAATACACCCAAAGAACTTCAGATGGAATTTTTGCTGTTTGCCATGGCTGAACACAGCCTGATTGGCATTCAACAATATCAAACCGGAGCCAGTTTCACCGATGTGCTGGGGAATTATGTGGATCTGAATAATTTTGGGCCTTCGGCAAATTGAAGGGGTCAAAGGAATGGGGTCGATGACATGGGTGTTTCTCGAGGAAAAGTTCCATGTCGGGAGCAATACCCAAATCTTAGGAATACAAATAAAGGCTGATTCAACAATTTGAATCAGCCTTTATTTGGTGTAAGTTTCGTAAAAAGACCTAGTTAGAGCGGGTATCGTTCCCGCGGTGCCTATTATCGCCACGCGGGAAGACCGCATAGCGGATTGGAAAGAATAGAGTGTTACACCCTACATTACCTCTTAGCGTGCTCCGCATGCTGAACCAAAGTTCAATTTACCCCTCAAAATGATGGTTCTTGGGCAATTTCAAGCTGTGACCCAGTTTGTCTTTTTTAGTTTGGAGGTAGAGCGCGTTGTGCGGATTGGCATCAATTTCTATGGCTACCGTTTCCGTTATTTCCAGTCCATAACCCACTAGCCC
The DNA here is from genome assembly GCA_036275295.1 of Luteibaculaceae bacterium. Lineage (GTDB taxonomy): Bacteria > Bacteroidota > Bacteroidia > Flavobacteriales_D > Luteibaculaceae > DASUEB01. Next base: position 8,115 of record DASUEB010000058.1, on the reverse strand, counting down.
GGTTCTTTTCTTAGGGTTGTTGCTCAATAATTTCATTTTCGAGATGCCTAAATCGCGGAGAATTTGAGCGCCTACGCCATAGTCGCGTTCATCGGGCTTAAATCCAAGGTGCTGATTGGCTTCAACGGTATCCATGCCTTGTTCCTGAAGCTGATATGCCTTGAGTTTGTTGATCAAACCAATTCCGCGTCCCTCTTGGTTCATATAAACAATTACACCTTTTCCAGCTTCTTCGATCATTTGCATGCTCCGGTGCAGTTGAGGTCCGCAATCGCATCGACAGCTTCCAAAGATATCGCCAGTCATGCAGCTGCTGTGAACCCGGACCAAGACGGGCTCGTCTTTGTCCCATGTGCCTTTTATTAAAGCCAAGTGTTCTAGGTCGTTGGTGGTTTGTCGATACGCGGTTAGTTCAAATTGTCCTAGCTCGGTGGGCATTTGAACGGTGACTAATCGCTCAATGAGGGTTTCCATCTTCAGACGGTACTCAATCAGATCTTTGATGCTTACCAGCTTCAGACCAAATTTATCGGCAATGACCTTTAGTTCAGGAAGTCTGGCCATCGATCCATCCTCGTTCATGATTTCAACAATCACGCCTGCAGGTTCAAAACCCGCAAGTCGGGCAAAATCAATCGCGGCTTCGGTGTGCCCAGCACGGCGCAATACCCCGCCGCGTTTGGCTCGCAATGGAAAGATATGACCGGGTTTACCCAGTTCATCGGGGTGAATAGTGGGGTCAATGAGCGCCTTAACCGTTTTGGCTCGGTCAGAAGCCGAAATACCTGTGGTGCAACCGTGTCCAATCAAATCGACTGATACGGTGAAAGGCGTTTCATAGGCCGCATTGTTGCGCTGAACCATAAGGTCTAAACCCAATTCGTCGCAGCGATCCTCAATGAGGGGGGCGCAGATCAGGCCTCGGCCATGGGTGGCCATGAAATTGATAATCTCGGGGGTGATGTTTCGGGCTGCGGTCAGGAAATCGCCTTCGTTTTCGCGGTCTTCATCGTCAACCACAATAATTACCTTGCCCTGTTTTATATCTTCAATTGCTTCCTCAATGGTGTTGAGGACTACATCGTTTGCCATAATTGCCTTAAGTTGTGCAAAAGTACCTAATTTATACAGCCTATTTCCCTAATATTTCATAAAGCGGGGCAGTGGCTGCCTCCCAGCTGTAATGGTCGCTCACAAAGGAACGCCCTCGCTGAGCAATTTCGTTGCGTTTGTTTTCATCCATTAACAACTCAACGAGCAATTGGGCATATTCCTGAGCGTTTTTTCCTACCAGGAAGGCTTCGGTATGTTCTTTTTTGAAGGCCTTGGCGGCGAGTTCGCTGGTTATACACGGAATGCCACACGCCATGGCCTCGAGCAGTTTATTCTGAAGTCCTGCACCCATTTGCATAGGAGCAAAAAACACCTTGCTTTTATGATATTCCGTTGCAATTTGATCTACCCAACCGGTAACCCGAATCCCTCGCTTGCTCAAATCCCATATCGCAGGCACTGGATCTGCCCCGCAAATGGTCAATTGAACGTCGGGTTTCAAAAGCCTAACCCGGGGCAACACCTCATTGGCGATAAACAGGGCAGTAGCCACATTGGGCGGATAACTCATGTTGCCCGTAAAAAGGATGTCGGTGGTTTTAGGGCATCTCAACGGCGTAAATTGTTTGAGATCAACTCCATTAGGAACAACGGTAATGGGCAGCACATGACGATTTTCTATGGCCAATCGATCCTGCTCGGAGATAATAACATTGTGTTTGAATCTCGCCGATTGCTGCGATTCATATGATTTAAGTCGTTTGGCTTCATCGTCCCAAAACCAACGGGTATACCACGGCGCACGCATGGCACGGCGCAACATGCCAGCCGAAAATGCATCTTGAAAATCGAATATCGTTTGCGACGCCCATCGATCGGAAATGTACGGTGCGGTGCGAACCAATTGGGCGTAAATCCGATCGGGTTGTTGTTCCGTCAGCCATTGCTCAACACCCCGGGCGGCTTTAGGCTGATAAAAATAACTCACCTGCCACGGGAGGCGAGTGGTAAGGGATCTCAAAATAGAACCGATTAAGCCCCATAAGGAAAGTTCCACGACTTTCAACTCGTCAACCAACCCTTTCAAGGCCTCTAGATCGGTGGGGCGGGGTTTGCCCATGCTCAAACAGCACAAAACAACGCGGTGATGCTGACGCAGTAACCTCAATTGGTGATAGGCTCGAAGCTTGTCGCCCTTCTCCAACGGAAAAGGAACCCTACTGAGGAGCACACATACCGTCATGACAACAGTCGATTATAAAAGTGAGCAATTTTGGCATTTACACTGGGATAAGAGAAGTTTTTGGCAATGAATCTGCGAGCATTTTCGCCTACCGATCGGGTAAGCTCGGGTTCCTCCAAACACAACAGAAGCGCTTTCGCAAATTCCTCTGGCCCGTCGGCCACAAAATACTCTACGCCACTTTTGCCCCCAATTCCCTCGGCGCCAACCTGCGTGGTCACGATGCATTTGCTCAGAGCCATGCCTTCCAACATTTTAATCCGTATCCCTCCACCCGATAGAAGCGGTATAACCATGATATCCTTGCTGTTCATGTATTGAATAGCGTCGGGTACTTCGCCGTCTAGGATTACCGAATTACCCCATTTTTTGTATTGCGCAGAGGAGAAATCTAAGTTTTTACCAGCCAAATGAAGTTTAGCCCCCGGTTTAACATCGAGAACCAGCGGCCAAACCAGATCCAAAAACCAATGAATTCCCTCAATATTAGGCGCCCAATCCATTGCGCCGAGATGGAAAATGGATCCGCTGGTATGTCCCACCTTTGCCTCGTATTCTGTCATATCGATAGCCGTTGGTATGGCTTGCACCGGTTTTATGCAGCCTAGACTGAGGTACTGTTCGCGATCTTTCTCAGATATGGATATTATCCCATCTACATCGGTCATACTTTTTATCTCGTATGTTTTCAGCTGTTTGGCAAGGTAATTGAGGTATATTTTCTTTATTCCGTTTTTTTCTTGCGAGGCTAATCTGTCCCAAATGTTGTGCTCTAAATTGTGAGAACGCAGTACAATTTTGGCTTTAGAATATCGTCGAATGGTAGCGATGTAGGGTGTCATGAACAAACTCTCCAATTGAACCAAATCATAACGATTTTTTCGGAGGGTTTGCTTGAGCAAGATATCCATGTCGACAGAGAAAAATCGGCTGATGTTGTAGTTGTCTTGAGTAATTAAGCTGGCAAAGGCTTCCACCATATTTACCCTCGTGTCAACATAAATGGCTTCAATTTGTGTTTCCGCCCGGTACGCATCGGTCATGGCGTCGGGTAGAAACGGATGTTTGTCGGTGCACAAACTCAGAATTTTAACCTGGAAACCGCAATCGATAATACCCCTCGAAAAATGGTGAATAGCAATGCAACCGCCGTCGATAAGAGGCAACGGAGGCTTATGACAAAGCTGTAACACTCTCATTTGGCGTGCGTTTGAAGCGGTTGGTGATGCGCGACCACAGTCGGCCATAGGTCTCGTAATCAAATAACGGAGAGTCGTTATTGGCTTTTACCGTCAAGAAAATGGCCATAGGCGCCATAATGAACTGACTCAGCCACATACCAAACCAAACCGGAACAATGCCCGCGACGGCCATTTTCTCGCCCGTAATCGATAAAACATGGAAAAGCAAAAAGAAAATAACAGAAAAAACCACAGGCAAACCCAATCCTCCTTTTTTGATGATGGCTCCCAATGGAGCGCCAATGTAAAACAAAAGCAAACAAGCCACGGCAAGGGTAAATTTCCGATAACCCTCAACCACATATCGATTAAGTTGCTCTTGCTGGATCTTCTCCTCCTCAATCTGACGGGCGGTGTATTCGGCCATATTGCGCATGGCTACCAAAGCGAGCTCAGTTCCGGCCAAGGTCATTCCCTTGTCCAGATATACCATAGGAACCGTGTCTAAGGCAGGAGTGCTCAGCACGGTGCTGTCGCGCGTTGCCAAAAAGTTTCGATTGATGAATTCGCGGTATTCAGTATCCTTTTTGCGATGCATCTGGGATAAGCTGTCAGCTACATAGGCAATTTGCTCTATGTTTAGCATTTTGTGCCCGGTCTTAAAAAGATTTTCGTCCGATCGAACCAAACCCATCCCGCTGATGTCGATTCGGATGTCTTGACGCTCAAATCGATTAGCCACCATGGCCAAATTGCTCTCAATCCGCGGTGAAATGGCCTGTTCTTCGTAACTGTATCCCTTGTGCAAGCTCATCACCAAGTACGCTCCATCGGGACTTTTGGCCATCTTTCCCCACTCAGCTCGTATAACCCGGCGATTGGCCCCCGTGTTGTCGGTGTGATCGTAAATGAGTACATCTCGCAGGATATTTTTGTCCTCGTCCTTGCCTTTAATTCGAATGCTGTAACCACCGATACCTTTGAAAAACACATTCGGCCTTAGCTCCAACGCGGGTTTCTTCTCCGTGATGTCCCACATCAAGGTTCTCGATTTGAGATAAGCTACCGGACTAATCCAATTGGCAAAGAGGAAAGCAATGACCGTTAAAGCGCACACAAAAATGAGCAAGCTGCGCATGATGCGGTTTAGTGAAAGTCCGCTCGACTTCATGGCGACCAACTCGTACTTTTCAGCCAGGTTGCCAAAAGTCATAATGCTGCTCAGCAATACCGCCATGGGAAGAGCCAAGTTAACCAAACTGGCGCTGGCGTAAACCAAAAACTCAGCAACGATATACCATTCCAAGCCTTTTCCCATCAGGTCGTCGATGTACAACCAAAGGAATTGCATGATCAATATAAACAAGGCTATAAAGAAGGTGAGCAAAAATGGACCAATAAAAGATCCAATGACTAACCGGTGAATTTTTTTCAAGGCCTGGGTTATGGTTGCCGCAAAGGTAGTAATTACCGCCTAGTTATCGAATTGATAGGTGATGAGGGCTTTCATGATCAATTCGCCATTTTCATTGGTCAGGTTGGTGGTTCCAGCATATTGAACCAATCGCTTCGAGCGAGTATCGAAACTCAATACAATGGGCGAAACCAACTGGCGTATAAACCAATTACTGGATGTAAAATAGATGACCATGGTTTGCTCGTTGCTTTCCTTTTTGTTTTTACAGAGCTGGAAAGGGTAGTAATCCAACCTCGATGGCACTACAATCTGAAGGTTAACTACCTTGCCCTGTTGCAGATCGCTCCAGCGATTCAACACAAGCTCTACCAGTCCGGCATCTGCAACAATGGGTTTTGGAATTTGCGTAAGTTGTTTTTTGTATGCCGTCGATCCTTGATTTTTCTTGTAGTACAACGCTGCATTTTGATTCGAAAAATCAACGACTTCCATTGATCCCGTCCGATAATTGTGAAAAACAAAATTCGGATTAAAACTTCCCGGTTGTTCAAATACCGCTTTGCGATCGGCGATTTTCTGACCCGTTTTGGGGTCAAAATACTGGGTTTCCATCGATTCCAAGTGCCCGTTGATGCGCTTTTCGGTAAACTTTGCGGTAAAAAGTAATTCTCCGGTTTGCTGATCTATTGCCTTGCCGCGGTAATTCCATAGAACCTGCTTCTGACTTTGCCCAAGGGCGGGACAGCTAATTATTAGGGCCAGAGCAACCGCGGTAAGCAATCGGGATGTACCTTTGTTTTTTATTTCGATATGAAAAAATCTCACCTTGTTTTTTGCTTGATACTAACCCTGTTGTGCCAAGGTGCTTCCGCACAGGCCAATCGAATTAACGAGTTAGCGCGCGTTTTGGTTGGCAATTGGGTGAGGGCGCAAGATGGCAAAATTTTCTTCGAGCGCTGGCAACAAGTGAATGATTCAACCCTAAAAGGCACGGCGGGCTATCAAATCGACGGTCGAGAAATCATCACCGAAGACATCATTATCCTGCAAAATGAGCTGGGAGTTTTTTATGAGCCCCTGGTAATCAATCAAAACCGAGGCCGAAGAGTGAGCTTCCAGCTGGCAGGCATCCCCGAATGGTCGGCCGATCGAAAGATGTTCATTTTTTCCAACCCCGATCACGATTTCCCCAAGTACATTCGTTACAAACGCATCGGGGATATCTTATCTGCCGTGGTGTCTAACGATTATGCCGCCCAACAGGGACAGACGTTTGACTTTGTAAAGGAACCGAACCGATGAGCGAAATACTGCCCAAAAGACTTGCGCTTTTTGATCTCGACGGAACCCTCACGCAAACCTTTCACGCAAACGACCCCAGTTTTACCCGGGCCCTGAGCAAGTTAATCGATATTGATCCCCATTACGACTATACCGGCGAAGTACAGCACCCTACCGACGAAGCGGTGTTTTACGCCTTATTCAAAAAGATCAATGGCACTGAACCCACGCTAGCCGACCGCGAGGCGATGATCGACCTCTACCTGCAGGAACTCATGCATACCTATTACCACAAACCCGGTTTTTTCGATGAAATACCCGGTGCCAATGAGTTGCTGCACGAGCTTCACCACAGCGATCAATGGGTGGTCGCCATTGCAACGGGGGCTTGGCAACGCGTAGCTCAGCTAAAACTCGAGCTGGCCGGTATTCATTACCAACACCTGCCTCTGTTTACCAGCGATCTTTTTCCCGATAAACGACGATTTACTCAAATGGCCATTGAAACCGTGGGTAAAGAGCATCAGCTGAGTCAGATAACCTACATCGGCGATTCCAATTACGATTATCAAGTGTCTCGCGAGCTCGGAATCCAGTTTGTGGGCATCGACTACAGAGGTATAGGCCACCTCAACCACTTGAGTTTTTGTCCCATCTATCCCGACCTGCGTTATGTGGTATTATAGGTATCGTTCTATATTTGCTCGCTCAATCATAGACCATGAATTTTATCTCGAATCCACATATTAAACTCGGAATCCTCGGCGGCGGTCAACTGGGCAAAATGATGCTTCTCTCGACAGCCAATTACGATGTGTACACTAAGGTGTTGGATCCAGATCCCCATTGCTCATCTGCTCCTTTTTGCTCTGAATTTGTTCAAGGTTCATTTAACGACTACCAAACGGTAATCGACTTCGGGAAAGATTGTCAATACCTGACCGTAGAAATTGAACACGTCAATACCGATGCCTTACACACCCTTAAATCAATGGGGGTTGAAGTGCATCCCGATCCCGCGGTTTTGGAAGTGATAAAGGACAAGGGTCGACAAAAGGAGTTTTACAGGGAAAAAGGCATCAAAACCTCCGATTTTCAATGGGTGGAAGGCCCTGATGAAATTGTTCGCTTGGTGAAAGAGGGATCGCTGGTGTTTCCATTTGTTCAAAAAACACGAACGGCTGGATACGATGGCAAGGGGGTGAAAATGGTAAGAAATGAAGAGGATCTCCATCATTTGTTGGCAGGGCCATCGGTGGTAGAGGTTGCCGTGCCCATTAAAAAAGAATTGGCCGTGATCGTGGCTCAAAGCGACGCCACGCCCGGTATAGTTGCCTTTGATGTGGTCGATATGGAATTCAATCCGCAAGCCAACCTGGTGGAGTTTTTGTACAGCCCGGCTAATGTATCTCAACACATTAAAGATCAGGCGGTTTCTCTGGCTAAGTCGGTATTGCAGGGCTTCAACAATCGAGGCCTTCTGGCCGTGGAGTTGTTCCTCGACGAACAAGACGAATTGTGGGTAAACGAGGTAGCACCCCGACCGCACAACAGCGGCCACCACACCATTGACGCTAACGTTACTTCGCAGTTTGAACAACACTGGCGATCGGTGCTCAACTTACCCTTGGGCGATGTAACCCAACACTCTCCTGCAGTTATGGTTAACATACTGGGTGAACCGGGATACGAAGGACCTGTAACCTACGAAGGCTGGTCAGATGCCATGAATCACAAAGGGGTGAAAATGCATGTGTACGGAAAAAAGACTACCAAACCTTTCCGTAAAATGGGCCATTTTACGGTTATTTCAGATACCTTAGACGAGGCAATTTCCATTGCTCGAAATGTTAAAAACAAACTTAAAGTAGTTTCTTAATTATGGCTGATGTTCAGATAATTATGGGTTCAGATTCCGATCTTCCCATTATGAAAGATGC
>DASUEB010000057.1:0-12628 GCA_036275295.1 Luteibaculaceae bacterium | reverse complement strand
GGTTACTATAAACAACCTGAAAAAACAGCTGAGGTAATCGACGAAGAAGGCTGGTTCCACACCGGCGACATCGGCGAAATCACCTCGGACGGATTCCTCAAGATCACCGATCGCAAGAAAGAAATTTTTAAAACTTCTGGAGGCAAGTACATCGCTCCGCAGATGCTCGAGAACAAATTCAAGGAAAGCATGTTTATTGAGCAGATAGCCATTGTCGGTGAAAACAAAAAACACCCATCTGCCCTCATTGTACCATCGTTCGACTTTCTTAAGAAGTGGGCGGGAAGCCACGGGGTCACCTATTCAAATGAGCACGATCTCATTGCCAATGATAAGGTCATTGCTCGATTCCAGGAGGAGGTCGATCGCATGAACCAAGGTTTTGGCAACTGGGAACAAATCAAAAAATTCGCCCTGCTGCCCAAAGAATTCAGCATCGACGGAGGTGAACTCACCCCAACGCTAAAACTTCGCAGGAAGACCATCAACGACAAATATGCAGCGATCATTGACGATTTTTATATTGAATAACTAAACTATGTCCTTCTCAATTAGCTCTGGAGGTTGGAAAGTATTGGGATTTGCCGTTGTTTTTGCGGCGGGAACTGCCTATGCCTACCAGCTGTTTACTCAGGCTAAACCCTTACCCATCTACCAACCTCGCGACCTCAACCCTCGGTTGGTTGACTCCATTGCCCTGACTAAAGGCTACCAGCACCGCATACTCGATTTCGACCTGGTTGATCAAGACGGTAAGCGAGTCGATCGATCGATTACCGAAGGCAAAATTGTAGTGGCCGACTTCTTCTTCACTACATGCCAAAGCATTTGCCCCAAGATGACCACTCAGATGAAACGGGTTGCCGACGCCTATGCCGATCTCGATCAACTGCTCATATTATCGCATACCGTAGACCCTGAAACCGATTCCATTCAAGTGCTGCATGCCTACGCACAGCAAAACAACATCGACACCAAACGATGGAAATTGCTCACCGGGGGATCAAAAGAAATTTACCGCTTGGCAAGACAGAGCTACTTTGCAGCCTTGGATGAGCCCAGCAAAGAAGGACCCGATTTTGTGCACACCGAAAACTTTGTTCTGGTGGACACAAAAGGAAGGTTGCGCGGATTCTACGATGGCACCAGCCCAGAGGAGGTAGACCAACTCATTGCCGATATCAAGAACCTATCCCAAGAAATAAAAAATGAAAATTAAACCTGTTGTATATCTGTTCTTCGGGGTATCGTTTGTGTTACTCGGTATTTCCATTGCTTTTTTACCCTCCGGTTGGCTCAAACAAACCACCTTGTTCCTTGGGGTTGTAGCTGCCATTACCGGTATGATCATTCGCATTGCCCAGTTGACCAAAAAATAATCGAATGGGGCATTTTAAAACAGTGGCCGCCTCACAGGTAACCATTACCGAGTTGATGACACCCGAGAAAGCCAACTTTGGAGGCAAAATTCACGGGGGGCACATCCTGTCACTTCTCGACAAGGTGGCCTATGTTTGCGCGGCCAAACACGCCAATGGGTACTGTGTTACGATCAGTGTTGATACGGTAGACTTTCTGCATCCCATCGAGGTTGGCGAATTGGTCCATTTTCACGCCAGTGTCAACTACACGGGTAAAACCTCTATGGTGGTGGGCGTAAAGGTAGTAGCCGAGAACGTTCACCTGCAAAGCGTTCGACACACCAACACCTCGTACCTAACCATGGTGGCGGTCGATGAACAGGGAAAACCCAGAGAGGTTGACGGACTTAAATTGACATCAGCCACCGAGGTCCGTCGATTTTATGAGGCCAAAGCCCGAAAGGATATCAATAAGGCCTTTCGTTCGGAATTTTCCAACACCCGCCAAAAACTAAATCTCGATTTGCAGGTGGCAACGCTGCAAACCGAGAACTGCCTGCTCGAATTACAGAGCTAATCCGCGATACAGTTTCGCGTAATCCTTCGCAAAATAAGTTAGTATGACATCGGCCCCTGCTCTTCTAATCGACAGCAAGGCCTCTGGCATTGCTTTCTCGTAGTTCAGCCAGCCATTTTGACAAGCTGCGATGAGCATGGCACACTCTCCACTCACATGATACGCTGCGATGGGCAACGTTGATGTTCGCTTCAAATCACCAATGATATCGAGGTAGTGTAATGCAGGCTTCACCATGAGAAAATCTGCTCCTTCCTGTTCATCACACCGGGCCTCCCGCTGGGCTTCCATCCGATTTGCCGGGTTCATTTGATACGACTTTTTATCGCCTTTTTTGGGCGCACTGTCTAAGGCATCTCTGAATGGACCGTAAAAGGCACTTGCGTACTTGGCCGTATACGACATGATGCCCACCTCGGTAAATCCCGCTTGGTCTAATGCTTCGCGCAAATAGCCTACACGGCCATCCATCATATCACTTGGCCCAATGATATCAATGCCCGCTTCGGCCTGAGCAATGGCCATTTTCGCCAATATAGGCAAGGTTTCATCATTTAAAATCTTATCTCCAACTACCAACCCATCGTGCCCATCGCTGCTGTAAGGATCCATGGCAACGTCCGAAATAAGGCAAATCTCCGGAAAGGCTTGCTTTAACCGCTTTATGGCGTGCAGATAGTAATTATCAGGGTGGTAGCTGTAACTCGCAACAGAATCCTTGTAGGGCTCTGAGATCGCTGGGAAAAGGATAAAACTATTTATTCCAAGAGCAATGCATTCAGCCACCTCTTCCATTAAAAGATCTACCGACCACCTATAAGTACCGGGCATGGACGAGATAGGCGATTTCACCTTATCTCCTTCCTGCATAAACAATGGCAATACCAGGTGCGAAGGACTTAATTGCGTCTCTTGCACCATCTGTCTGATGGTCTCCGACTGTCGGTTTCTTCTGGGTCTAATGTTCATTTTTTAGTATCTTTTGTAGGAACTGGGTCGTATCCATAACCACCCCACGGGTGACATTTACTGATTCGTTTAACGGCCAATTTAAGTCCATGCGCCACACCCCAAATTTTGATGGCCTCAATAGCATACTGGGAACAGGTAGGGTCAAAACGGCAAGAATTGGGCAACAGAGGAGAAATAATCCATTGATAAAGCCGAATGGGAAGAATGAGCAACTGTTTCATCAAAGCGGTATTAAAAACCATTTTAGTGGGCTGAACTCAACCCTGCACCAAAAACCAAATGTTGCCAAATGGATCTTTGAAGGCCGCTGTAAAGCCCCAATCGGTAATAATGGGTTCTGCAACACTTTGCCCCTCGCACAGCAATCCTGTTCGGTATACATCTTGCACGTCATCTACGTATAAAATAGCCTGGGTAGGTTGCGGCAAATCACTTTGTTGAAAGAGCAATACTCCCTGTCCTACCCTGAGCTCACCGCTGGTTATACTTGACCCATTCATCACCACACCTTGGGTAGAAGCCCCGAATACCGTATTCATATACTCGAGGAATAGGTCGGTATTGGCCACCAGAACCATAGGCATAATGGGTAAGTGTCTTTCGGGTATCTCCATGCCGCAGTTACTTTCCGGGGAAATTCTTGGGGTTTTCTTTGGTACCTCTAAAATGGATGACCAGCGCGTTTAAGAAATTTCGAAGTACTTGATCGCCGCAATTTTTGTAATTGGGATGATCTTCGGCCCTAAAAAAAGCGCTTAACTCGGTTTTTGTGATTGAAAAATCCACCAATTTGAGGATTTCAACAATTTCGTCGTCCCGCAATTGAAGGGCAACGCGAAGCTTTTTCATCACATCATTATTGGTCATCCGCAATATTTTGCGCAAAGTTACCGCTTAAGGTGGATTATAGGTGTTGGCCGCCTTGAAAAATTGCATTCAACCCGGTTTCAGACTATTGCAGCGCGCGGGCAATAAGGCTTTTAAGTTCTCCAAAATGTGCGGGCTTAAGCACAAATAAATGGTCTGAATTCGCCTCGCTCCCCAACTCTCCAGACGGAGGCAAACTGGTTGACATTACAATCCGCTTTATGGCCCGGTAACCCGCCATACCGCTCAATTCCTCCATGCATTGCACCCCATTCATTCGAGGCATATTCAGATCGAGAAAGATCGTTGCAATGCGTTCAGGCCGGCGTTTGAGAACCGAATCAACCAAAGCCACTCCGTCGGGACAGATTACCAACTCGTGTGGTAGCCTCAATTCTTCGAAAGCTTCCTTAAACAACAGTTGGTCGTCCTCGTCGTCTTCCGCCAGAAATACTACCTTCCGATCCTCCATGGTTTCCAATTTGCGAGTTACCACCTCTATTAATTTCTTCGGGGTGGATGCCCCTTAGCATTACGCAACCTGCTCAGATTTTGAAGAGCGATATATAAACCACAATCCGCCCAACATACAAGGAATACTCAACCACTGCCCCATATTTAAGGGTAGTTGATCTTCAAAAGCCACTTGATTCTCTTTTATAAACTCCATGGCGAAACGCACGCCAAAAATCAACAGCAAAAAGTACCCAAACAGCCTTCCTTGATAACGGCCATATTCCCATTTTCGGTATGCATACCACAAAAAGAAAAAAATCAGCAGGTAGCCGGCAGCCTCCATGAGTTGGGTTGGATATCGGGGAAGTTGGTATTCATCGCTTCGCACAAAAATAAAACCCCAGTCGCTTCCGGTTGGTTTGCCATAGATCTCCGAATTCATCAGATTTCCCAGCCGGATCAACACTCCCGCCTGTGCGATGGTAATAACAACTCGATCTAAAATCCACAAAACCGATTTTTTGATCACCTGTTTGTTCAAGAAATACATGGCCGTGATAATACCAATGACCGCCCCGTGGCTGGCCAATCCACCCTTCCAAATCATGAGTATTTGTATAGGGTCTTGTTTGTATTCTGCCCAATCGTAAAAAAACACATGTCCCAGTCGAGCTCCAATTATGGTACCAACCATGCAGTAAATCAGGGCAGAGTCTGTCCATTCAACCGGATAACCCTCGCGTTTAAACATGCGCTTCAACAATTCATACCCAATAAAAAAACCGAGGGCGAATAACAAACCGTACCATCGAACGGGAACCGCTGTTCCGGGAAATATTTCGGGCTGCACATCCCAAACAATCGAAGCTAAACTCATACTTGTAATTTGACTCCGAAGATAACCATTGTAAAATTACGCGAAAAAAAAAGCGCCCAAAGGCGCAAAAAAGTCTAGCCCAAGCGCGAGCCGTTGACCACCAGTCGATCGGGACCAATCAATACAACCTCACCGGGGGCACCGTACACTCCCAAAACCAAACACTCCGATTTAAATCCCGCAACCCGCTTTGGGGGAAAATTCACCACCGCCAATACTTGCCTGCCTGTGATGTCTTCGGCTTGATAGAGGGTCCTCAATTGTGCGGAGCTTTTTTTTACTCCCAGCTCATCCCCAAAATCAATGGTTAACACAAACGAAGGAACACGAGGTTGATCAAAAGGCTCACAAGACAATACAGTACCCACGCGAATGTCCAATGCCTCAAACTGTTCCCAACTTGCCTCGCTCATCACCCTTTCAGTTTGTCGGCTTTCAGTTTGCCTTCGCACTGCGCATTGTTGCATTCGCCATAAAACTGCAATGTATGCGATTGTATCGAAAAATTATAAAACTCACTGACCATATTCTTGATATTTTGAATCCGCGGATCGCAGAATTCAAGCACTTTGTGGCATGTATTGCAAATCAAGTGATCGTGCTGTTTGTAGCCATAGCTTTTCTCGAATTGTGCCGTGGCCGAACCAAACTGATGTTTTACCACCAAGCCACATTCCACCAACAAATCAAGGGTATTGTATACGGTTGCGCGACTTACGCGATACTTTTTATTTTTCATGATGATGTAAAGAGTCTCTACATCAAAATGCCCTACGGCGTTGTAAATGACCTCCAAAATGGCATATCGCTCCGGCGTTTTACGCAAATTCTGGGTCACCATGTATTCGGTGAAAAGCCGGCGAACCTCTTCATAACTTTTATTCAAGATGGTATCGGTTAAACTAGTGGTCTCTGCTGCCATGGTTAAAAGTAAAATGAATTGGAGTAATTGAATATACGTTGCCGCTCAGCAAACGTATTAGGCCCGCACTGCCACCCAAGTGACCTGCGCCAACCGCAATAAAGCACCTTTTATGTTGAATGAGATCCAAAATTCGAGAAGCCATCCGATTATTTCGGTCGTCGAGCAACGCCCTTCTAAAAGCCACGGGAATTCCTTCATTATCTGCCAATTCAACCAAAGCTTCAATATCTTGTCGGAGATAAACGTCCAGAAGTTGATGAAAGTCTGCATCAGACGCAGAGTCCGACCTTAGGCTCTCCAGCAATAACGCGGCCTGATCGCGCAAACTCACTTGATCAATGACTTGGATCTGCTCCTGAAGCGTTTCAAGCGCTGCTATTTCCTTGTTCCATCCCCTGCTTAAATTCAGCAAATGGACATCCATCGGCTCGCCGCCCTCCTCCGATTGTTCCCCGGGATCAAGCACTGCAGGGTTGAGAAAAAACGGTTTAATCCGATCCACTTGCCGCACCGGAATATGGTATTCTTCCTCGAGTTTGTTGGCTAAAAAATCATAGTCAGACGGACTCAGCAATTGTTCCAGAGAACTGTCCATCGACATGGCTTTATACAATTCCTGTGGCGGAATTTGATCGGGAATTAGTTCAAGAACCAAGAGTTTAGACTGCTTGAGTTTTTCGTAAACTACCTGGTCAAATGCAAAAACCTCGGGGTTGCTAATGTGAATCGTTCCAAACAGATAAGAGGGTTTGCTTCGCTTGGAGGTCTTGATCTCCCAAAGCAAAGAGCTGGTGGTCTGGGCCACCAACGTGCCCATGGCCAGCCAAATAAAACCACCTGTCAGTATCTTTTTCAATCGATCTTTTCCAATTGCAAAGCCCTATTGACGCGGTCTAGGTTACTGGTCTTCCAGTTGAGATACGCCTCCACAAAAAGACTATCGCGGCCCTTCTTGAAGGTCTGCACACCCATGTCTTTGCCGCTTTTGAATTCGCGCTGCAAATCGGCTGGGAGTCGAATAAACTCTTTGCAAGCATCTGAGCAACAACGCTCGTGCACTTCTTGGCAAGCAGTACACTGAATAAACAGGAGGTGACAAGCATCGTTGGCGCAATTGCTGTGCACGTCGAATGGCGTTCCACACTGGTGACAACGGGCAATAACATCATCACTGATCTTTTCAGCCCTTCGATCGTCAAAAACAAAATTCTTGCCAATGAATTTGTTTTCAATGCCTAGCTCTCTAGCTTTTCGCGTGTACTCAATGATGCCGCCTTCCAGTTGGTAAACCTTCTGAAAACCCAAGTGCTTGTAATAGGCACTTGCTTTCTCACATCGAATCCCGCCCGTGCAATACATCACTAGGTTTTTGTCTTCTTGACCTTTGAGCTGCTCCTTCACTACGGCAAGCGCTTCTTTAAAAGTATCTACATCGGGGGTTATGGCACCTCTGAATTTGCCAATTTCCCACTCGTAGTGATTGCGCATGTCAACCAGAATGGTGTTGGGATCCTCCACCAGCTGATTAAACTCGGGGGCTTTTAGATGTATGCCCTTTTTGGTGACATCGAAGGTCTCGTCGTTTAAACCATCGGCAACGATTTTGTTTCGTACCTTGATTTTTAATTTGAGAAAGGAAAATAAGTCGTGTTCAATGGCCTCGTTCAATCGAATGCCGTTGAGGAAAGGTATGCTGTACAAACGGTCTTTGAACTCTTCATAAAACTTCGCCGGCACCGAAATCTGAGCATTGATACCCTCTTTGGCAACGTATATCCTACCCAACACTTGCAAGCTGAACATCCACGCAAACATTTCATCTCTGAATGCCTGTGGGTTGACAATGTGCGCATACTGATAAAAACTGAGCGTAATGCGCTCTTCAGGGTTGGACTCCAACAATTTACGTAAAGTATCCTTGTCGTATTTGTTGTGTAAAGGCATAGTAATACAAAGTTGTCCTCATTTGCATGATGAGGCATTATTTTGCAAAGTTACTGATATTCCGATTGATGGACAAAACCGACTAGCGTCGGCGTTTGCCCGTTTTTCCAAAGTCTGATTTCGATGGCCAAGCCCCGTTGCTGCGGTCTACATCGGCCATTCGCTGCGAAGGATCAATTTCCATTTTCTCAATTTGCTCGCCTGTGTAGGGTATCGACATGGTGTACTGTGTAGCCACCCATTGCCAATCGTCCATCAACACCGTTTCTTGAGCACCGCCTTCAGCGGGTTTTTCACCCCTCATCAGGTCTAGGGGAATGTAATAATTGATTTTTTTTCCGTCCTTCAAGGTAACCCACAACTCAACGGGCATGGGCATTTTACCCACTCGTTCGAGAACCACTTGGGTTTCCGATTTGGTAGACACCACCGACTTGATGGCGTAATCGATGGTATGGGTCTGATTTACCCAGTACTCCTTGTACCAATCGAGCACCAAGCCACTTGCCTTCTCCATTTCGCGAAGGCAATCGTCGGGCGTTGGATGCTTGAATCGCCAGTTGTAGTAATACGCAAGCATGGCCTTGCTAAGCGCCGCCTCTCCCATCACATAACCCAACTGTGAGAGAAATAAAGAGCCCATGGAATAAGAACCGATTGAGTAGGCGCGATTGGTGTTGAAATGATCAGCGTGGGTGGTCAACGGTTCCTGCGAGCCGCTCTTTACCAAAGCGAAGTAGCTTTTATAACTTCCGTCGAAGATAAAATTCCCCTCTCCGCCCTGTAATTCGTTCATCACGATATCGCTGGCGTAGGTGGTAAACCCCTCGTCCATCCATGAATACAAACTCTCATTGGTACCCAGCAACATCTGATACCAGCTGTGAATCACCTCGTGCACACTAACGCCGATCAAACTGCCCAATGTACGTTTTCCGGTAATAAGCGTAGCCATCGGGTATTCCATACCACCATCGCCACCTTGTATGATAGAGTAGGTGGAATACGGATACTGCCCAAAACGGCGATTCATGATATCGAATAATTTGTAAACAGAAGCTTGCATTTCGCGCCAGTTCTTTCCATAAGTGGCATCGTCTTGGTAGAAGAAGTGGATCTTCATGCCATTTGGGCCATCAATCACGTCGTGCACGTAATCTTGATCAGCAGCCCAAACGAAATCGTGCACATTATTGGCCTTGAATTTCCAGGTTTTATTGGCCCCATTTGAGGTTCCGGCAGCATTTCCAGCATAACCCTTGCCGACTTCCTTTGGATTTTGAATCTCGCCAGTTGCCGCTACGGTAAATGCACTATCGATGGTGATTTCTACATCGTAATTTCCCCAAACTCCATAGAATTCTCGGGCTATATAGGGATTGGGATGCCAACCGTTTTTATCGTATTCGGCCATTTTTGGATACCATTGCGACATCGAATAGGCAATTCCCTCGGCACTATTTCTTCCGCTGCGGCGTATTTGTATGGGCACTTGTGCTTCAAATTCCATTTCAAATGTCGCCTTTTTTCCGGGTAGTATGGGCTTGTTGAGCTTAACCTCAAGGATGGTTTCATTGGCCTCATGTTTGAGCTCCACTCCATCTTGCTTGAGCGCTTTTACTCGCTGATAACCTATTTCGTCTGGTTTAAGCGCTGCTACTCGAGCTCCCACCCGGGCATCGGGATCGGGCAACCACCGCGAACGAATGTCCATGCTGCTTCCCGGTTGAAAAGCGTTGTAGTACAGATGATAAAATACCTGTGTGAGCGTATCGGGTGAATTATTTTCATAGATCAACACCTGTTTCCCGGTGTATTGATGTTTCGATGCGTCAAAACTAACTTTCATCGAATAATCAACCTTCTGTTGCCAATACCCCTGTTGGGCGTTTAGCACAGCCGCGCAACCCAAAAGCCCTATCAGCGAAATCCATTTTTGCATCGTCGTTCTTTTTAAAGGCTGCAATATAGAGATTTGAAAGAGACCGCTGGACAAATGGCGGATTCGTTCAGGCCTCATCGGTGAATCCTATGCTAGGGTTCATGACCTTCATTTGCGAAAATGTAGACTTGGTAATCCTCCGGGATTACATATAGCTATCAATCGCAATTTTTCCGCCGTGTGTCTACAATGTGAATGATTTTCCACTGATCGTCGATTTTGGCGAGCTGAAAGGCGTTGGTGCCACAATGGCTTAGGGTGCCATTGACATAGAAGGCGTAAGGGGTCCAAACCTGCGCAATGTATTGATCGATACGAACGTCCATCGAAAGCAATCGCTCTTCAATTTTTGAACCCAACGGCAAAGTGGCAATTTGATTTAAAAAACCGCCCAGTGTTTCGGTCTCAAATCGCAATCCCTTCTTGGTTTGTATCACCGATTGTAAGATAGCCCCCTCGGCAAAGACGGCGTGGGTTCGGGCACTATCGCCCTTGTGCATACCTTCGAAAAGCTGATTAACCGCGGTTTTAACCGCCTCTTCCTCGCTTGAGTTGTGCTGGGCTTGAAGCGCCATAGAGAGGCAAACACCCATTAAAATAAGAACGTTTTTCATGGTAACTGGCTTTGACTCCAAAGGAATATAATATCCCGCATTCCCGTGTAAAAAATGGATCAACGGCTGCCCGAGCTGGCAGAAGGTATCCGCCCGTTGAGACGCCCTCTTTGAGCACTCAACCAAATGGGTGCGCCTATTGTCGTACATTTGTCGACCTATTTGGAATACCATGAATTATTTGTCGGTCGAAGGCCTCAGTAAAACATACGGCGATAAAACGCTTTTTAAAAATCTAACTTACGGCATCGACCAAGGCGAGCGTGTGGCGCTGATTGCCAAGAACGGCACAGGAAAAAGCACCATGCTGCGTGTTTTAATGGGTATGGAGCCGGCTGATAGCGGTAAAGTAACCTTCCGACGCGACCTTCGCATTAGTTTTCTGCAACAAGAACAGCACTTTGATCCCGCCTTGACGGCTAACGAAGTGGTTTTTAACAGCGAAACACCAGCACTAATGGCGCTGCGAAATTACGAACTGGCCATTTTAGGGGGCGACGACCAAGCCATGAGCGACGCGCTCGAAGAAATGGACCGACAGAAAGCATGGGATATTGAGGTAAAAGCCAAAACCATCATCAGTCACTTGCAATTAGACCACGTGCTTCAACAGCGGGTAGCTACCCTATCCGGGGGTCAAATCAAACGATTGGCACTGGCACAGGCTCTAATCGACGAGCCCGATTTCCTCCTGCTCGACGAACCTACCAACCACCTCGACCTCGAAATGATCGAATGGCTCGAAAGCTGGTTGTCGAATTCTTCTATAACCCTTTTCATGGTAACGCACGACCGGTATTTCTTGGAGAAGGTGTGCAATCAGATCATCGAGATCGATCAAGGTGAGCTCTACAAGTACAAGGGTTCTTACCGTTACTACCTCGAGAAAAAAGCAGAGCGCGAGGAGAATTTTGTAGCGTCAACCCTCAAGGCCAAAAATTTGATGCGCCGCGAATTGGAGTGGGTTCGACGTCAACCAAAAGCCAGAGGCACGAAGGCAAAATACCGCATGGATGCCTTCGAAGACGTGAAAGAAGCCGCTTCCAAACGACTGGATAAGCAACAGGTTGAACTCGAAATGAAAATGGAGCGCTTGGGAACCAAGATCATTGAGTTTCACCAAGTTTGCAAATCATTCCCCAATCGGCTTATCCTCGATAAATTCTCCTATCATTTCAAACGCAAAGACCGCGTTGGGATTGTGGGGAAAAACGGGGTTGGCAAGTCGACATTTCTCAATATGATCACGGGGTTGGATCAACCCGATACCGGAAAAATCATCATCGGTGAAACCATCAAATTTGGTTACTACAACCAAAAAGGCATGAACCTCAAAGAGGATATGAGGGCTATTGAGGTGGTCAAAGAAATTGCAGAGGTAATCCCCATGGCTGGCGGGAAAAAACTCACCGCCTCTCAATTGCTAGAGCGATTCATGTTTACCAGCGACACCCAGTATAGCTACGTAAGCAAACTTTCAGGAGGTGAACGAAAAAGACTATACCTGTGTACTATTTTAATGCACAATCCCAATTTCCTCATCCTCGACGAACCCACCAACGATCTGGATATCCAGACGCTTAACGTGTTGGAAGAGTTCTTGGAGGAGTTCGAGGGCTGCCTGCTGCTGGTAAGCCACGATCGATTTTTCATGGACAAATTGGTTGACCATCTTTTTGTGTTTCAAGGCGAAGGCAAAGTGAAAGATTTTGCCGGAAATTATACCGACTACCGTCAAAGCGATTTGTATAAACAAGTAACCAAGGCTGAAGGGGAACCCGAACTAATGGCTGCTCCAGAGCCCGTTTCTGCAGCAAATACCTCTGCCCAAACCACTCCCAAAGCCAAGGTTTCGTACAAGGACAAACTGGAGTTTGAAAAACTGGAAAGTGAACTCCCCACATTGGAACAACGAAAAAAAGAACTTGAAGACCAATTGAGCAGCGGTAATCTGCCACACGACGAATTGATGCGAGTAACCGACGAGTTAGGCAAGCTCATGCATGATATAGACCTCAAAACCGAGCGTTGGCTCACCTTGAGTGAATTGATGTGATTTTACTCTAATAAAATCGAATGTAAGGGCTTGCCCA
>DASUEB010000056.1:0-11362 GCA_036275295.1 Luteibaculaceae bacterium | reverse complement strand
GGAGCCCCTTTCGCATATCGCTTTGTGGCAGGAAACGATGCGGGTTTCCCAAAAGAAGTGACCATTGCACAGGTTTTGGCCCCGGGTATATTTTACGCCTACGGTTTCAGGAACTCCGGATTCACTATCATGGCAGGCGTTCAAGCCAGTCCGGATCTGCGCAAGGTGACATTGTCAGATACAGAAGTTGAGAATCGCGCTGCTTTTCGCTATGGGGTGAACATATCCTATGACATCCCATTTTTTACGCTGGTAAAAAAACGCAAAGTATGCAAGGATATCGGGGTGAATTGACAATGAGATGTTAAATGAGCCCTTCAGCCTTTTAAGGATGAACACAATACTTTCGGTAATCGCTTTGAGGTCTCTGATTATAAAGGGCTTTGGCCGCTTCGTTGCTAAATCCTGAAATCTCTGTTTTCCGCAACAGAATTTCTTTTTGTTGGTGTTTTTAGTGCGAGTCCATTAATCTGCTCAACGCCCGTACAAGTCTGCTTTGAATGCCCTTTCATACCCTGCAATCATCCTTCGCGTCTTTTGCGTTTCCTTTGCGTCTTTTGCGTTAAAATTTTTTCAAATCGGGTTCACGCAAAAACAGCTGAGTACACCGCCTTAGCCGCCAAGGAATGCCGTGGTGTGGGTATTTACGCGCGAAGCTGTAAATCTGTTCAACTCTCGTAAGAGTCTGCTTTGAATGCCATTTAAGGCACCTGCAATCATCCTTCGCGTCTTTGGCGTTTCCTTTGCGTCCTTTGCGTGAAATAGTTTCAGGGTGAGTGTATACAAAAACCGAGAAAAAAGTTTGTGCTGGTGGTAGTTCAATGGATCATCCATTTGCCTAGTTTCATCTGGCAAACCCTCTTTTCAACTGTTTCATAACGATGAAATCAATACCCCTCATTTTACGGGTGTTTGGTGTGTCGGTTGGGGTACCTGCTCAAAACGGACGATCGAAATCCGCTGCATCTCGCCCTTCAAAACCATATGTCAGTGCAAACCCCAAACCCTAAACCCTAAACCCTAAACCCTAAACCCTCAACCCATCCTCCCTTCCCCATGTGTGGCATAGCCGGTTTTCCGCGTGTATTTTCCATTGATCCCCAGCGGATCGTCAAACAACTCAGCCATCGAGGACCCGACGGCAGCGGGGTGTTTCAAGATCAACACCAAGTGCTGGTCCACACCCGATTGGCGATTATCGATCCCCAAGCGCGTTCGCAGCAGCCCATGAGCGATCCTTCAGGGCGCTATGTGCTGATTTTTAACGGTGAGATTTACAATTATCAGACACTCAAAGAGCAGGTCGATTGGCAGTTTCAGACCCAAAGCGATACCGAACTGCTGTTGGCCCTGCTGATTCGCTACGGCTACGAGGCTTGCAACCTGCTTGAGGGCATGTTTGCCTTTGCTTTTTACGATACACTCGAGCAAAATTTGATGTTGGGCCGCGACCGGCTGGGTAAAAAACCCTTGTATTACGCGGTGGTCGATGGCCAATTGGTGTTTGCCTCCGAGCTGCGAACCCTGCTGCTCATGGCACCGCAGTTGGCCAAGACCCATGCGCAGAGCATCAGCAATTGGCTCAGGTGGCAAACCCTGCCTGGCGAAGAAACGATCTTGCCCGAGGTACATCAACTTCGCCCGGGCTCTTGTCTGTTGGCCCGTGAAGGCCGTATTATTTCTTATGCCGTTTATTGGTCGCTGGAGCACTATCTGCAGGCCAGTTACTTGGGGAAAAGGGTATTTGATTCGACCGCCCAGCTGCACCTCGCATTGCGCGAGCGACTGACCCAAGCCGTTGAAAAGCGAATGATCTCTGATGTTCCCTTTGCGTTTTTTCTATCGGGGGGCATCGATTCCAGCTTGCTGGTGGCCTTGGCCGCGCAAACCGGACAACCTGTCCACACCCTGAGTTTGGCTTTTGATGAAATAGGGTACAACGAAGCGCCCTATTCGCGCTTGGTGGCGGGGAAATACCAAACCCACCACACCGAAACGCGCATTGGCGCTGCCGATATGTTGCAGGCTCTCAGCGCATCGGGAGCGGCCATGGACCATCCCAGTGTAGATGGATTGAATACCTTTCTTATTACCGGAATCGCACGCGATAACGGCTATCGGATGACCCTCAGCGGGGTAGGAGGCGATGAATGGTTCTTGGGTTACCCGTATTTTGAACAGCAAAGCCACTGGGAACGCCGGTCAAACCTTCCTTGGTCTTGGTTGCCGCCCGCCTTTCTTCCCATGCGCTGGCGCAAAGCCCGCGAGATCAGCATGGGCCAGCAAACCTATCGCCGTGGAGCCTACAGCCTGCAGCGCATCTTGTGGGATGCTTATACCTTGGAGAGCGCTTTTAACCTTCCGGCCCCCAACCTACACCCGCGACCTGAATATCCCATTGCACAATACGGCCATTCGCAAGACTCGGTGGCCGAGTGGAAATATTACGCCCAGCCGATTCTGCTGCGCGATGCCGATCAATTTGGCATGGCCAACGGCGTGGAGATTCGCTGTCCGTTTATGGATCATCACCTGATTGAATTTGCCCTCCAATTGCCCGATGCGCAGAAACCCTATGGCAAAAAACTCTTGATCGACGCATTTAGCGATCTGCTGCCCGCAGAAGTATACCAACGACCTAAACAAGGTTTTGTATTGCCTTATGAACACTGGATGCGAAATGAGCTCAAGGACTATTGCACCGCTCAAATCGAATCGTTTTGTAAGCGCCTTGACGCCCGCACCCCGCTCAACCAATGGCATCGTTTCCTGCGTGGTTCCCATGCACTGAGCTACAGTCGGTGGTGGGCTGTGGTTACCCTTGAAGGTTGGTTGCAGCAGAATAAAATTGATGTCGACGGCAATCCCATGTAACGGACTTGCGTTGAACTAATTAAAAGCTAAAACATTGATACCTCCATCCATTATCACATTACTCAAAATTTGAAAGTTACCTGGTTGCACCGCAAATCGAGAAGCTCGGGGAATTTTAGCATCGAGAATAGTTTTCAGGCCCTAAAGGCTTGGATGGTGCGGTATTGTATGCTGACCGATTGGTTTGCACCCCATTACAGCAACGGATTTTGGGCCAGGTGGATGATCATGCGCGAGGCTGGGAAAATTAAATCAGACATCTATCACATCACGGGTGATATCCATTTTGTGGCTTTGGTGACACCCCCCTCGAAAACCGTGCTTACCGTGCACGACTGCGGATTTCTGAATCACCCCAATGCCCTGCTGAGGCGGCTCTATCGCCACTTTTGGCTTACGCTGCCTGTTCATCGGGTTGCCCAGGTAACCTGTGTATCAGAGGCTACCAAAAGGCATATCCTGAGTCAGGTAAAGGTGGATCCCGATAAAATCACGGTAGTTCCTACCTTAATCGATCATCGATTTGTAGCCACGCGCAAGGATTTTAATACCTCTTTCCCGCGCGTACTTCAGTTGGGCACGAAACCCAATAAAAACGTACCGCGCTTGGTCAAAGCGCTGTCGGGTTTGTCGGTCCATTTGCGCATCATTGGCGAACCCGATGAGGAACTGATGGATCTTTTACAGAATAATGAGGTTTCGTATAGCATTGCCTACAATCTCTCGTTTGATGAGCTGTTGGCGGAGTACCAAATGGCTGATATCGTTAGTTTTTGCTCGACATTCGAGGGTTTTGGCATGCCCATCGTCGAGGCCAATGCCGTGGGCAGAGTGGTGCTGACTTCCAACTGCTCCTCCATGCCCGAGGTAGCCGGCTTGGCCGCTCATTTGGTGGATCCCTTTTCGGTTGATGCCATTAGAGAAGGCATACGCACCTTGATCAGCGATGAGGCCTTGCGTGAGCAATACATCCGCGCCGGTTTCGAGAACGTCAAGCGATTTCAGCCCGACGCGGTGGCGCAGCAATACATGAATGTATATCGCCGGATCCATGCCTCGTAAATTACAGTTGATGATGGTGTGCGATTGGTTTTATCCGGCCTATAAGGCTGGAGGACCGGTTGTATCGACGACCAACCTGGCGCAGGCCCTTCGGGGTTCCTACGACGTGCGGGTTTTAACCTCCGATACCGACCACGGTGATCAACAGCCCTGCGTAACGGAATCGGATGCCTGGATACCCTTCAACGGCGTTCAAGTTCAATACCTGAGCCAAACCCATCGGAGTTGGCGCCGGCTCTTTGCGACCTATCGAAGTTTATCTCCTGATGTTTGGTACCTCAATCACCTGTACAGTCCAAAGTTTGTGCTTTTGCCTCTGCTGATGCACGCTCTCGGTCTACTAAAAGGTAGATTGGTGTTGTGTCCGCGTGGGGGGCTCAATCCCAGTGCCGTGCAGTACAAGGCTTATAAAAAAAAGCCACTCATCTGGTTTTTAAACGGCTTGGGTATAGCCCGTCGGATCACCTTTCACGCCACAAACGAATGGGAGGCCGGACACATCAGGCGTCATTTTCCCGCAGCAAGGGTAGAAATTGCCGATAATTTTCCGGTGCCATACGCTGGCCCCCCCGCGCCGATTGTCAAAGAGCCGTCGGTTATTCGATTGCTTTTTGTAGGTAGGGTAGTAGACATCAAAAACTTGCGTTTTTTGTTAGGGGTACTAAAAACCTGCCCTTTTAAAGGTTCATTGGAAATCATCGGACCCTTGGAGGATATCGAATACTGGCGGCAATGTGAGGAGGATATCAAACAATTGCCTGGCAACCTAGAAGTACGTTACTTAGGTGCAATGCCGCAGGGTCAGGTTCGCGAACACTTGGAGCGATGTCATTTTTTTGTGTTGCCCACACGAGGGGAAAACTACGGGCATGCCATTGTAGAGGCTTGGATGGCGGGCAAACCCGTGATCATCAGCGATCAAACGCCGTGGCGAAACCTCAGTGCTCAACATGTAGGCTGGGACTTACCCCTTGACGCTGCCGCTTGGCACCGCATTTTAGAAGATATCTCTACTTGGGATAATCATACATACCAGAGCTGGATTAAAGCTATTGATGAACACGCAAAAAAATTGGCTGAGCGGAAAGATTTGTTGCAGAGGTATGAGGAGGTTTTTGGGGTAGTATCAGCCTTCGCATAAGCTACGGCTGGTGATAGGTGAGGAGTGAATAGTTAATAGTTAATAGTTAATAGTTAATAGTTAATAGTTAATAGATTTGGTAACCTTTACCACAGGCACAAAAAATCGTATGTCCGCTACTAGACTTGATCAATACAGCAAGGGAAATTATACCACCGGGGCAGGACCGTTGAAGGGTATTTTGTGGTACGTGATCAACGCATGGGTCTTCAGATCTTCTTGGTTTCCTTTTAACCAATTCAAAACCAATTTACTGCGTTTGTTTGGTGCTAGGGTGGGAATGGGCGTTGTGATCAAACCCAGGGTAAACATCAAATTTCCTTGGCGTTTGCGCATAGGCGATTACTGTTGGATTGGCGAAGGAGTATGGATCGACAACCTCGCCGCCGTGGAATTGGGTTCGCATGTATGCCTTTCTCAAGATGCATTGATCCTGACAGGTAATCACGATTATAAAAAGGCCTCCTTCGACCTCATTACCGAGGCCATACGGCTAGAAGACGGGGTTTGGATTGGTGCGAAAGCCTTGGTAATACCAGGAACCAAGGCTCGATCCCACAGCGTGCTCACTGCGGGTTCGGTTAGTCCCAAGGAGATGCTGTCTAATCATATCTACACCGGTAATCCGGCCATTCCCGTTCGGGAAAGACTCATCAGCGAGGTGCAAACCCATTAGCAGCCCTGAGCCACAGCCATAGCCAAGTGGTCGAAGAAAAATCTAACCTGGGTAAGCTTTTTATTTGCTTACATCCGGTCATTTCCTTAAAATAAAAACACTGCGGTAAAAAATGCTCTCCGTTTCTCTTATCACGGTCTCTTTCAATCCCGACGACACCATCATCGAGGCGTTCGAGAGCGCAGCCTCGCAGTCGGTTACCCCCTTTGAGCACATCTGGATTGATGCTTCGCCAGATCACTCCGCCTTGCGAAGGGTACTGGAGGTATTTCCGCGCCTTACCGTGATACATGAGCCAGATTTGGGATTGTACTACGCACTAAACAAAGCCCTATCCTTGGTTAAAGGAGATATCATCGGGTTTTTACACGCCGATGATCTGTTGGCCTCAGCCGATATTCTCTGGCAAATACAGCATCAATTTAAAAACCCTAAAGTCGATGCGGTGTATGGAGATTTGTGGTATGTGAGCAGCGACCTGCAACGTGTGTTGCGCCGCTGGCAAAGTGGTTATCCGTCTTCATTCCGAAAAGGATGGATGCCCCCTCATCCCGCCCTTTATTTCCGCCGATCGGTGATCGATCGAGTTGGTTTATTCCGCACCGATCTGGGCACTGCAGCCGATTACGAATGGATGCTGCGAGCCATCGAAATTAAACAACTTCAATTGGCATACTTGCCCCAGGTGGTCGTCAAAATGCGAACCGGTGGCATGAGCAATGCCAATATCAACGCCCGTAAATCGGCGCTCTTCAACGACCTCCACGCTTGGCGCGTGAACGGTTTCTCCTGGCCCACGGCAATAGCCGCAGTCGGCCTCAAAAAAATCCTCAAACTCCAACAGTTTTTTTAGGCCCCCAGAAGGTGCCTTCGATACGGCAAAAATAGCTACCCGCTATCTTTGCCTACTCAGGCACCTTCTGGGAGTACGCAATAAGGCACCTTCTGGGAGCACACACCAAGGTGCCTGAGTAGCCTTTAGAGCTACTTCAGAAAGCCGTCATGTAGTCAAAAAGACCGGAAAAAGTGGCTCTAAAGGCGTATCGAAGGCACCGCCGCATCAGGCACCTTCTGCGAGCACGCACCAAGGTGCCTGAGTAGCCTTTAGAACGCAAAGAATCTGCGAACTCCTACACGACGTCCTTTCTTGCGGATGTACCCGTTGTGGAATTGACGTTTGTATTTGCCGCCTTTACCCTTAAATACATAGGCATAGTTGGCCGTAAAGAAAACAAAGGAGTCGTCGTATTTAGGATTTCCTCTTACCCCGCCGCCAGTTGGACGGGTTTCGAAATCGGGATCCTTTTCGCGGCGGCGATCAGACAAGGCAAAAGCCAGTTGACCTTGCTCGTCGTTGGCAAAGGTGTTGGGATTGCGGTAGGATCCACTCACGTCGTCGAGGTAGTCGGTATTGGTGGTGTGAACGGTGAGTTTAACACCTACTTTGTGATTTCTACCCAAACTAAAGTCCATACCAAATCCGGTGATGGTTGAGATTCCAGACAGAGCGTATTTCACTCCCTCCGTGTAGAGTGGAGCCAATTCAATTCGTTTGCCCAGGTATTCAGTGGTGGGATTGTGCATGAAAAAACCGAATCCAAAAATGGCATACAGGTTATAATCGATGCGATAACGCGTGTTGCCCCCTACGTTGTAAGCCTCATACACATCATACTCACCCGTTATCGAGGCCTCAAAAATATCGTTGCGAAAACTGAGGTTGCGCGAATTTCTTCCGGGATTGGTGGTAAGGCTGTCGTCGCCTCGGATTCGACCGAAGTTAACCGATAAATTACCTGAAAGGCGAGGGGTGATAGCGTAACGCGTGAATAACCCTCCCGACAATGAAGTCATCTTGATTTGCATATCGGATACAAACCCCCGGCGAGGAAGAAACTTTCCTCCGATGTCGCCCAAGTAATTTGAGGCCCCAATGGAACCTCCCACTTCAAAACGGTAATTCTGCGCCTGAACCTGAATTGAACTTCCAGCGGCAAAAAGAGTCACAAGAACTATGAATAGAAGTAAACGTATTTTCATAGGTACGAATTGAGGTAGTTGTAGCGAAAGTAAGGCAAATTAGCACTTTACACAATATCCCAGACAATAAATTTCTATTACAACACGTTATCGACAGACCGACAGACCCATTAATCGGGCGAGCCGCGGGCGCTGCTAATGGGCTATTTCCCTTTAGATTATAAATCACCCAGCACGAGAGGCTCAGAAATCAGGCAAATCAGAGCATCGAGTCAGTCTTTCTCGTTGCCACTTCTCGAGGCATTTCCGGCGGCTGGGATTGATGTCTTTTCGGTACGCTTTGGGTCTGATGGGATGGATAATGCGGCGATAATCTGATCGATCGCGTTTTGGTTCACCGGTTGCGGTATTCCGTTGCAGATGTATTCCTTTTCAAATCGGGTGAGATGCCAGCTCAAGCTGATGGGCAAAAGCGGGTTGGTTTTCATTTCAACCGTGATGAGGTCAAAAGGAATACTGATCCAGCGTCGCAATTGGTCTTCCATCTCGTCTTGTGCGTAGTTGTGGGTGTTGAACAAGTTGCTGTAGACCGATCCCACGGGTCCCACCACTCGAGCGGAGAAACTGGTGTTGATGTGATTGTCGAAGCGCGCTATTTTTTCCAAATCACGGAGCTGAATCACATAAACCCCACTGGTGTTTGCCTCAATCCAGTCGCTAAAAACACTGATGAATGGAATGGTGGTGGTAAGACCATAGTTGTCGCGCATGCCCGCGTCCATGATGTCTATTTTTGGAACGGTGGGTAGGGTGGCGGCGGGCATGATGTAGGGAAAGGTGGCACTCATTCGCAGTGCCGTAGTGAAATGCAGGTCTTGTGGCCTGTGGTTTCGCATTAAATGCTCGAAGCTCAGGTTCTCGGCTAGCACCCGACCGCTGATACCGGGCAAATGCGCTCGGGTGAGGTAGGTGAGGGGACTGGCTGAAATGAGGATTTTACGACCGTCGTTGGCGATGGTAGGACTTAAAATCAGCATGGGTATACGAGCTTGTTGCTCGTCTCGACGGTAATCAATCAGACTGCGATCCATCCGATGCCCCGTATGCATATTCAATTCCCGCTCAAAGGCGTATGCGCGGTCTTTGACATAACGCTGGCCTCGGTATTCAAAGTTTTGGTAGCGGATGAATAAGTCGTTGGTAATCAATGATACACCGATGGCATTAAGCATGTCTCTTCCCAAGCTGTCGAAGTACGTCATGGGCATCAGCGGCTTGCCGTTGTTGATCGACTCCAGCTTGAGATCCCTGTAAAACGCGCTGCCCAGCATGCCGCCAGATGATCCGGTAATCATGAAGGTATGATCAAACAGTTTCCCTTGCGTTAAACTATCCAGATAACTCAAGCACCTGAAGGTCCATAGACTGGATCGAAGACCCCCACCTGAGCAATTGAGGAAGATGATGGGTGGTTTCTCTTGGCCGTATCGCTCAATATTTTTTGCTTTCCAATTTTCGAGCATGCCCAATACGTAGCGTTTATCTCGCTCCTGTTCTCCAATGGAGGGAAGGCCGTTTTGGATGTAATGGTGATAGTCGACAGGCTCTGTGTCGTATCGGATTCCATAGGCCTTGTTTTCAATACCTAAGAAACTGTCGCGGGAAGAAGCCACATTGATAAACAACAGCGAAAGGATCAGCAATGAGGTAGTCCAGCCCTTAAACCAACTGTAGGCGGCACTGATGATCATAATCAACATGGTAATCAAAAGCAGGAAACTGGCGCCAGCGGGTATCAGAAGCCATTTGAACTCGCGGAAAGATCCCATCAATACAAAGGAGATGATCAACAGCACCTCAAAAATGGCTGCATTGATATGGTTTTGAGCAAATACTTTTTCGATGACTTCATCGGTGTAATGTTCGCTTTTCCGGGCCAATGCAATGGTGGTTGGGTGCGATAAATAGGTTTCAATTCGCCAATCGCGGTGATTCCGCTGAATACTTTTCCACCTGCTCGCCATTTGGAGGAGGTTTCCATCGTTGGCCTGTTCCACGCGTTCGGGTCTGAATCGACGTCGATGTTGATGAATGGTGTTGATGTCTCGATTGGTCTTGAAGAAGTAATACATCGACAAGAAAAAAAACAAAAACATTCCCAGTATGTAACCGAAGAGGTTTACCGCAATTTGGAGGGGTTCTATCAATTCACGCGAGGCCTGAAATTCGGCACTTTCAAATAAAAACACCAAGGTGTAAGCCGCGGGAAAAATGAAATTATTGATGCAAAACTTATAAAAGGGCCTGGATACCGATGCGATGAATGGAAATCGGAAGCCGTGCATAATGTAGCTGTACAAGTTGAAGGCCATCACAAAACCACCAAAGGCAAAACCCAGGATGCCAAAAGCGGCGAATCCCGTATTTCCGTTGTATTCAGGAGAAAGCAATAGGATATGCGCCCCGTATTTTACGCCAATGCCTTTGTTGACGATGGCGAAAAGCAGGACCCAAAAAAGCAGTAAAAGGTGATTTTTTTTGAAATGCAGGATGACCAGCTGAAAAGGAAAGAAGTAGTAAACGCGATTAAAAAGCTCTTGCCAAGAGATGCTTCGATTCATGCCGGGGTGTTGCGTATAAAGTCGGTCACCAAATAGCTGATCATTTTTCCCGTCAGGCTGGCGTCCGAATGTATGCCCTCAGAGATGTTGAAATATACGCATTTTTTTTGAGATGCCAATAGCATCACCAAGCCTCGCAGGTGTTGTATATCGAAACCGGCCGGAGTTTTAGCCGATGACTCGGCGTAGGGGACGGCATCGAGATCCACTTCTAGGCCTATTGAGCAGTGTTTTAGATGGTTCAAAGCCCTTTCAACCTGCTTCGTGAGACTAATCTGATGTTTGATGATTTCGTCCTGACTCAGAAACGCCAGTGCATCGGGATGTTCAGCGAATCGATTCAATGCGGCTCGGTTGTTGTAGTTGAGGTGAAGGCCTAAGGTAAAATACTTCTGCAGGTAACCCGCATCGAAAGCGTGCGAAAATCCGTTGCCGGAATGCCTGCCTAATGTGGGACGCAAATCGCTGTGCGGATCGATGTTTACTGCACCTAGCGGTTGTATTCCCGATTGAGAGGCAGCTTGTAACATCGGAAAGGCATTGTTGTGACCACCACCTATGACGATGGGGATTTTTCCGGCTTGAATTAAGGGTTTGACCACGGCCACCACCCTTTTGTCGATGGCTTCAACCAGACTCCAAAGCTCTTTCAAATCGGCATCAACCGAAGCGTTTAATCGGGTACTTTTTTCTTGCAGGTCGGCTACATCAATTCGACCTAATAACAATACGTCGGTCGAAGCCAGCGAGCCGTTGTGCTGAATATTTACAAACGATTGCAAGAAGTCGGCATAGGCCGTGTGAGCGCCTGGTTTGCCTTTATTAGCCCGAGGACCTATGTCTTCGGGGATACCCAAAACCGCGAACCGCGCCGGGTGAACCAAGGCATCCTCAAATCGACTAACGGTTTGGATCACTTGGCCAAGTTTTTCTTCGCCCTCACGAACAGCCGTAAGCAGGGCTATTTCGTCTTTCGTATGCAGTTGGATCGGATACATGGTTTGTTTA
>DASUEB010000055.1:0-4080 GCA_036275295.1 Luteibaculaceae bacterium | reverse complement strand
AACTATACCTTTATTCGCTGCTTGGTTAGCATGGCAAATCAAACTTTGATCGCATGGCCATGGTTAGACTTTTTCCAGGAGCAAGCTGTCATCGACATATTTGACCTTGGCGTTTTAAAGGATCTCCACTAAAAACCCCTAACATCTGCTATATTTGCGCCTTGCAACAAAAAGCTCGATGATTAACATTACCCTTCCCGACGGCTCGATTCGTCAATACCCGTCTGGCGTTTCGGCGCTAGAGGTAGCCAAAAGCATTAGCGAGGGCTTAGCTCGCAACGTACTATCGGCACGTGTAAATGGCACTGTGGTGGATGCTACCCTACCTATTACTGCCGATTGCACCTTGCAACTGCTCACGTGGAATGATGCGGATGGGAAGACTACATTTTGGCACTCATCGGCGCACTTGATGGCTGAAGCGCTGGAAGCCTTATATCCCGGAATCAAACTCACTATCGGTCCGCCGATTGAAAATGGATTCTACTACGACGTTGACTTTGGCGATAAACCCCTTTCTGACAAAGAGTTTGAGCGCATTGAACAAAAGATGATTGAATTGGCTCGCCAAGACAACCCTTTTATACGCCGTGAGGTAAGCAAGGCCGAAGCGTTGGAGCGATACCAATCGCTTGAAAATCCTTACAAACTGGAGCTGATCAACGATTTGCAAGACGGTGAAATCACTTTTTACGAGCAAGGCAACTTCGTAGACCTTTGTAGAGGACCACACATCCCTTCCACCGGATTTGTGAAGGCCGTTAAGGTACTTAGTGTAGCGGGTGCGTATTGGCGCGGCGACGAGAAAAACAAACAGCTAACCAGACTTTACGGCATTACCTTCCCCAAAGCACAGGAACTGAAAGACTATCTGACCATGCTGGAAGAGGCACGCAAACGCGATCACCGCAAGCTGGGGAAAGAGCTAGAGCTATTCACCTTCTCAGAAAAAGTAGGTGCGGGTCTGCCCCTTTGGTTGCCAAAGGGAACTGCGATGCGCGAGCGGTTGATTGGGTTTATGAAATACGCCCAAGACCGAGGTGGATACCAGCAAGTAACCACCCCACACATCGGCAACAAAAATCTGTATGTAACCAGTGGTCATTACGACAAGTATGGTGCCGACAGCTTTCAGCCCATAAAAACTCCGGCTGAAGGAGAGGAATTCTTCCTTAAACCGATGAACTGTCCGCATCACTGCGAAATTTACAAGGCTACACCTAAATCCTATCGCGACCTACCCGTTAGGTATGCAGAATTTGGTACCGTTTACCGCTATGAACAAAGTGGGGAATTACACGGTTTAACCCGAGTTCGCGGATTTACGCAAGACGATGCACACATTTTCTGCACCGCAGATCAGGTGAAAGAAGAGTTTAAGAAAGTAATCGACTTGGTACTTCACGTTTTTAATGCACTGGGATTCACCGAATATACAGCTCAGGTATCGCTGCGCGATCAGGTTAACCGAGCCAAATACATCGGTTCAGACGAGAATTGGGAAAAAGCGGAGCAAAGTATTATTGAAGCGGCTGCCGAGAAAGGACTTCAGACTGTGGTGGAATACGGAGAGGCAGCGTTTTACGGACCCAAACTCGACTTTATGGTGAAAGATGCCATCGGTAGAAAATGGCAATTGGGCACCATTCAAGTGGATTACAACCTGCCTGAGCGATTTGAACTGGAATACACCGGTGCAGACAACAAAAAACACCGACCGGTGATGATTCACCGCGCACCATTCGGATCATTGGAGCGATTCACAGCCGTATTGATCGAACACACCGGTGGAAAATTCCCGTTGTGGCTAACTCCTGATCAAGCGATAATCCTTCCTATCTCTGAGAAATACAACGAATATGCACAAGAAGTTTGTAGTTTGTTAAAAACTTACGATATTCGCGCCCTCATTGACGAACGCAACGAGAAGGTCGGTAAAAAGATCCGCGACGCAGAAGTAGCAAAGATTCCATACATGATTATCGTTGGAGAATCAGAGCATGCCGAGCGAAAAATATCGGTGCGCAAGCAAGGAGAAGGAGACTTGGGATTGATGGATATGGAGACATTTGCCGGAAAAATCAATGCTGAAGTAACCGAAGTTTATAAAATAAAGTAATCACTAAACCAGCTCGTTAGCATTTGCAATCGACAAACTTTCAGGGGCGTAGAAATCAGCGTCCGGTAGAAAAGGAGAACCAACACCGAATCAATCACTACATCACAGCACGTGAGGTACGTTTGGTAGGTGAAAATGTTGAACCTAAAGTGTACTCCACCTCAGATGCCCTTAAACTGGCTCAGGAGTTGGAATTGGATCTGGTAGAAATTTCGCCAAACGCAGCCCCTCCGGTGTGCAAGGTAATGGACTACCAGAAGTTTTTGTACGATCAAAAACGCAAGCAGAAGGAACTGAAGTCGAAACAGGTTAACGTGGTGATTAAGGAGATTCGTTTCGGGCCCAATACCAGTGAGCACGACTTGAATTTTAAACTCAATCACGCCAAGAAATTCTTGGAAGAGGGCTCTAAGGTGAAAGCCTATGTTTTCTTCAAAGGCAGAAGTATTGTCTTTAAGGAGCGCGGAGAGCTGTTGCTGCTGAATTTTGTGAACGAATTGGAGGAGTTTGGGGTGGCTGAAAGCATGCCTCAGCTAGAAGGAAAGAAGATGATCATTATGATCAACCCAAAAAAGAAAAAATAACAACTAAATAAGAGCGCAATGCCAAAGATGAAAACCAACTCCAGTGCTAAGAAGCGATTCAAGCTTACTGGAACCGGGAAAATCAAAAGAAAGCACGCCTTCAAAAGTCACATCTTGACCAAGAAGTCGACCAAGCGTAAGCGTAACCTTACTCACGCCGGACTGGTACACAAGTCGGATGTGAATAATGTGAACTTCATGCTTTGTGCATAATTTTGAATTAAAACCAGGTAGTTACTAACCCGGATTGAAGTTTAAAGCGTTGAGAAACCACTTCCATCCAAAAAACAACAACACATGCCACGTTCAGTAAATCACGTAGCTTCTCGTGCGAGAAAAAAGAAAGTTTTAGAGCGCGCCAAAGGATATTATGGTCGCCGCAAAAATGTTTGGACCGTTGCTAAAAACGCAGTAGAAAGAGGTCTAAACTTCGCTTACAGCGGAAGAAAGCAGAAAAAGAGAAATTTCCGCTCGCTTTGGATCCAGCGTATCAATGCTGGTGCAAGAGCTCACGGTTTGTCTTACTCTGTATTTATGGGTCAAGTTGCTGCAAACAACATTAACCTAAACCGCAAAGTATTGGCTGATCTAGCCATGAATCACCCCGAAGCTTTCAAAGCTGTAGTAGATTCAGTAAAGAAATAAGAGCTGACTTTGAGATTTGATGAGAACCCCGTCCTTGCGACGGGGTTTTTGTTTTTATCGCATTCAACTCTCAAGAATAATAAACCGCAGGTGCGGCGGGTTTGCGTCGGAATAATCAGCTGCCCAATACGATGGAAGGATAGCAATACGGATATCACCTCATACGGATTTTAAAGACGGGTCAATAACACGTTAAACCCTGGCAATACGCCACGCTGGAGCATAAATCAGGAGACTTGATTTTGGTTGGCCAAGCCTCATTTAAAAACACGGCGGAGCAGATCGCTCACGCGTGCGGCGGGATTGGTTCTGATTTTGTTTTCTTCCTCGGTAACCAAGGTAAACAACCCATTCAGTGCCTTTGAACAGGCGTATTGATCGAGGTTGGGATTTACCTTTTGAACCATAGGCAACTTATTATAGGTACTAACCAAATCTCTCCAATACTTGGTAGCTGCGGTTTGATTAAGAGCGGCTTGAATGATGGGCATAAACTCCCGTGCCAATTGAGCCTCCGTGTTAGAGCGTAAATAAGACGTAGCAGCGCCGTTTCCCCCTTGAAGAATGGCCATGGCGTCTGCAATGGTGAGTTTGGTGATTGCATTCAGGAATATAGGGGCTGCCTTTTTCGCCGATTCTTCGGCAGCACGGTTTAATGTGAGAATAAATTGATCCACCTGCTTACCCAGGCCCATGCTTCGCAGTCGCTGTTCTACTTTCTTGGCATCGGCT
>DASUEB010000054.1:0-9588 GCA_036275295.1 Luteibaculaceae bacterium | reverse complement strand
TCGATTCAAAAAAAATGTGCCATCGCAGTCGATGGCACATGGGCTAGGGGGTACGAGGTGTGTTGTCGAAGGGCTTAACCCATCGAATGAAATCCTACCTTGTTGCCTTCGGTATCAATAAACAGGGCTATAAAACCATTGGGTCCGATGGCGGTTTTGGTTAATACGATTTTTCCGCCCGCCGGTTCCACGCGGCTCAGGGGAATGGAGAGGTCGTTGCCGCCATCGAGGTAGATGATGGTGCCGTTGAGGGCCGGAACAAAGTTCTCGCCAAAGCCTATGGCGCCTCCAAAACCACCCGATGAGGGTTCGGCAGGCAAATAGGCATAGGGCCTGTGAAACGTGAAACGTGATATGTGATACGTGATATGTGATACGTGATTTGTGAAACGTGATACCAGCCTTCGCTAGGTGACCGAGCTTGTCTAGGTCATGGCTGCGGCGATTAAAAGCTTGTCGAGGTCGAGGCTTCGGCTGGTGAAAGGTGATACCAGCCTTCGCTGAAGCTTCGGCTGACGAGGAGTGATACCAGCCTTCGCTAAAGCTTCGGCTGACGAGGGGTGATACCAGCCTTCGCCAGGTGACCGAGCTTGTCTAGGTCATGGCTGCGGCGATTAAAAGTTTGTCGAGGTCGAGGCTTCGGCTGGTGATACGTGAGGGCGTCTTGAGAATGAGGGCTTTTGAAGACCTTTAATGCAGGAAGGTTTGTATACCATCCTGACCACCGTTCGGCTCCAGCGAAAGATGAATTGACATTTAACTCGTCATAAGTCAATTACACCCATCTCTAGCCCCAAAAATCGATCACCTGCCCATGAGGTGCTCCTGTAACTATTAACTATTCACTATTAACTACTCACTATTAACTACTCATCTATTTACCTTCGCACCATGCGTCACAGAATGTTACTTGTATTCACAGGAGTGTTTTTGACACTTTCCTTCTCGCTTTCAGGGCAAAGTAGTCGCCTTAGTACATATAATACCATAGGGTGGATCAATTATTTTGGGAATTTCAAACTGGGCAAGTCGTGGGGTATACATACCGAATATCAGTGGCGGCGGGCCAATTGGGTGCAGCACTGGCAGCAGAGTCTGTTGAGATACGGCGTCAATTATCAACCAAAACCCAGTGTTTTGTTGCGTGCCGGTGGGGCATGGGTTGAAACGTTCTCTTATGGGGAATATCCCATCAACGGAATGGGTAAGGCGTTTACCGAACATCGCTTATTTCAGATGGCGCAGCTCACTCACCGCGAGGGTCCATTGGAGCTCTCGCATCGGTTTATGCTCGAACAGCGTTTTGTGGGTCGATATGCCCTTGCAAGCGACAGCCGCGAAACTAGCTATCCCTTGCTTCATCGGGCACGCTACCTCGTCAGACTAAAATACCCCTTGCACACCCATCCTGAAACCCATAAAACAACCTATGTGGCGGCTTATGATGAACTTTTTATCGGATTTGGACGCCAAGTCAATAACAATGTATTTGATCAAAATCGGATCGGTTTGCTGTTGGGAAGAAAATGGAGCGATTTTCTAACCGTTGAGGCCGGCTATCTCAATCAAACCCTTCAATACGGGCGATCTATTAACCAGCGCGATGCCTTTCAATACAACTCCGGCTTCATTGTAAATGCCTATTTAACCATAGAACAAAAGTCCAAACCCATTCAAGCGGATTGACCCACTCCTCTATTGAAGTGTAACGCAATTGCGCTTGGGTGGTAATGAGAAAACCCAAACTCCAAAGCCATTCCAACCCTCAGGTTCCCTATTTTTCACCCCTGAATATCGCCTATTTCCAAAGCACAGCTCAATCACTAGCACACAAAACCTTTTCTTAACAGACCTGGGGTATAGATGCTCTTTTCCGTAACAAAGGCATAAAAAAGACGTAAAACTCAGCCCCTACTTTCGCGGCAAAACGGAAGATTGTGAAGAAAGTATTACTAGCAGGAGCCATTGCGATGGCTTTCACCGGGTTAAGAGCCCAACAAATTGGCGAATTTTTAAGCATCGAGCCCCAAGCACAAACCCAACGTGTGGTAATGCCTAGCTCGCACGCTTTTCAGGTACTGATCCAAACCGGAATCATCTTGCCCGACTTGAGCGTCGCTCAGGTTTTTCCCGATTTCACCGGCTTTGTACCTAAAAACGGCAGCTCAACCAGCGGCTACCTCTGCATCAACCACGAAGTAGTTCCCGGAGGTGTAACCGTACTGGAAATTGAGCTCAACCCTGCCACCCAAACCTGGGACATTCTATCGTCGAAAAACGTTAATTTTCTTCTTTTAGGCGGTAGCGGATTTAACTGCTCTGGCGGCACCACACCCTGGGGTACCTCTATCACATCAGAAGAGACCTACGATCAATTTCCCGACCTAAATCAGGATGGCTATGTAGATTTGGGATGGAACACCGAAATAGATCCCGTAAGCGGTACCGTGGTTGATCAGGATGGCGACGGACAACCCGACAAACTGTGGAAATTGGGTCGATTAAAACACGAGAATGTGGTGGTTCATCCCGACCGTATTCGAGTGTATCAAGGCGCTGATGACGGTGGTTTTGGTTACCTCTACAAATTTGTGGCTGATCAACCCGAAAAACTCGGCGCTGGTAAGCTATTTGTCTTGGTTATGGACTCAGCCAATGGCGACAATTTTTCAGCTACTGGCCGTTGGGTTCAATTGCAAAACGACACCCCCGAACAATGCAACACGGTGCAGACACAAGCTGCCAACGTCAATGCAACCAATTTCCGCCGCATTGAAGATGTAGAGGTAGGACCCGATGGCAAGATCTACTTCGCTGCCACATCGCCTGGAAATATTTACCGCCTGGAAGATACAGGAGAGGGCGTAGCTGCCTTTGAAACCTACGCCGCACGTGGCGAATACCTCATCAACCACGCCAACGGTTCAACCCCATATCTGTTCGAGAAATGCGACAACTTGGTTTTTGACTGCGACGGCAACTTATGGGTTACCGAAGACGGCGAAAAATTCCATGTTTGGGTTATTGGAGCCTCGCACAGCACCAGCAATCCCAACATTCGTCTGTTTATGGGCACTCCCACTTCAACACCCGAGCCCACCGGAAATATCAGTGGGGCTGAGCCAACGGGCATCACCTTTACTCCCGATTGCAAATACGGCTTTATGTCGATGCAGCGCTGTGGACTGCTCAACACCGCTGTTCAGCAGGACGCTGCCGGACAGAATATCATCTTTAACCGAGATGCCACTTTGGTGTTCTCGCGAAGCGAGTTTCTGGGCAACAGCACCGGTGTGTTCGAAACGTCGAAACTGGCTCCCGCCCGCCTAGCGCCAAACCCTGCCAGCACCTACACCGAGGTCCATTTCGAATCGACTGCGGGCCAAGAGCTTACGCTGAGCATCCACGATCAGTTGGGCCGTCAGGTAGCCGACATCCCTTTCACCAGCGTTCAAGGCAAGAACACGATAAAAATCGATACCTTCCTTTTTCCTGCAGGGGTGTATGGGGTTACCATCCGCTCGGGTGAGAGTCTTATTCACCAAGCCAAGCTGAGCATCAATCCGTAAGCTATATCCCTGAAATACGGTCCAAGCATCGGAATAGTGAGGAGATAATCGTGTTTGAGGAAAGGATTCTCAAAACCTGAGAAAAGTTAAATTTCTCAGGCGATTTAACCGCACCATCACAAAGCACTTTGGAAGGGTTGATCAACTCACAAAAAAAGCCCGTTAACGAGCGTTGAACGCTGCTAACGGGCTTTTTAACATCCGTCTTCGGCATTGGCAAAGCCAAGCATGGTTATCAATCCGGACAAGTTACTTGCAAACTTTGACGCGGACAACGCAGTTCAAGTGAATCCAACTGACAGGTATTCAAATCGAGTGATTCGCACCCCATCCTTGTGGTGTTGCGAATGCCACATGGATTAAGTTGTGTGCCGGCTCCAAGGATTTGGGCTGAGTGATGCGCCTCTACCGAGGTGACAAAACTTTTGACTTTTAAGTCGTTTAACGGGAGTCTTTTTTTCATAACGCGTTTAGAATAAGGGGGTAATATACAAACTTTTGCTCCATTACCCGTTTGCTAAAACGCCGAAAAAAGTGTATATTTCCGAGGATGACCGCTAAACCGCCGTTTACCACAGCCCTTATTCGCAAGTCGAGCGGAAAACTGGATGCGTTTTCCATGGAAAAACTGAGGCGCTCCCTGCAACAATCAGGCGCTACAACCGAGATGCTATCGAGGCTCTGTTTGGAGCTGGAGGCCGTTTTATACGACGGCATTACCACCAAAGAACTGTATAAAAAAGCCTTTGCCCTCCTAAAAAAATACAAGGATCCCGCCGCTGGTAAATACAAAATCAAACAGGCTATCATGGAGTTGGGGCCAACGGGATACCCATTCGAAAAATTCATTGGTGAATTATTCAAGGCTCAACATTACGACGTAAAAACCGGTCAAATCCTCAAGGGGCAGTGCGTTAGCCACGAGGTGGATGTCATGGCCACATCAACGAAGCACATTCACCTAGCCGAATGCAAGTACCACTCCTTACCCGGGAATAGCAGCGATGTAAAAGTGGCGCTTTATGTGCACTCGCGCATCAACGATCTGCGGCAGGCCCTGAGCTCCCATCACAACGAAAATAGGGCTATTGAAGGTTGGGTTATTACCAACACCTCCTTCACAGCCGATGCTGAGACGTACGCGAAATGTGCGGGTCTCCATATCCTGAGCTGGACACAGCCTGCGAAGGGCAATTTGCGCGAGCTGATTGAACTGTATAGCCTCTATCCGATTACTTGCCTAACCTCGCTCTCGAAACAAGAAAAACAGTGGCTTCTCGACCGTCATTTCGTTATGTGCAAGTCGATCGCAGGCAAAACTCATCTACTCGACGAAATGGGGCTTCGAGGTAACCGAAAACAACAGACCTTGAAAGAAATTGCTTTCCTAAGCTCGCATTCAAACTCACATCATGGCTAGTGTTACTTGCTACGGTGGAGCTGGAACCGTGACCGGCTCAAAACACCTGATAACCACACGCAAGGGCGTGCGCTTTTTAATCGACTGCGGGCTGTTCCAGGGGCCGCCCGAGTTGCGCGAGCTCAATCGACAACTCACCATTGACGACCCTTCAACCCTAGCATTTATTCTGCTCACCCACGCGCACTTGGATCACACCGGATATCTTCCCTACCTGGTAAAAAAAGGTTTCGCGGGACCCATTTATGGAACCTCGCCTACCTTGGCTTTGGCAGAGGTCATTTTGTTCGACAGCGCGGTTTTGCAAGAGGAGGAGGCCCGCGAAGCCAATGAGCGCGGCTACAGCAAACACAAACCCGCCAAACCCCTTTACGAAGAAAAAGATGTAAAAAACTGTCTGCCGCTGTGCAAGGCCGTGGATCCCATGACTTGGTTTGAACCTCACCCATCGGTCAAAGTAAGAATGCAGCCCGTAGGTCATATTTTGGGGGCCTGTTTCATAGAGGTACAAGTAGATGGATTAACGCTGGTATTCTCGGGAGATATTGGCCGAAACAGCGACCTACTGCTCGAACCTCCTCGAAAACCATCGCATGCCGATTACCTGTTTATGGAATGCACATATGGCGACAGGCGACATGACCCCACCCCGGCAATCGACCAATTGCGCGACTTAGTGAAAAACGTCATCGATAGACGCCGCCAACTCATCATACCCTGCTTTGCAGTCGAACGGGCGCAAATTGTAATGCTGCTGCTCGATATGTTGCATCGCGAATGGGGTGAATCGTTTCCAGAAGTAGTATTGGATAGTCCGATGAGCCACGCGGTAGTAGAGACGTTTAAAAACTACCCTAAATGGCACAAACCGCTTCAAAGCGATTGGACGGAGATGGCCCGGAATATGTCGATCGTGCGCGACTATCAGCACTCGATGGAGAGTGTTGAGCATTTTAAACCGCGCATCGTCATCGCTGGCAGTGGTATGGTGAATGGCGGCCGCGTGTTGTCATACTTGGAGAAATACATTGAAAACAGTCACACCACCATTGCACTAGTGGGATATCAGGCCGAGGGAACGCGGGGCCGCGACCTACTTGATGGATTGGAGGAGGTATGGATAAAAGGTGAAAAATACGCTGTGCGTGCTGAAATCACACACCTGGGAGGCATGTCAGCCCATGCCGACCAACAAGAGTTGATGGATTGGCTGAGCGAACTGCAATCGAAACCCAAGCAAGTTGTATTGATCCACGGCGAAGAGCAGCCCGCTCTCAAACTTCAGTCTATTTTGCAGCAGCATCGGCACAAGGTTACCATCGCGCAACGAAACCAGAGTATAATACTTGACTAGCGTTTGTAAAGAGGTATATCCCCAACCGTCAGCGCAGGTTGCAGTAATTTGATAGTGCTGATGAATTAAACCTCAAAAATTATTACTACTCACAGAAATTAACCCCGCCCATTTAACGGAAAAAAGTGGTCAACGAAAATTGTGGGCATTGACATATGTGCCATACGTTGTAACCGGGTTACGGCCCAACCTTTACCAACTTCAATGCACCTGCCCCACTCTTGGTTTCGTAGACAACGTGATAAACACCGTTGGCATAGTTCGAAAGATTGAGGTTTAAAGGCCCCCCCTCGTGCTCACAACTCCACATTAGCTCTCCTGAGGTGTTGGAAACATGTACTATCCCTCTCACATTTGGCAAAATGAGTTCGGCTATATCAACTACCGGATTATTTCTTACTCCCAACGAAAGCGTTGACGGCCCTACACCTGCGATGTTTGTTACATTCAGATCTTTGTCAAATTTGACAACAAAACCTTGGTAATAAAGGGCACCGCGTTCCCGGGAATCGCCACAAACTATTAAACCGCCATCCCTTGTTTTAATCGCATTAGTCGGATAAACTGCTGCCCCAATGTTGACCTTCTTCGAACGCAGGAGCTCAAGGTCATTGGAGAATTCAGCTAGGATTATGTTGGATGAATAGTTGGGGTTTCCATCCAAACGATAACTGAATGCAGAATCTACGCCAATGAGCGTAACGTGATCGTCAAAACTGATCAGTTTGGTTATCTCCTTTCTTTCCTCAAGCCTGCGGAAAATCCCTTTTTGAGCTAACGGACCATTTCCGGCAGCATCTAACTTCACAATCTGAAAAGAGTCGTAATTAAAGTTGTTCGATAAGTTATCTTCTTTCAAAACAAAACCAAGCGCCAAGTTGCCATCAGCCAAAGGCGTGGCGTGATAAAATGTCTGACGGTATACCCAACCTGAGGACGTAATCTCTCTATCCTTACTAAAAATTGGCTCGAATTCAAAGTTTTCATTCAATTTTAGCACTTCATCCTTTTCGTCACTTGAACAGGAGGATGCCCCGGAAGCCAGATAAATCGAATTATTCAACACACAAAGGGGTTCGCTGGTTATAGACAAAAAGCCTACATAATCTCTACAAATACTATAAACCTCCGAACTATCCTTTTTATTACCGCTTTGATCTAAAACAAAGGCTCTTAAACCATCCCTATTAGTGTCTCTTGATATCGCTCTGACCAGGGCAATAATGGAATCGCCTTGATTCAATAAAGCCTTGAATGGATAATAGTCATAAACCGGACTTCGCAGTGATGAAAAGTGTTCTAGATCCAAGTTTTCATTGACTCTAAAAAACTCAAGACCTTTCAGATTATCCGAGCCCAAAGCCCTTCCAACTAAAAAAATATTATCGTTAAGATCGATATTTAAGGAAAAAATTGAGATACCATAACCAGCGAAAGATGTAATAGAATCTTGTACCTCTAATGAACTGTTTAATCTCCACAGTACACCCTGCCAATCAACACCGTTTGCACTAAATTCTCCAGATACATAACAATTGCCATTAGAATCCTCAATGAGATTGTGACATGTGGTGTGCCCAACAGCGTTTAAGCGAAAAAAACGTGAATTCTCCTGAGAAAAAACCGTGAAACCTACAAAAACAAGAGCAATGGAAATTGCTCTTGTTAGTTTATTAGTCGCCGAGAGTTGCTTATTTA
Source organism: Luteibaculaceae bacterium (assembly GCA_036275295.1). Lineage (GTDB taxonomy): Bacteria > Bacteroidota > Bacteroidia > Flavobacteriales_D > Luteibaculaceae > DASUEB01. The sequence goes on along the minus strand of DASUEB010000054.1, from coordinate 1,547 downwards.
GTTTTTTCATAAATCACCTAATCTGGCTGTTCGTGATTTTTTCCATTCACCAAAAAAGAATAAGGCATCCCAATGCTGATTAAAAGCATTGGAACCCGCTATTAGATTGCTCTTACATTGCATATTCAACAACACTTTCTCTCCATTATATGGAGTACTCAAGTTCTCGTAAAAAGCATTTAAAGTGCCTCCGTAGGGTCCATTTTGATCAACCAATCCAGAGTAGAGGTATTCCATCTCAGAGGCAGTTAAAGGCGATGAATAATTGGTGTAAGCCCCTTGTCCATAACAAAACCAATTATATAAGTAATGTCTTCCGCAGGGTTTGTTGGTTGCTGCCGAGGCTCCGGAAACAGAGAAGAAACTTACAGAGCTGAAATAGTACAAAGCTCCGGGCTTCTGACTGTAATGCCTATTAAACCGTTCTTGAATTTTAGCCGCGCCCTCGCAGTAGTTCGACACACCACTTGTAAAGGGGGTATGAGGCACTCCGGTACCCGCGGTTGGTGTTGAAGCGTAATTATAAAAAGTTACCGGGACTTTAGCCAAGTTTCCTTCAATCGTTATGCTATCACTCACGAAGTCAATGGCAAAAATGTCCTGTCCTCTCGATTGAACATACTTTAAGCCATCAGCGGCAACCTGAGCCAGCCACATATTCACCTGTGCTTCGTTTAGTCTTTGACCGACACCCAAGACTAAGGTGTAAACTACGTGAGATTCAACCAAGTCGAATACGGGTTTGTCCTCATAAATGGTGCCAAACATAGCGTTGCTTTCCTCCTCCATGCGCGCAGATGCATCTGCTAAGGTTAAGTTCGGCTCTATGAGCCCGACCATGTCGCGAAACTCTTTCTTTGGATGATTTGCCAAATCCAGTGGCGCATTGCCATTTGACGACGAAACGAGAGAGGCCTCGGTTGCCAAAGCCTGTTCCCCCACTTTTGAACACGCAATTAACGACATGGCTGCTTATGTTATAGCCAATAATACAAATTTATTTTTCATCTTTTCGTGGTTTTAAATGTTACCACTCGATGCACTATATGCAAACAACGGAGAGAATGGCTATTTCAGCTGATAACCATCAACATACACACGATCAGAACAAATTTCAAAAATAAAAAAACAAAATGCAAGTTTTTTAACAACTAACTTAAAAACGGGTAAAAAGGTGCCCAAAAAGAATTCGCTTAAAAAATTTTGACAAATCGAATGCTTGGTATCGCGCAGGTATTTAATGGATTTGCCATTAACCCAGATTATGCAGTTAATTTAGGAAAAAAGCGTGTGCATACCGAATTTGCTCAAATCTTCCGAACTTAGCGTTGCACTCAAAAGGTGAAAACATCATGTTAAATTTTGATTTTACTGAAAAGCAGGTTAGCCCATGGGGTGGTTTGCGTTTGATACAAGAGGGCTACGTTCGTTGTGGTCTAAAAGATGCAATTGATAGCTTGAGTTTTTTTCAACCCGGTTCAGGAAACGGGCGGCAACACAGCGAAATCGTTGAGAGCTTTTTAATGAGTGTGATCTTAGGAGCCGAC
>DASUEB010000053.1:0-6095 GCA_036275295.1 Luteibaculaceae bacterium | reverse complement strand
ACTGTTTACCACGGCTCCTGTATTAAAGGTGTCACCCACAAAAAGCAGGTTTCCTTCAGTGGCATTGTCGTACCAGAGGAAAGTTACGTCATCTGAAAATACGGAGCTTGCAATGAACTGAGCACTGTCGCCACTGCAAATTGCTTGACTGGTAGGCGAAACGGTTGGAATGGCCAAGGAAGGAGCTACCAATGCTGTTGCAATTGAACGTATGCTCCGACAGCCCAAAGAGTCAACAGACTCAACATAGAATCGGTAAGTGGTGGGCAGATTATTAACCGCGCTCAAGACAGGGGTTATAAAGGTATCGCCCTCAAATAATTTATTGCCCTGAACGATAGAGTCATACCAAGCAAATTTAACCAGTGCAGGATCGTCTACCGTGCTAGCAACAAAGGTGGCACGGCTGTTATCGCAAACCGTAACCACCAGCGGGTCAACCACTGGAGGTGTCAATCCTGGCAAGATTACAACCGCAACTGGTAGGCGAGCACTGGTACACCCCGAGCTGTCAACTGTTTCGTAGTAATAATCGCGGGTGATGTTGGTTGTTGAATTGTTTTCTAGTGGTGGAGTAACAAAGGTATCTCCAACAAAAATTGGGGTTTCAGCAAACAAGCTGCCATACCAATTAACGGTTAATGTGGTGTCTAAGAAGTGAGTAACGATCAGTTCGGCGCTCGTGCCGCTGCACACCGGGCTAACCGGAAAAGCCGAGGAAGTTGGAACAGCAGGAAGAACGGTTACTAAAACCGGAACGCGAATGCTGGTGCAACCCACCGTGTCGCGGGCTTCTACACCATAGGTGAAGATCAAACTGGTAAGGGTTGTGTTGGTTAGTTTTGGGGTTGTAAAGGTATCCCCAATAAAAATAGCCGTGCCACTAACTAACGTGTCGTACCAAACGTAGGAGTCATTGTTGTTGATCAACGACTGGGCAATGAATTGGGCTGTGGTTCCACTGCAAATAGTGGCTGCTGTTGGGCTAACCAACGGAACCTCAACTTGAGGTCTCACCAGCGCGATGGCTGCCGTGCGGACACTTGAACATCCGGCGCTATCAACCGACTCTACGAAATAGGTAAAAGCTTGAATTCCGCTGCCGGTATGCGTCAATGGCGGTGTGGTGAATGGATTCCCTTCAAACAATAGGTTGCCTCCAACCAGACTATCATACCAACGATAAGTGGCATCGGGATTCACAACCGAGCTGGCTCTAAAAGTTGCCGACTGTCCGTTGCAGACATCGTTGATCACGCTGTCCAGCAGAACGATGTCTAGCGCAGGTTTGATCAATGCGGTTGCTGGGGTTCGCAAACTTGTGCATCCCAATGAATCGGTAATTTCCACGTAATAAATACGCACTAAATCAGTGGTTCCTTGGTTTGCAATGGGACCAGTATTAAAAGTGTCGCCTTCGAAGAGCAAGTTTCCGCCTATTGCATTGTCATACCACTTGAATGTAGCATTGTTTGCAATTACGGCCGAAGCCACAAACTCTGCCGATCCTCCTGAACATACCGTGTCTACCAGAGGAGTTACCACGGGGAGATCAATGGCCGGCCGAACAATGGCAATTCCAGGTACTCTTACCGACTGACATCCGGTGCTGTCTATAGCCTCCACGAAAAAGCCATAGTTAAGGTTTAAAGAACTGGGGTTGGTAATGGGAGGACTCACAAAGGTATCTCCTTCAAACAGGAAAGTTCCGTTGGTTGGAGCGTCGTACCATCGAAAACGAATCCCCGTACCCAGTAAACTCGATGCCACGAAGGTGGCGCTGGCGTTGTTACAAACCAACTGTACCGCTGGATCAACCGTCGGAACATCAAGAATAGGGGCAATCAATGTGGTGGCTACCGAGCGCAAACTACGACAGCCTGCACTATCAACGGCTTCAACGTAATAAACCCTGCTCAAGTCACTCACGCTCGAACTTACATAAGGGGTGGTAACAAAGGTGTCACCGGTAAACAGCAGCGTTCCGCCGCTTATTGAGTCGTACCAATTGAAAGTGTAAGTTGCGGAATCGAGAGTAGAAACCACGAAGGTGGCTGATCGTCCGTTGCAAATGGTTTGAACCGGATTGTCAACTATGGGTAATGCAGCACTTGGGGTAATGGCTACAGTTGCTACTGCTCTGATGGATTCGCAGCCGTTTGAATCAACTGCGGATACGTAGAAGTTGCGCAGCACGTCTAAGGGTCCTGTAGAGAAAATAGGCCCCGTATTAAAAGAAGGTCCAGTAAAAATAGGTTGACTGGCCAATAGACTGTCGTACCAGTTGAATGCAGCTGCACTACCCAAGGTAACGGAAGCATTAAATACTGCACTATCGCCATTGCAAATGGCACTCAATGCGGGATTAATGGTGGGCAGCTCGGCAGAAATAGAAATAACAACTGTGGCGGGTACGCGTATACTGCGACATCCACTTGAATCTTCCAATTCTAAATAGTAGGTTCGAGAAACATCTAATGGATTGGCAGAAACTATAGGTCCTGTGGAGAAGGTGTCGCCCGTGGCCAGGAGATTACCAGCGCTCAATGAATCGTACCAATAGTAGTTGGATGCGGTACCCAATGCAGATGAAGCAACAAATTGCGCTGTGCCTCCGTTACAAATGGTGTCGATTATTGGCGTTGGAATGGGAACATCAAGTGACGGCACTATAAGAACCGTTGCCGGTACGCGCAAACTTGCACAATTGTTGGCGTCGCGGACTTCAACGTAGTAAATCCGACTGACGTCGGCTGGGCCGCTGCTGGTGATAACCGGAGTGGTAAAGGTTGGTCCCGTGAACAACAGTGTGCCCCCGATTAAAGAGTCATACCAAAAGTATTGGGCACCTGCACCTATGGTTGATCCCGCAATAAATTGAGTGGCTTGACCACTGCAAACAGTCTGAACGGGTGGGGTTACGGTAGGTACTTCTAAAACGGGAAGTACGGTTATGGTTGAAACACCTCTCAAAGAACGGCAACCGCTAGAATCCTCGAGCTCAGCATATATATTGTATACTAAGGGAGCCAAGGTCTGATTCATACTCGGTTTGAAGGTGTAACTGGCCCCTGAATCGAGTGGGTTGCCACCTACCAAGGCATCGTACCAGCGAATCTGAGCAGTAGTTCCAATCAATGGCGTAGCCGTCAAAATAACCGAATCCGATGAGCATATGGTAGCCAAAATAGGCGTAACCAACGGGGCATCGAGTGCAGGGGTTACCGTTTGAACAACTGGAGTGCGCAACGAAGTACATCCATTGGCGTCCGTTGAAGCAACGTAAACAATTTGGTTCGAGAGAAGACTATCGGTGTTTGTGGCTTGGAGGGTATAAGGATTGCCCTCAAATAAAAGGTTACCGTTGGTCAATGCATCGTACCATTTGAAATTAGTGGCACCATTTACCGATGATGCAGTGAAAGTGGTTGAAGAGCCATTACAAGCTAAAGCCGCGGGTGGATTCACCGTCACGAGATTGAGTGCAGGTTGAATAACAACCAAGGCAGGTGTTCTCAGTGAAGTACATCCAAGGCTGTCAACAGACTCTGCGAAGTACGTCCTAACCAAGTCGCTGGCGCCTGAATTGAATAGGGTATCGGTGGTGTAAGGATTTCCTTGAAACAAGATTGGTCCGCCTGTTGCCGTATTATACCAGCGAAAAATGCCGTTTCCAAGCAGTGAACTGGCAGAGAAAGTGGCCACTCCTCCGTTGCAAATGGTATCTGCAAGAGGTGTAACCAATGGCGCATCAATGGCTGGACGAACAGTAATCACTGCAGGTGTGCGCAGCGACTCGCAACCGTTTGTGTCGCGGGTAGCCACATAAATGGTTTCTATGAGCTCTAGGCCGGTAGTATTGGTAAATGAAGCTGTGTACGAAGAACCAGTCGCTAGAGCGTTGCCTCCAAGGAGACCGTCATACCATACAAAATCCAAAGAACCAAGAAGGGCAGTGGCATTAAACGTTACACTGTCGCCGCTGCAAATCAAGCTGCTGATGGGGGTTACAACGGGTACATCCAATGCGGGGCTGGCGATTTTAACAGCAGGTGTCCTTAAACTAGAACATCCATTGGTATCAACCACTTCAACGTAATAATTGATTATTAAATCAGATGCGGTGTTATTGCTATCTGCAGGAGTTACAAAGGGGTTTCCGGTAAAGAGCAAATTGCCACCAATCAATGCGTCATACCAGTTGAATTGAGCGCCGGGCAGCAACGATGTTGCAGTGAACGAGGCAGCATTTCCAGAGCAAACAATATCCACGAGCGTGTCTACCACAGCGGCATTTACAGCGGGGAGCACAGTCTGAGTCACAGGAACCCTCGTGGATCTGCATCCGTCTGCGTTTGAACTTTCCACGTAATACAGATTGATAATGTTGTTCAATCCATTGTTTACAATGGTGTCGGTGGTAAAGGTATTTCCAGTAGCCAATTGATTACCGCCCGTTAGGGCATCATACCAAAAAAACAGGGTGTCTCCACCTATACCGCTAACGGTGAATGTACTGCTTTGTCCGCTGCAAATTTGGTCAGCAATGGGCACTGGTATCGGTAGACTCACCGCTGGCAACACCACAGGTGTCACTGCTGCGATGCGCGGGCTCCGACATCCATTTATATCTACACTTGCCACATATAAAGTAGGCACCGTTGTCAGTCCTCCGCTTTGATACGGGTTGCCATTAAAAACGACATTGCCTCCTACTAAGGCGTCATACCATTCAAATTGGCTATTGCCTAGGGTAGAAGTGGCCGTGAATAATGTCGAATCCCCATTGCAAAGTAGAAGATCGGCTGGTGTTGCTGCCACTACATCGAGATTGGCAGGCGCAACATTTAAGGTAAAATAAGTTGGGGCCGAAACTTGATTATCCGTAGTGTCAACGGCAACCACATAATAATTGGTGGTCAACAACGGCGAAGGCGTAAAAGGATTGCCTTCAAATACCTGACTATATATACCTAATAGGACCTCCTGATGCCACCTGAAAATCACGTTTGGATTAGACGGACTTATGGATGCAGTTAACAATGCACTGGTTCCAAGGCATACAGTTGTGGAACCGTTCACCGTTGGAGGAGGTGGGGTAGGGGTGGCACTGGCCCGCAATCCGCTTGTGAAAGACAGAACCAAGATCAGACCAAAAAATGCTCGCGTAGAGAATTTCATGCAGTGGTTTTTTGACAGTAATTTACTAAAATTAACGATTTGCAAAGTTAATCAAATTTCTGTTGTGTATTCCACCGCTTCGGTTAAAGATCGCCTTTTTGCGGTGAATAGAGAGCTTTAATCTACGATCGACTGCAACTCGAGTGGTTCAATTCTTACTGGTGAATTTGATTATTCGGCCGTTTGATTCGAGCCATAGAGCTTTGTTGAATTATGGCATTGAAATTTGTTATCTCAGCTTGATTTCTTTCGGCGTAATGGAGGGGTACTAGTTTGTCCGAATATACCCTGAGGGTACAACGGTGCTTGCATACATCTAAGCGATCCCTGAGGTTCTCTGCCAAATGAAGCTGGGGTCACAGAAGATGGTTGCCCTTATTATGAGTTTGGGGATGCTAGGCTGTTAATGCTGATTTCTGCACTCTTCTGTAAAAGAATCATCGACTGGTTTTGACATTTCAGAATTGACTAAAAGACCCTTGCTCCCAAGTTCTGCCGAATGACTACCTGATTGGATGACCCAACGACAAATAACAAGGACCGCACGGTAGTTGCGGTCCTTGTTATTTGTTTCTAGGTGTTTATATATTCTTGTCTCGTTTTCGCAGTGCTTTAAAAGCTATTACAGATCCGGCTCCAATGGCCAACGCGAGTCCGCCGTCAATCGGGACGCATTCCTCTGGGGGGAAACAATCGGGTGGATCTGTCACTGGGGCTGCAATGCAGACGGTAACTGACGCTATTAGAAATGCGCTGAGGATGAGCGATTTTATGTACTGCAAGACCTGTAGGTGTTTAGGTGTAAAATTACTTACGAATTATGTGTTTCGAAAGTTTTTTAGACCCAGCGCTATTGCTCTCCACCAGATGAACCAAAATACTCGACGAGTGATTGCCAATTGCAATGGTGCTCT
>DASUEB010000052.1:0-10275 GCA_036275295.1 Luteibaculaceae bacterium | reverse complement strand
TTGAATGTTGATTATCCGTTTAACCTCACCGGTATCCTATATTTCCCAAAAATCAAGGAGAGTGTTGAGCTCAGGAAAAACAAAATCAATCTATACTGCAATCAGGTTTTTGTAACCGACAATGTAGAAGGTATTGTTCCTGATTTCTTAACCCTATTACACGGGGTTATTGATTCACCGGATATTCCTCTCAACGTAAGTCGCAGCTATCTGCAAAGCGATGGAAATGTCAAAAAGATTTCGGCACACATTACCAAAAAAGTTGCCGATAAACTAGAGGAGATGTTCAAAAACGACCGCGCCGATTTTGAATCGAAATGGAAGGACATCAAAATTTTTATCGAATATGGAATGCTCACGGAGGAGAAATTCTTCGAGCGAATTGGAAAGATCGCGCTGTATGAAGATGCATCTGGAAACCTTCATACCTGGCAAGACTATTCGGAAAAGATTAAGGCTTTGCAGACTGATAAAGACGGAAAAGTGGTTTACCTCTATACCAACGAGCGTCAGAATCATCATGCACTTATTGAGCAGGCCAAAGAGCGAGGTTACGATGTGTTGATTCTAGAAAGTCCGTTAGCCTCGCATTTGGTAAGTAAGTTGGAGCAGTCGAATGAAAAAATTTCGTTTGCCCGTATCGACTCAGACACGTTGGATAAACTGATTCAAAAAGACGAGAATATACCTTCAAAGCTCAGTGAGCAAGAGCAAGAGCAATTAAAACCGATTTTTGAACAAGCAGTGAGCAAGGATAAATTCACTGTGCAGTTCGCGAGTTTGAACGAAACCGATTTTCCAGTTTCAGTGACTCAAAATGAGTTTGCACGGCGCATGAAGGAACAAAGTGCCATGGGAGGTGGGATGAGTTTCTGGGGTAACATGCCAGAGATGTTTAACTTGGTGGTTAACTCCAATCACCCAGCGGTATTAGCGGTTCACCAGCATGCAGATGAGACGCAACGTCAACAGATGGCGAAGCAACTGGTTGATCTGGCACTGCTTGCCAACAGCATGCTGAAAGGCGAAGAATTAACAGCCTTTATTAAGCGAAGTCTGCACTTAATTAGATAATTTAGTTTTTTTAGAACCCGAATAAACAACATGAAAAAATCACTCCTAATTTTTGGCTTAATCCTTTTGGTTGCAGTTTCTGTTACCTCATGTGGTTATAACGGACTTGCCACCGGTGAAGAAAAGGTAAATGCCAGTTGGGCGCAAGTGGAAACGCAGTATCAGCGAAGAGCTGATTTGATCCCCAACCTGGTGAATACCGTAAAAGGTTACGCCGATTTTGAAAAAAGCACCTTAACCGAGGTGACCAATGCGCGAGCTGGTGTGAGCAATGTTAAAGTAGACCCCAGTAAGCTTACCGAAGAGAGTTTAGCCAAGTATCAAGCCGCCCAGGAGCGACTTGGAGCGGCTACCCGCAACCTTATCAATGTGGTTTTCGAGAAATACCCGGATCTTAAAGCTAACCAAAACTTTTTGGAGTTACAGGCACAGTTGGAGGGTACTGAAAATCGCATCACGGTTGCGCGTAACGACTTCAACGATGTGGTGAACGATTATAACTCTCGCGTCGTTAAGTTTCCTACCAACCTCACTGCTAAAATCTTCGGTTTCGAGAAAAAGGCATATTTCAAGGCGGAAGCGTCTGCAGCGGATGCTCCAGAAGTTAAATTCTGATGGATACCGATATCTTGTACACCGATCAAGGTAAGGATCGCCTACGCCAAGCAATTGAACGAGCCGAAATGCACACCAGCGGCGAAATCCGCCTGCATATTGACTCATTCTGTAAGGGAGAGGTACTCGACCGAGCTGCATTTGTTTTTAATAAGTTAGGTATGAATAAAACAGAGCTCCGAAATGGGGTTCTGTTTTACCTGGCTACAAAAGACAGAAAATTCGCCATTTTGGGTGATGCCGGCATCAATGAAAAGGTTCCAGCCAATTTCTGGGACGACATTAAAGAACGGGTGCTTGGTGGATTTAAATCAGGAAACTATATAGAAACCTTGGAATGGGCTATTGAACAAGCGGGAGCCAACCTGAGACATTATTTTCCCCGCGAGAGAGACGATCAGAATGAATTATCAGATGAAATTACTTTCGAATAAGCTGACTTTCCTGGTCGTATTGCTGTGTGGTGTTCTGACGATGTCTGCTCAGAATGTGCCAAAAGCCAAAGGTTTTGTGACAGACCAAGCCGGCATATTTACACCCGAGGAAAAGGACAGACTAGAGCAGCAGTTACAGTCATTTGCCGACACCACATCTAACGAAATTGCTATTGTTACAGTGGCTGACTTGGAGGGCTACGATATCTTCGACTACTCGCTTGCCTTTGCAAGAGAAAACGGGGTTGGTAGCGCCAAGAAAAACAACGGCATTGTAATTGCCATAAAACCAAAGAATGAGTTCGGCAAAGGAAGGGTGCAAATCCAAGTAGGCAAAGGCTTGGAAGGTGCCATACCCGATGCAATCTGCAAGCGAATTACGGAGCTCGAATTGATCCCGAGATTTAAACAGGGCAATTACTATGCGGGAGTTAAAGCGGGCCTAGATGTGCTTCAAAAATTCGCTTCGGGTGAATACAATGAGAAATCGTACAAACAAAAAACCAAGGATCCGCTGAGCACCGGAGGTTCTATTCTGTTTTTTATCATTCTGATCATTGTGTTGTTCGTGTTTCGCGGTAACCAGTCTTATTCGCGCAGGAACAACCTTGGGTTTTGGGCGGCCATGGGTTTGTTTAGTTCAATGGGCTCCAGTCACCGAGGTTCGTGGGATCGTTTCTCAGGCGGCGGTGGCGGCGGCGGATTTGGTGGCTTTGGCGGTGGTGGCTTTGGCGGAGGTGGATCAGGAGGTAGCTGGTAATTATTATTGATATGGCGAAAAAATTTGCTAAATGGCTTGGTGCCGGTCTAGGATGGGCCGTTGGGGGTCCCTTGGGAGGGATCTTCGGATTTGCATTGGGCTCTATGTTCGATGGTATTCATGCTGAACCCGTCGCGGGTTCTGGAAACAGGGCTCAAAGCGATTACAGGCATCGGACCACCTCTCAGGACTTTACCAAAGCACTGCTTGTGCTTGCCGCCGGAATTATGAAGGCCGATGGCAAGATTATGCGCTCTGAGTTGGATTTTGTTAAAACGTTCTTTGCCAAACAATTTGGAGAAGAAAAGGCGGCTGACCTGATCCTGGTATTACGTGAGATTGTAAAGCAGGATCTGCCCCTGAGAGAGGTTTGCGATCAGATTAAATTTAATATGGAGCACAGCTCTCGTTTGGCTTTGCTTCATTTTTTGTACGGCATATCTAATGCTGACGGGGATGTTTCCCGCGCAGAACTCGATCTAATCGACAAAATCGCCCACTGGCTGCAAATCAATGTAAAAGACGCTACCAGTATAAAAGCGATGTTCTACCAGGATTCTTCAGCAGCTTATCAAATTTTAGAGGTAGAGGAGGGTGCAAGTGATGAGGAGATCAAAAAGGCGTATCGAAAAATGGCCGTAAAATACCACCCCGATAAGATCGCGCATCTAGGACCTGAATTCCAATCATCTGCCAATGAGAAGTTTCAGAAAGTGCAAGAGGCTTATGAACAAATCAAAAAGCAACGGGGAATTAAATAGCTTCTGATAACTACCTAGCGAATAATACGCGGATTTGACTCCGGTTCTACCAAGCTGGCTTTTTTATCGCTTTCCGCTTTGTTCAATGGGGGTTTGTTTGTTTTATTGGGAGCGACCTTTTTACCCGGGGTGATGGTAAACAGCTTAAACATGGAGAGATTTGCCGCACCTGAGGTGTTGACATCGTATTTAAAGCTTTCTGCGGGTTCAGTTTGCGGACCAGTAGCCGCATAGGCAGATGCACCGCTCATTGAGACCAGCGCAACTACAGCAAAAAATAACACAAGACTTCGCATGGCTACTGTTTTAGTTATTCAAGGTTACGAACTTTTTCCGTAAGAGCCAATATTCAGCAGTGAACAAAAGTAAAGAAAACACAAATTTTGTTAAAATCGCATTGCCTGGGTTGGCATTCGTTGCGCTGCTCTGGCTTTGTTATGCCTTGGCTCAGGCGTTTGAATTCCCTGCCTATCAACTGGGTATTTTACCTAGAACGCTGAAGGGTTTGCAGGGTATACTGACTGCACCGCTTGGACATGCTGATTTATCTCATTTGAGTGGAAACAGTTTACCTCTTTTGGTGCTTTTGTTTTACATCGAGTCGAGTTATCCTCGACTAGCCGCCAAAGTATTCATTTGGTCTTGGCTTATGACCGGTTTTTGGGTTTGGATTTCTGCACGCGAAAGCTATCATGTGGGCGCAAGTGGCCTGGTTTATGCCTTGGCCAGTTTTTTATTCTTCGCAGGCGTATTTAGTCGGCGCCGGCAACTTATGGCCGTTTCATTGGGCGTTGGTTTTTTATACGGCGCTATGGTTTGGGGCATATTTCCCATCGATGAGAAGGTTTCTTGGGAAAGTCATTTTTGGGGTGCGGTGGCTGGATTTTCCATGGCCTTGTATTTCCGACATAAAATGCCCATAGAGTTCGAAAAAGCGCCTTGGCATGGATTGACTGATGAGGAGTATTTAGGTGAAAATATCAGCCGTTATGGAGCCTTCTACTGGGATCCAGAGAAACAACGCGAATATTACGCCAACCTGAAACCACAAGACCATAGCGGAGGCGATCAAGTAAATGTCATTTATCACTACGTCGTTAATGCGGATAGTGAACCTGATACGGGTCCAAATGATAAGAGGCCGTAGAAACGACCTCTTATGGAATATTTCAGGACTTGCGTATGGTTTCACATCCGCGCGCCTTTGAGTTTTGAATCCGGTTTGAAAGACCCTTAACGGCCTTGAAACAGCCTCTTTTATGATGAACTTAATTGTTTAGCATCACGGGCATTACCAGCATGAGAATATCCTCTTCTTCAATGTCTTTTACGGCAGGAACCAAGATTCCAGCGCGGCTAGGAACCGACATTTCCACAATGACCTCATCCCCGTCGAGGTTGGTAAGCATCTCAGCAAGAAAACGCGAATTAAAACCAATCTCAATATCCTCGCCCTCGTAACCGCAGGATAGTCTCTCATTGGCCTCGTTTGCAAAATCTAAGTCCTCAGCAGAGATACTCAATTCGCTACCCGATATTTTGAGTCGAACTTGATGCGTAGTTTTGTTTGAGAAAATCGATACTCGTCGAATGGAACCCAAGAGGGCTTCTCTTCCAATGGTGAGTTTATTGGGGTTTTGAGTGGGAATTACAGCCTCGTAGTTAGGGTATTTACCGTCGATAAGTCTACAGATCAACGTAGTGTCATCGAATGAAAAATGCGCGTTGGTGGCATTGTAGTGAATGGCAATATCAGAAGTTGTGAGTGCCAATAGGTTTTTAAGCAAATTGAGCGGTTTTTTAGGCATCACAAAATGCGAATTGGTTTTCGCTTTTGCATCTGTTCTCTGATAGCGAACCAATTTGTGAGCATCGGTCGCCACGAAGGTCAATCCGTTTTCGTTGAAATCGAAAAACACGCCGCTCATCACGGGGCGTAAATCGTCATTACCAGTGGCAAATATCGTTTTTGTAATAGCGCGGCTCAATAGATCTGCTGGAACTTCTACGGTGCTGCCGTCTTCAATCACCGGCGATTTAGGGAATTCCTCTCCGTTGAATCCATTGAGTTTGTATTTTCCGAAATCGGATGAAATCTCAACGGCAAAATTTTCCTTTTTCACCGAGAAGGTAAGGGGCTGCTCTGGAAATGTTTTAAGCGTATCAACCAACAATTTAGCAGGAATACACACTTTGAATTCGTTTTTTGCTTTGGCCTCTACGCTGGTAGACAGGGTGGTCTCCAAGTCTGAGGCAATGATGTGAATTCGATCGCCCTTCACGTCAAACAAAAAGTTGTCAAGGATGGGCATGGTATTGTTTGAATTCAGAACCCCGCTTAAAAGTTGCAAGCGTTTTAAAAGGGCGGTACTGGATACAATGAAATTCATTTCTATGCGGTTAAGGTATGAGCAAATATAGTCCTAGCCAATCAGTCTGGCGGTGCCGATTGTGGGCTTGAGGCTTTAAATTTTCAACAAATTGTTAATTACTCACCAAAGTTGTTAAGCTCAGCGAGTAACTTGTCGAAGGCGTAATGCTGTACCATTACGAATCTGTTTTTGTAGTAGCCGTTGTAACGGTCAACATCGTATTTAACCACCGATAATTCTCCTTCCATGTCGTACGAAGGGGCTTTTTTTCGGTAAATTTTGATCTCATTTACCTGGCCATCGTTTTCTGTCACCGCTATGCGGTATAGCGGACTGGTTTGCAAAACAGAGTCCTCTTGTTGGGGAGAAAGCAATTTGTCGTAGCACTCGAAGTATAACTTTTCGTAGCCCTTGATGTAGTCTTTGACAAAGAGGGAGTCCAGTTTCTGAAGTGGTTTTCCAGAAGCCAAGGAGCGAACGGTGTAAAATCTGCCCACTCGGTCGATACTGAATGAGCCCTCGGGTTTGGCGTAAAGTTGGACGGTAATGTTTTTGAAATCGTTTTCGCGGTATCTGAACACGGGCGTAGCCATCCATTCCAAATAATCGGCATAGAAAAAAGGAGTAATAAAACCCTTGTGCCATGGAAGTTCGATGATGTATGGTTGATCAGCTTTTCCTTTGCCCGGAATTTCTTGAAGCAATGTAGTTCCAAAGTGACTTTGATTGGCATCGCCTACGTACCATATTTTGGTAGGAGTATCGCTGCCGTTTTGAAAGATCTGAACCTGCTTGTGCCTGGCCGCCAAGAAGCGAATGGTATTCTCTTTGGCTTTTGCACCAATAGGCGATTGAATGATGACATCTCTGAATGCTCCTAAGGCCAGGTTAATTAGCTCTGGTCTGGCCTCCAAGCTGTCGTTCAACGACCAGAAGCCAGCCTTTCTCTTTAGGGTAATCATCTTTCCCTCAGTGTCAGAGATGATGATTTTATCGATAGAGGCGGTGTCTTTTACCGAAAAATCAGCAAAGGAGTCTTCAAACGATTTGGATGATTTATTCTGGTACAACCAAAACACTCCAGCCGAAGTCAGCGCCAATACCGCCAATAGAATCAAATTTCTTTTCTTGTGCATGCCAGTCAAAAATTAATGCGTTAAACAAATCTTTTTCTTCGAATCAGGTAGATGGCTAGTCCAAGGGCTGAGACAATGAGGATTGGAGCGATCAAATTGATGGTTTGCCACCTTGTTTTTCCAGTCGCCTCAATTTCGGCGTTGAGTTTACGGATTTTGATTTCTCGAGATCGAACCGCAATAACACCGCTGTCGTCCAAGAGGTAGTTGAGGCAATTCATCAAAAATTCGCGGTTCCCATAGAGTCGTTTTTTCTGGTATTGGTCGTAACCCAGGGGGTAAAAAATGTTCTTTGTCCGGTCAACCCGATTTCTAATCACATCGCCATCGCCCACTACGATCATTTTAACCGGCTTGATGGCTTGAGCTTTAAAGTTAATTTCCTTACTGCTAGCTATTTGCGGTGAGATTCGATTATCGAAAGCCGATTGAAATTTCCCTTCCAATAAAACTGCAACGGGTTGTGGTCCTACCGTATTTTGATTAAAATTAGGATTGATTCCTACAATACCCAGGTTGATACGCACAGGAGCGCGCATAATGCGGGTAAACGGTGAAGTTTGCAGAAGAATTGACTTTTTGATACCCGGTAGGCCAATGGTATCCACGCGGCTCACAAATTGGGTTAGCACGGGATTGATGTTGTGGGCAACCGGATGGCCCGTATTGCCTGCTATGAGCGGATCAAAATACCACGGGAATAATTGCAAGTTGGGTTGATCACCGAACTTACCCACGTTTAGGGCGATGGGGCCACAATTGCGATCAATAAGTAAGTTGTTTTCAATTCTTACTCCGTAACTGAAAAGCTGATCGTTTAGATTCAAGTCGGTTGCAAGTCCAAGTGTTTGGCTATTGTTGGTCCCCTTCAGGCTGTCCATTGAGGCTTGAATGCCGTCCAAACACCAGAGAATGCTGCCTCCTTTCATCAAGAACTGATCAATGATGAATTTGTCCTTTTCGGAAAAGGCGCTTTGCGGTTTGGCAATTACGATACCATCGTAACCCAGTAGGCTATTCAGCTGGCTGTCGATTCTAACCGTATCGACGGTATACAGTTCCCGGGCGGCCGCGGTAAAATCTTCGATGGCCAAAGGATCTAACTCGCCGTGACCCTTGATGATGGCAATTTTCTTGAGGTTGGGTTGAGTTAGTCGCTTGATGGCATTGACTAAGTTGTATTCCAGATTGTTGATACTCGAATTGAGCAATTGCGGACTGGGTACAGGATCGGTGCTTCGCAAAATTTGCAGGGCAGCCTCTTTTCCCTGATAAGAAAGAATTGCTCCCGGGAATATCAATTTGCGCTCCAAGGCGTCTTTTCCTTGTATGGTGATCTCAGTGGGCTCTAAACCTCTATCAACCAGTCTTTTCCAAGTGTTTTCACGCGCTTCGCGGTCAGGGTTTTCTGAGGGGTTGATGAATTCGTATTGCACATTGTCGCCCGCATAAGCGCGCAATTCGGCCAACCGCTCCTCCACGGCATTGCGCAGGCGTTTAAAATCGGCTGGAAATTCGCCTTCCAAATAGACCCGAACAAAAACTACATCCTCGAGGTTTTGAACCAATTGAACGGTCTCGGGGGTTAACGTATGCCTTTTTTCAGAGGTTAGGTCAAATCGAAAATAATAAAAAGCCCCTCCTATATTGAGCAAGAAAAGGACTAGGAAACCTATTCCAACCTTAACTAGCGAATTGAAACGATTGCTGTTTTTCTTCATGTTACCACTTTCTACTTTCGAGAACCAATCGGGTGATAAGGATAAAAAAGGCACTTGCGCTGATGAAATAGATCACATCGCGAGTGTCAACTACCCCTCTGCTGAGGGAAGCGTAGTGAAAGTTGATCCCTAAATTTTGTATGAAACTGTCATAATTGCTCAGAAAGGATAACGAGCTTAGGGCATCGAAACCTGTGAAAACGATAAACGATAAAAATACGGCTATAATGAATGAAACGACTTGATTGTCAGAGATGCTGGAGGCGAGTAACCCAATGGTTACGAATGCAGACGAGAGAAAGATCAGGCCCAGAAACGAACCCCAGAATCCGCCTGAATCGATATTTCCTACCGGGTTGCCCATTTGATAAACCGAGATGTAGTAAACCAGTGTGGGCAATAGGGCAACGATTACCAGAACTAAAGCAGCAGCGTATTTAGCAATGATTAACTGTAATTCACTCAAGGGCTTGGTCAGCAACAATTCCAGAGTTCCAACTCTTTTCTCTTCTGCAAACATCCGCATGGTGATGGCGGGAATAAGAAACATGAACACCCACGGAGCCAGTGTGAAGAGTGAGTCGAGTTGAGCGTAGCCACTGTCGATTACGTTAAAATCGCCAGGGAATACCCATAACATCAAACCCAACATGGTGAGAAATATGAACATTACTACGTAACCCACCAAAGAGCTCAAAAAACCACTTATCTCTTTTTTAATCAGTGCATACATGCCATTCTGAATTGGAGGTGCAAATTAAGGTGCTTTGGACTTTACGGCAACACAAAAAATCAAAACTTATCAAGGTAAGAAGTGAAGCTGTGAGAGCGACCACGCCTCAGGTGCTCGGTTGAAAAGTGGTTTGGTGAGTGCCCAGGTGGATTGAAACAGCTTACTTTTTCGATATTGGTTCAGATCTTCGACCGAAACCCACCAGCTGTAGGTCATAAATACATTAGGCTTCTCTTGGTCCTGAAGCAATTCCAATCTCAAACATCCTTGGGCAGCTCGAATGAGATTTTTTTGTCGTTCAAAAAGCGCCAAGAATGTCTCTACCTTCTCGGGCTCAAACTCCATTTTCACAATGCGAATGAGGTTTTTCATGCGTGTTCGAAAATCATGTCATCCGACTGAAACATTTTGAACTCCAATCCATTGCCTGCCGGGTCCAGAATAAAAAAGGTACCCTGTTCTCCAATTTGGCCTTCAAACCGGATATAAGGTTCAATGAGGAAAGTTATGCCTTTGTTGGCAAGCTTATCTCTGAGCAGGATCCATTGATCGGGCTTGAGCACAACACCGAAATGGGCTACAGGTATTTTTTTCCCATCTACCAGATTGTGTGGTACATCAGGCATTTTCTCTACTAAGTGAGCGGAGAGTTGATGCCCGAAGAAGTTG
>DASUEB010000051.1:0-32887 GCA_036275295.1 Luteibaculaceae bacterium | reverse complement strand
TTGGACACATCATTTTGCTCATCAATTAGAATGGGTTTTCTCTACCAAAACTGCACCTTGGAAATATGAAAAGGAATGGAGAGCGATTCACATAAACTTTGGCAACCCCCAAGAACCAGAAGAAAGAATAAGGCATTATCCGCTTGAAAGTTTGAAAGCTATTTATTTTGGTATGCGAACACCTGATAATGCTAAGAACAGAATTTACAACATCTTTAATCGACAACACAAAGAACTGAAATACTTTGAATGTAAACCGACAAACGGTAAAGACCTTGAATTTATTGAATGGGAATATTATGAAGAATAAGCCAACGCTTCACAGCCACACACATTGCCAAGTCGCACAAGCCAACGCACAGACCAAAACTTGGCAAAGAGTGTGTCTGTCCCACCGCACAACCAACAGACAATCAACACGTAAGACAGAAGGGCAGCAGCTAACAGCGGTTGGCGCAATGGCGGGTACAGTTCTTCGATTGAACTTTTGTGCAAAAAATCGCCACCACGCCAAGCCTCAAAACGGTAAAAATCGCGCCAAATCACACCGTTTCTCACCCCTTATCACTCCCACATAACACTCTTTAGTACCGTTTTATTGGGTCTTTTGGTTCTAAAAATTTGGTAATGAGTATGTAAATCAATACATTTCCGCAAAATAATACCATGAAAACAAAAAACCTGTTTGCGCTTGGTATGCTCTTTGTTGCATCGCTAGCTGCTCTCGAAAGCGCAGCACAAAATCCATTTACCATCAAATTGGAGACGGATGGCAAAGGATATAAAATGACTTGTACCAAAGGGTGCTCGTGGACCAAACTCTCTTGGAAGGATCGTGGAGCCACAACCACCCAAGTGATTACCAACAACGGAGTGGCGTCGTTTGAGAAAGACGTTTCTGAGGCGCTGAATGGCAATGAGAAATTTGCCTTCAAACTTCGCAAAGGGGACCAAGGTTATGAATTTGAAAGTATTTCGGGCACAGCATGGGTCTCTTCAGGCATTGCCAGCAAAGGAGGACTGGTTGCCATCCAAATCGACGAATCAGGCGTACAAGGCCCTATAAAAAAACAGAAATAGTTTAGCGCATCGCTATTAGAATTGCACCCATACACCCTCTCCCGACACCATTCAACCGTTCAGGGAGAGGGTTTTTTATGTCATATCCACTCTCCAGAGGCCTCTTTAGTCGACCCCAGGCATGGCTCGCTCATGTTTTCCGCGCTTTCATGCCCCTTTAGTGAAAGATCATTACTCCTGCTTGAAACGGATGTCTACCGTTCGCTCTGGGTTAATGCTTATGTTTGTCTGATACCTCTTCGCATGAAAGCCACCGCAGCCCATCACGAGCGCATTGCTCAATTAACCCTTGCCTCGGTATACCCCCATTACGTTCAGAAAATCGCCAAAAAAGGGCGTACTGAAGAAGAATTGTTGCGCACCATTGAATGGTTAACCGGCCATGATGCGCGGGCAGTTGAACAGGCCATCGCCGATCGACTAACCTTCCAAGCGTTCTTTCAATCGGCCAAACTCAACCCCAAGGCCCACGAAATCAAAGGCCTCATATGCGGCTATCGCATTGAAGAAATCGACGTAGAACTCACCCGCCACGTTCGATACCTCGATAAACTCGTTGATGACCTGGCCAAAGGCAAGGTGAGATACTAACATCCCGCCCCTTCGTATATTGGAAAAGAGAAGAACCTCTGGCTCATGTTTGCCCGATGGAAATAAATCCATGTTGAACCAAAAAGGTCAACGCTTTTCAGGGAAGGACAACTTATCACCTGTCACATATCACCTGTCACGTATCACCTGTCACGTATCACCTGTCACGTATCACCTATCACCTATCACGTACCCCCCCTCTAACATGCTTGGCCAAAATACCCCCATTATTCGCCTTCACCTCAGGTAGTCGTTTTAGCGACCACAGCCGATCGCGAGCCTCTTTGCCCGCCTGTTTGAGATCAACCAAGGGCGGAGGATACGTCCGCCATTCATCGCCCTCAAAGACCGTAGCATCCAACTCAGAAATCAACCACGGTTCGTGGATCCACTCGGCCGGAACCCCGCGTAATTCAGGGACCCAGCTTTTGATGAAATCACCGTTTGGATCGTGATCTTGACCTTGTTTGACAGGATTGTAGATACGGATGGTATTGATTCCGGTAACCCCAGCCTGCATCTGAAACTGCGGATAGTGAATACCCGGTTCGTAGTCGAGAAATAGTTGGGCCAAATGATAAACCCCATAGCGCCAATCTTGCTGTAAATGGTGGCAAAAGAAAGACACCAGCATGGCTCGCATCCTGAAATTAATCCAACCGGTTTCGATCAAACAGCGCATGCAGGCATCAATCATCGGATAGCCCGTGCGGCCCTGTTTCCAAGCTTCAATTTTAGCAAAGTCGGGAGCGGGAAGCAAGGCTTCGTAGGCTGGATTAAGGCATTGGGTTTCGTAGTCGCACCAGGTTTCTAACTTCTGAATAAAATGACATCGCCATTTGATACGCGTTAAAAAATTGACGTATTGCCGTTTGGGCGGCATGACCTGCTTTGCCAAATGGTGAATCTGAACCGGACTCAGGTTTCCCCAAGCCAGGTAGGGCGACAACCGACTGCATGAGGTTCGACTTTGGGCCGGTTTCGAGATGCCACGCGAATAACCCTCGATCCGTTGGTTGAGAAAACTTCTCAAATAGCGCCACGCAAAGGTCTCACCTGCGGGTTGCCATGCGATGGAGTAGGATTGCCAGCTTTCCTCAAGATGCTGCGGAATGGGAAAAGGAAGCTCGAGGAGCGGTCCCAAAGGGCCTGTATACGAGATCACTGCGGGATCGCGTTCGATGTGATTCTCCCAGTTCTCATCCCAGCCCGCGCGCGATGGGAACGCCCGACGAATGGCATCGCGCTGAATCTCCGTCCACTGAACATTCTTGGATGCCAGGAGCCGTTTCACTGACTTGTCGATGTTGAAGGTGAGTCGCAAACCACTTTCCTGATAACTCCATACGCGAGATATTTCATGGTTAGCCAATAAATACTGCCAGACCTCCAGGGTATCGCCGTAGCATATGTGAACCGCATTCCGACTATTCGCCAGGGTTTTATTCATATCCTGCAAGCTGTGATACTGAAAACACAAATGCCGCAGCGAGGTGTCGGGATGATTCAATACCAAGGGGTCAAAAATATAGAGCAACACAAAAGGCATGCCACTTTGCAAAGCAGCTGCAATGGCTAGGTGATCTTGGGTGCGCAAATCGCGTTTGATCCAGACCACCCCAATGGGCGTTGGCGAAGGTTGACTCACGGTGATAAAGCAAATGAAAATACAATTAGTTATCAATTGACCCAGAGGCAAGATAACATTACAACTCACCACTCGGCTTGCCAACCGCATTTCACGGCACTGCATGCGCCATCATTACACCGTATTGCCGCTGAGGCGCTTTACGCTGGCGGGATTAAAACATAGCTACATTGGATAAAAAAGTCGAACTTTCCCCCGTTACACCCCATTGCCTACCGTGAGATGAGCCGCATCCTTCTAATACTATTACTACTCACCTTCTGCCATCCTCCATTGCACAGTCAGCGCAGATTGACCGATTGGAACTACAGCGGAACAAGGGTCACGGAGGCCGACTTACTGCTCGCCATGCAAGCCACCCACCGCATAGCAGAACTGTGGCAACCGGCCGATTGGGAAAGCTACCACAAAGCCTGCGAGCGCGATGTGGTATTTGAAAAAAAGATGAGCTATTGCGAATTGCTCGAGCAGGTATTGGTGCTAGAGCAAACCACACCCGGGGCACTGGTGGTACTCAATGGCCGGGTGCGAGCGCGAGTCGACAGTTACTTCTATCCCACCCGATTGGCATTTAAATCGGGCTGGCTGCGCGAGATGAACACCTTGCAACTGGTATTTCCCGCCAAAAACCGGGAGGTTGCTCGATGGGTCCGGAAACAGCCCTTTCTCTATCCCGCCGATAGCGACAACCTACCGGGCAAACCATCGGTTTACCTCCGTCAACCCGCCTATTTCAGCGGTTGGGATTTCACACCCGCCTACCCGCGCAAACACGCGCGCAAAGTAAGCCTGGAAGCACAGGCCACCCAATGGTCTGTGCAGTGGCGACCGGTGCAGAGGGATGGCATTTGGCAGGCTCTCGTGAGTCTTGATAACCGAGGCACAGCGCAACCCATAAACCTGCACTTGCAAATAGAGGGCCTTTTTGACACCACCCTGCGTGTTTTTGCGCCCCTCGGCACCTCCGTTCATGCCGTTGTGCTTGACAAACCCGCCATTCAACCGTGGCATCCCGATAATCCGGTGCTTTACCCTTCATCTGTCTCGGTTTTGACCCCCGATGTAGTAGCTCGCCGCGACCAAGCGGTTGGATTCAGCCATATTGAACTCATGCAACCTGCCGACAGCGCCGGAAGAGCATTTTATTTTCAAGTGAATGGCCGTCCGATGTATTGCACCGGATTTAATGCGATTGCGAACGAGCAGGAATTCACACGAGATGCCATTGCACAGCTGCGAAAGGCGGGTTTCAACATGATTCGCATTTGGGGCGGAGGCGATTACGCCAGCGATTCGCTGATGACTTGGTGCGACGAACTGGGTATGCTGGTTTGGCACGACTTGGCCTTTGCCAATACCATCTACCCCTTCCACCGAATCAAAAACAAAGTTTTTCTCGAGGTGCAGCACCAGCTGAAACGCCTGCAAACGCATCCCAGCTTGGCCCTGTGGTGCGGCAACAACGAGGTAGATGTAGCCTGGAAAAACTGGGGCTGGCAGCGCACTTACGGATACCGTGAGTCCGACAGTGTGGCCCTTTACGGCGAATACCTGGAAATGCAGGATTCGCTTGCGCGATGGATCCAAACCCTCGACGGACGGTCGTTCCTGCCTTCCTCGCCGGTGAGCAATTGGGGCAAAAAAAGCGATTTTCTCTCGGGCGACAACCATTTCTGGGGCGTATATCACGGCGATATGCCCATCGACGCCTACCGCACTCACTTGCCCCGCTTTGCCAGCGAATACGGCATGCAGAGCTATCCGTGGCCAGTGGGTTCGCCGCGTTTTGATTCCCTCGCCTTGAGCCACCCCTTAAAACAGCGATCGTACAAAGGGGTTGGTGCTTTGCAGCGCTACCTGCATCAAACCCTGAGCGATGCCATTGATACCATCGACTTTATTTACAAAAGTCAAGTCGTTCAGGCCTTGGCCATGCGGGAAGCCCTTTGGGCCCATCGATATCGCCAACCCTTCTGCATGGGCTCGCTCATATGGCAGTACAACGACGTTTGGCCCGGTGCCAGCTGGTCGCTTATCGATTACCTAAACCGGCCCAAAATAGCGTGGTATGAGGCCGTGAAAACGATCGATCCCCAAGCCATGCACGCCTATTTTGAAGGCGATTCCTTACTCATCGAAATCGCTGGACCCACGTGGCCCGATTCGGTCCAAATCAACCTTTACAACGGAAGCGGATGGGTGAATCGGATCAGCCTAAACCACCCTTCTCGGCGTCAAAGCTTAGCTGTCTCTATGGCCACCGTAGTGCAATTGACCGGATTCAAAGGCTCTAATCGCTATCAAACCCTCGCACTGCGCACACCGGCATCGCCGAGCGATCTGCCCGACCCCCAATGGACTTTTGTGCGCAAAGGCTTGCACCTCGAAATCAACTGGATCCATCCTCCCTTGTTTCCAGTAATCGAAAGCGATGGGCAATTCCAATATATCGATATCGGATCAGGGAACGAAAAAACGGTCACACTGGAAAATTTTTTTGAAAAAAATACTACTTTTAGAGTACACCATTTAAAAGGTCGCACGTCTGTAGTGAAACTGTTCTAAGCTGTATGAACCCTCAAGTAAAACAGATCACAACGGCACATTTGCCGCTGCGATATCCGTTTGCACTGGGAAACGGATCAAAAAGAACCTCCACCCCTGTCGTTTTTCTCAAGCTCGACTGCAAAGGATTTCTGGGAATGGGAGAGGCAGCCCTGCCGCCTTACTTGGTTGAAACACCCGACTCGGTGAGGGCATTTATAGATCGCGTCGACTGGACACAAATTTCCTACCCTTTTCCTATGGGCGAGGTCCACGCCTACCTCAACTCGCTGTCGTTTGGCGATTACGCCGCCAAAGCAGCCGTTGACATGGCCTTGCATGATATCAAAGCCCAAATGGGGATGAACCCCGTTTCAGACCTCTTTGCCACGACAGGTTTGCCCGCGCCGCCCACGTCGCTCACCTTTGGCATCAGCACCCCTGATGAACTCCTCAGAAAATTCAAGGATAGCAAGGGTTTCACTCGTTTCAAACTCAAATTAGGCGGTCCGCACGACAGGGCTTGTGTAGAAGCGCTTCGGCAGGCAACCCCTCACCCCATTAACGCCGATGCCAATCAGGCGTGGACCGATAAAGAAGAGGTACTAGACATGCTGTATTTCTTGCATGAAAACGGTGTCAAAAGCCTCGAACAACCCATGCCAGTTGGGCAATTCGACGATATGTGTTGGCTAAAGGAACGCAGTCCGATGCCCCTCATTGCCGACGAAAGCTTTCAAACCCTCGAAGATCTGGCCGGTCTACACGGAGGATTCCACGGCATCAACATCAAATTGATGAAATGCGGCGGGATCTATCCCGCCATGGAAATCATTCACGCCGCACGCATTCAGAATATGAGCATTCAACTGGGATGCATGACCGAGTCGAGTTTGGCAACATATGCAGCCTTGGTATTGGCACCGCTGGTTGATACGGTCGATCTAGATGGCCCGTGGATGGTAAGCGACCAACCCTTTGCCACACCGAAACTCAAAGCAGGTCGCATCGTTCCACCGATGCTCCCCGGCATTGGAGCCAAGGCCCTGTAAACTAACGGATCAGCGCTTCTGCCAGTACCTCAACGGGATGCAAGGCCCTGCGCCCGGTACCGTCGTTGATCTGGTGTCTGCAGCTGGTTCCCGAAGCCACAATGATGGTAGTAGCCGGTTCCTTTCGAATGGTAGGAAACAACACCAGCTCACCAATCTGCATCGATAGATCGTAGTGCTCTTCCTCGTATCCAAACGAACCCGCCATACCGCAGCAGCCACTGGGTATCAACAGCGGTTTGTATCCGTTGGGCAGCGATAGCATCTTTTTGACCGCAGCCATCGACGACATGGCTTTCTGATGGCAGTGACCGTGCACACGCAATACCGCATCGCGAATCACAAAGCGCTCGCGATCCACACGGCCTTCATCGATGAGTTTTTCGATGAATTCCTCTATCAAAAACACCCGTTTTGCCAAGGTTTCAGCCTGTTCTTTGAGCTCTCCACGGGTCAGGTCGATGTATTCGTCTCTGAACGTCAAAATGGCCGAGGGTTCAATGCCCAGCAGAACGGCATCTGGCGGCAATTGCCGAGTAGCCTCTGCAATGTTGTGCTCTGCCAAACGATACGCCTGATCTAACATGCCTTTCGACAAATAGGTCCTCCCACTTTCCTTTAGCTTGGGGATTTCCACCCTGAATCCCAGTCCATTGAGCAATCGAACCGCTGCCTGTCCGATATGTACATCGTGATAATTAAGAAATTCATCGGCGTACAACCAAACGGAACCCTGCGGTTGCTTGACATCTTGCTGGTAACCTGCAAACCACGATTCGAACGTTGTAGGTGCTAGCGCAGGCAGTTTGCGCTTGGCCGAGAATCCCAGTGCTTTTTTGATCACACCACCCACGGGACCGTTCAGGGTGGCATTGTACATGCTTGGACTGATGGCCATGGCCAATCGGTTGACCGCAGTAATTTGGCCCACCAATCGGTTGCGAAGCGGAATTCCGTTCTTTTTGTAGTATTGATAAGCCGACTCGGCTTTGAGTTTGCCAACATCAACATTGCTGGGACATTCGGCTTTACAGCCCTTGCAGCTCAGGCAAAGTTCCATCACCTCTTGGATGGAATCACTGGCAAAACCGCCTGTTTTCTCGGGATGGCTCAATGCCTCGCGCACCATGTTGGCGCGGGCCCGCGTGGTATCTTTCTCGTTTCCCGTAGCCATAAAACTGGGACACATGGTGCCGCCAATAGCCGCCGATTTGCGACAATCGGCCGAGCCGTTGCACATCTCAGCCGCACGGACTATACCGTTGTGATGACTGAAATCGAGCATCGTATCGAACTTGGGCGTTTGCTGATTGGGATAGTAGCGCAATGAGGTATCCATGGGCGGCGTATCGACAATCTTGCCCGGGTTAAACACATTCCAAGGATCCCATGTTTTTTTGACATCCTTGAAAAGCCGGTAAATATGTTCGCCCATCATAAAACTGATGAACTCCCCGCGCAAGCGGCCGTCGCCGTGCTCGCCGCTCAGCGAGCCCTTGTAGCGTTTCACCAAGTGAGCAATGTCTGTGGCCACTTGGCGGAACAGTCGCGTACCTTCCTCGGTTTTGAGATCGAGTATGGGGCGCAGGTGCAGTTCACCCGTTGCAGCGTGCGCATAGTGCACGCAGTACAGGCCATAGCCTGCAATGATTTGATTAAACTCCTCAATATAGGCGGGCAAATCGTTTACATCTACCGCCGTATCTTCAATAAAGGCAATGGCCTTGGCATCGCCTGGAATATTGGAAAGCAAACCTAAACCGGCCTTGCGCAACTCCCACACTTGCTTGGTTTCATCGCCGGTAACCAGCGGATAGTGGTGACCTAAGCCTGCTGCGCGCAAGTCGGTCTCCAGAGCTGCTGCTTTTTGGCGCAGCGCTTCTTCGGTATCTTCAAGAAACTCAACCACCAGAATGGCCCCGGGATCACCCTGAACAAAAAATCGGTTCTTGCGCTGCTCAATGTTTTCTTTGGTGCACTCCAGAATATAGTGGTCAATCAGCTCGGCACTGGTGGGTCCGTGTTTCAAGGCCACCAAGTTGCCTTTGAGCGATTCATGCACGCTGTCGAAATGCACACATACCAATCCGGCATGGGGCTTTAAGGCTGGCACGAGGTTTATTTTGAGCTCGGTAGCAAAAAACAAGGTTCCCTCCGATCCGGCAATGAGCTTGCAAAAGTTAAAGCGCTCTGAACCGCCAAAAGGCTCACTGCGAAGCAATAAATCGAGCGCATACCCTGTATTTCGACGGGGAATAGATGGTTTGGGATAATTTTCGACAATCTGCTGCTGATGGTTGGCATCGCTGAGCATGTCGGCCATCGATCGGTAGATGTCGCGTTCTAATTCTGATACCACCCCCTCACCGCGACATTTGGCTTCAAATTCGGCACGGGTTAGCTCCCCAAAGGAGGTAAAATGACCGTCGGCCAGAAATCCGCGCACTTCGAGTAGGTGTTCTCGCGCTGAACCATAGATGATCGATCGGGCACCACACGAATTATTGCCTACCATACCCCCAATCATACATCGATTGCTGGTTGATGTCTCTGGACCGTAAAAAAGCTTGTATGGAGCCAAGTGCTGATTGAGCTCATCGCGCACTACTCCGGGCTCAACCCATGCAAAATGCCCCGCCTGATCGACGTGTTTGATGGTTTTGAAATACCGTGAAATATCAACTACAATGCCAGATCCCACTACCTGCCCGGCAAGCGATGTGCCTGCCGCTCGCGGTATGATGCCCAGGCCGTGTTCACGGGCGAAGTCGATGATCTGCTTGATGTCTTCGCCGGTCTTGGGAAAAGCCACTGCTGCGGGCATTTCCCGGTAAATCGATGCATCGGTGGCATACAGCGTACGCATCCATTCGCCATCGTGCAATTCGCCACTTAGCTTCCCTCTCAAAAGCTCCCATTCGGATGGGGCTACCTTCTGTTGTGCATTCATCAGTACAAAACCCGGTATTTAATGGTGTTTGGTATGTTTTTTAATCGCCTCTCCAATGTGTCGTTGTGCACATTGTCGATGTCGGTAATCACGTAGCCAATCTCCTCGTTGGTCTTAAGGTATTGACCCAAGATGTTGTTATCCGACTCGGCTAAGATCGTATTTATTTGCGCTAGTATACCCCTTACATTCTCGTGAATGTGCATGATTCGATGAGCTTGGTGAAGCTCAGGCAGTTGAATTTCGGGCAGATTAACGCTGCCCATGGTCGATCCGGTGTTGACATAGTTCATGAGCTTTTGCGCCACAAAATGGCCAATGTCGCACTGCGCCTCTTCGGTGCTTCCCCCAATATGAGGGGTGAGAATGGTATTGTGAAGCCCCATCAAAGGCGATTCAAATGGGTCGCCATTGGCGTGGGGTTCTTCGGGAAAAACATCGACTGCAGCCCCCTTGAGTTTGCCTGATTGTAACACACGGGCTAAGGCATCGACATCAACCACATGACCGCGGCTCAGGTTAAGCAAAATGGCACCTGATTTCATGGTGTTAAGAGCTTGGGCATCGATCAAATGGTGATTTTCCTTGCGGCCATCTACATGCAGGCTTACCACATCGGCACACGCCAGCAATTGCTGCAATGATATGCACTTGCGGGCATTGCCCAGAGCGAGTTTGTCGGTCAAATCGTAAAAATACACCTCCATGCCCAGCGCTTCTGCAACCACACTTAGCTGGGAACCAATGTTGCCATAGCCAACAATACCCAGCTTTTTGCCCCGTATCTCGCAAGATCCCGCAGCCGATTTATCCCACAAACCCTGATGAAGCTGTTTGTTTTTATCGGTCACCCCGCGGAGCAACATGATTATAGATCCCAAGGCCAATTCAACCACCGAGCGCGTATTGCTGTAAGGGGCATTAAATACGGCAATTCCCCTTCTGGAACACTCGAGCAGGTTGACTTGGTTGGTTCCGATGCAAAAGGTGCCAATGGCCATCAGTTTGCGGGCGTGCTGCAATACCCTCTCGGTAACCTGTGTTTTGGAGCGAATGCCAAGGATGCTCACGTTGGCAATCTTCTGGCAAAGCGTCTCTTCGTCAAGCGCCTTGCTGAGGACCTCCACGGTGTAGCCCTCGCTCTGGAGGATAGCCACCGCATCGGGGTGCACGTTCTCCAGCAAAAGCACTTTGATTCGATTCTTGGGATAGGAAACCGAGGCTTTGAATTGCAGGTCGAACAAAATTTCATCTAAGGATGGGGCAATGTGATCGGCTTTGGCCATCACCACGGGACGGGCCACATTTTCTGAAAACGCGTAAAACCGAGTCGCAGCACCTGCTTCGCGCATTTCGTAATCGGTGTACCCGTCGCCAATGACTACCACCTCGCCCTGCAGCTGCTCCATTTGCAAACGAATGGCTTTGCCTTTGTTGTCGCACAGGGGATTGCGCTCGTCAAATCCAACAATAGCCCCCTGGTTGTCAAAACGAAAGGTATTGGCCATTACCCGCTCTGGCCGAATCCCAAATTCAGCCACAATAGGGGTGATGATCTCGCTAAATCCGTTTGATATTACATACACTTGCTCGCTATACTCCTGAAAAAAACGGCGGTTTCGCTTCACTGATGCCGTAACCTCTTGGCGGAGGCGATCGATCAGCAAGGGCAGGTGATCGCGGTGGGCCTCAAGCAACTCAATGCGTTTCAAAAGCGACTCTTTGAGCGAGAGCTTGCCCTCCATACCCAATTGAGTGAGGTGCTGTATATCGATCAGGCGCTGGGGCTGCCGGCTGCCGTGAATCATTTCACAAAGTACATCGAGGGCCTCCAGGCGAATAAAGGTGCTGTCGAAGTCGAAAACAAAATGGGGTTTGCGCATAGCGGGTATCAATTGGCGATAAAAAAAAGGCCCTCTCGCGAGGGCCCGAATTACATGCGGAGTTTTTTGTCGGTGCTCTCAAAAATTTTATCGGCTGAGGCCGCTATAAATCCCGAGTACAGTTCGCCGGTGGCTGTCGGATAACGACGGGCAAACTCGTAATAACAGCTAGGTATTTCGTGAGTTCCCTCGGCAAACGCAATCGGACGCATATCGGCCAACGTGCTCGACTGCTCCAGCAATTGCGCTGGGGTTCCTTTGATCTTTCCGCCAGAGGCATTTAAGGCAAAACCCTTGCTCTCTAAAAAATCATTCACCGCCTCCAAGCTTTCAAAGGCCTTTAACGCATTTACATTCACCGTAAAATGATTGGCGCAGAAACCGTAAATATACATCCATGCGGCGTATTCGCTCTCTTCGCGCAAACGCTCGTAAACATCCCAGCTGGGCGTTCCCCAAACTCTTCCTTTTAACAATAGGCTTTCATCAGACCAAAGCTCGCTCGGACAAGAGTTGAGCAACTGGGCTACTGTTTCTTGTATGTACGAAGAACACAGCGACAGTTTGAGCTCTGAAATAAACACCTTGGGGGCGGTTGCGTCGGTGGTGTGCTGGTAATGACGCGCAAATAGTTTTTTGGCTTCAAATACATACTCTCCGCTGCGCTGATAACCCGCTTTCAAAAAGGGTATCTCCAACACCTCTATGCCAACCCGCGGATCGTCGTAAGTGCGAATGGCAATATGATCGTTTTCTATCTGCTCTCCTTCTGCTTCAAACAAAGCGTGTATCGTTTTAGCCGATGGAGTGATGGCAACGTACTGATTCCACAACTGATTAAGCAATTCGGTATGACTTATCATGGCGCGTATTTTTTTACAAAATTGACACTTGTATACACTTTGGTCAATACTGCTTCATTATTTTGTAAAATTGACCGAATTTTATTATATTAAGTCGTTTTACCAT
The DNA here is from genome assembly GCA_036275295.1 of Luteibaculaceae bacterium. Classification (GTDB taxonomy): domain Bacteria; phylum Bacteroidota; class Bacteroidia; order Flavobacteriales_D; family Luteibaculaceae; genus DASUEB01. The sequence goes on along the minus strand of DASUEB010000051.1, from coordinate 20,170 downwards.
CAACATTTCAAAAATATATGCTCATAGAACGTCAAATTGACTTTATAGACCGAAAAATTTTGCAACAACTCATTGCCGACGCGCGCAAGTCGTTCAGTCAGATCGCTACGGCCCTGAAAGTAAGCAATACCCTGGTGCATCAGCGGGTGAAAAAAATGTCGGAAACCGGGTTGATCACCGGCTACGGGGTAAGACTGAATTCCAAGATCTTGGGATTCGATAGCGTGACCTACACGGGCATAGTAACCAAAGAGGCCCATTATGCCTATAATATCGCCGAAGAGCTCCAAAAAATTCCACAAGTGGTGGAGTGCCATTGGGTATCGGGCAAATACGCCCTGTTTATAAAGATCGTGGCTCGAAACAACGAGGATTTGCGCAAGATTTTATACGAACGCATCCACAAAATTGAAGGTGTAGGCGGTACCGATTCGTTTATCAGTTTTGGCGCGGCGTTTGAAAAAGACCTCCCCGTTGATAGTTGAGTCGGTTAGGTCAAAAATCCTGGGTTCGCAACCCATAAGCGCAGCATTATAAATCACCCCAGCTTCCTATCCATTCATTGTGATGCACCTTGCTTTTTTTGGCTGCTCCAGCCCGCTGGGTCAACCTGGAGTGGGTATCCCAAGAGCATAAAAAAACCCTTCCTGAAGCCTCGTGAGCAACAGAAAGGGTTTTACAAGTATTGTCTCCAGTCCGAATGAGTTGCGTTCGGATTGGCTCCTGTTATCAAAGGTTTATCAAGGTCTGGATTCCAACCAATCGCGGCGCAGTTTGAGTTGGGCCTCGCTGGGGCTAGCCGTAGGAGCAACCACGTTGCGCTCCTTGGTTTCGGTGAGGATGGCCTTCGCTTTCAGGTTCACGTTTTCAAATTGCCCCTCTTTGTTCTTTCGCGCTACCACCATTTTCACTTTTTCGCCCTCTTGGGTTTCGGTTTGCAGGCTGCCAATTACCTCGCGAATGTTCTCAAAGGTAAGTGTCACATCATTGATCGATACCAGTTCATCGCCATCTTTTAATCCGAGTTTTTGACCAAATTCGCTCAAGTTAAGCGTGCTCACCAGCTTGATTCGTCCGGTTTCTTCGTTGGCATCAAACGCGGGGCGACCCAGCGAAACTCTTTTCACGGTGCGCTGATCGATATAGTCGATGCCTACCGAATTGAAAATGTCCTTAAAGGGCAGTGGCGATGGTCCAGCCACGTATTTCTGCAAGAAATCGCCAATTTCAGGGTAGGTGATAGCGGCAATTTCATTGAACAAGTTGTCGTCGAGGAAGAAATTGTCTTTGCCGTATTTCTTGGCCAAATCCTGCATCAAGGTTTGGATTCCGTATTTACCCGATGACAATTCGCGGAGTTTAATATCCAAACACATGCCAATAAGCGCCCCTTTGTTGTAAACGTTGAGGTATTGATCTTTGTGTGTATCCAAAGCCCCTTTGCTCATCTCGGTGAAAGGCAGGTCGTCCTTAAAAAATTGTGCCGTTGAGAGTTTCTGTTTGATGTCTTCTAAGAACTCCTCAAACGATTTGATTCCGTACTTCGCTTGCACGTGCTGAGCCGCGTATTCGGTGCAGCCCTCGTACAACCAAAGGTGTTTCGACATTTGTGGATTGATGAAATCGTAGTCGGCTATGTGCTCGCTGTGGATATTGAGCGGAGTTACAATGTGGAAAAATTCGTGTGCAGTTACGTCTTTGATGGTTCCCTCCAAGAGCTCGGCATTGGCCTCTGACAGTGAAAACAAAGTAGAATAACAGTGCTCCAATGCGCCGCTACCACCTGAACCCGGCGCGCCATTGAACAAATAGATCAAAATAGAGTACTTATTAACGGGAAGTGTACCGCCTAGGTATTGGCGCTGGGCATCCATGGTTTGTGCCACCATGGTGCGCACTTCAGATGCTTTGAGTTTCTTGGTTGGCGAATAAACGGCTACGGTTACCTGACAATTTCCTACCGGAATAACAGCGGTATCGGCCTCGCAGTATAAAATGGGCGAATCATGGAAGTCGAAATAATTATTCGCTTTAAACACGTCTTTGTTGCCCACGGTCTCGCCGCGATCAAGCGAAGTCGCCCCATAGAATCCCGCCGGACGGGTTACATTCAGTTCGAAAGGCACGTTTTTCATGCCCTCCAGGTAACCAAAAAAACCAAAGGTGTTCATTACAAAAACCTTGCCCGCTTCAATGCTGGTACCTGCTGGCTCAAATATCTTGTTGTCGAGCTTGGTATCGTAGGTGTCTTCTACTTTGTACGTGAGTTTGTGCAATTTGGTGGCGTTGCTGATCTCCCAGCGATTGTCGGTTAAGCGCTTCACCGTTAGCTCGTTGCCACTGGCGTCGAAGGCCTTAAATCCGTTCACAAAACGACCGAAATCGTAAATCGCATAGGTTCCAGGAACCATCTTAGGCATCTGGAACTCGATTTTATCCTTGGTTACCGGGGGCACTAGCACCTCTACATCGAGCATATCGCTGCTCACTTTGTTCAAATCGACTGCGATTTGGTACTTCGCCTGTGGGGAACCCGACTGCGCAAGAGCCGCAAAAGAGGCCGCAACCAGAACGGTCGACAAAAATTTTCTCATGTTCGTTAATTTTTAGCTACAAAGAAATTGCTTTTCACCAAAGAAAATAAAATGTAAGTACGAAAGGTTATTATTGCATCCAATTGGCTAAAATACACCACCACAGGATGTGGACCAGATACGTTTAAAACCCATATAGCACTGCCCTATGCGAATACTAATAGGTTTTTTGTTTTCCCTGCTAGCTGCTGCCTCTGCAGCCCAAATGCAGCAGCCGCACGTCGACTATTGGGACGACGCCAAAAAATTCATCAAGGAGCGGGGATCCTACCTCAACGGAGTAGAAGATGGCAAATGGGAGTATTTCTACCGCAGCGGCAAACTTCAAGAAATAATCCCTTTTACCCGGGGTTACATCAACGGAACCGTAACTTCGTATTACGAAAACGGCAATAAAAGAACCGAAGGCCGATTCGTATTTGGCGTAAAAGACAGTTTATTCGAGGCTTGGCACGAAAACGGGAAGATTGCCGAGCGAGGTTTTTATCGAAAAGGATCCAAAACGGGCTATTGGGAATTTTTCTATCCCAACGGTATCGAGCAAAAAATGGAGTCTCATACCGACAATCAATTGTTGCTCCTTAAAGCCCGAAAACCCAATGGCGAACTCACCCTTGAAAAAGGCAGTGGAACGGCCTATGAGTATTTCGAGAACGACTCGATCCGCAAAATCACCCACTACAACGGAGGCTTACCCGATGGCGAATGGACCGAATACCACCGCAATGGAAAACTCGCTGCCAAAGGAAGCTACAACGAGGGCATGCGGCACGGAGAATGGGTACAATACTACTCTACCGGCGAGGTGAAAACCATCTACAACTACGTCAACGATCAACTTACGGGGCCTTGTATGGAAAAAGTAAACCCCGGAAGACTCAACTTTGAAGGTTCTTTCCTCAACGATGAAAAAATTGGCGCATGGACCTGGTATTTTGCATCAGGATCTATTGAAATGACCGGATTCTTCAAAGAAAACGAACAAGACGGCAACTGGACGTGGTACTATCCCTCGGGCAAAAAACAAACCGAAGGCGAATACAAAATGGGCGTAAAAGACGGTGAGTGGGCCTACTACTATGAGAATGGGGTCAAAGAAAAAGAGGGCGTTTACAAAAACGACAAGCGCATTGGGAGGTGGATATACCGTTTCGAAACGGGCGATAAATCACAAGAGGGGTCGTTTGTCGACGATCTGGAAGAAAAAGAGTGGATGAGCTGGTATCCCGGCAACAAAATCAAGGACGTTGGTTCTTTCCTGAACGGCCAGCCTCACGGAGTTTGGGAAGGCAAATACGAGAATCAAAAGCTGCGCTACCGCGGCAATTGGGACAAGGGCCAGATGAACGGAAAATGGGAGCGCTACCACGAAAACGGAAAACTCAAAGAGGAAGGATCGTACAAAGCCGGTCTCAAAGAGGGAGAGTGGAAGGAATATTACGCCGTCAATGGCAACCTGATGACCAAAGGACCCTACAAAAACAACGTGCAGGATGGCAAATGGCAGTATTTCGAGGGTACAGGCGTGTTGGTGGAGGAGCGCAGCTACAGCGATGGTCGACTCAACGGCAAAAGCAGGCAATACGGCGAAGATGGCAGCCTGACGCTCGAATGTAACTACCGAGACAACAAACTCGACGGCCGTTATACCGTCTACAGAAAAGGCAAGCCGTTCAAAGAGATCGTTTATGAAAACGGCAAAAAAGTGAGTGAAAATCGTTTGGATCAAAAATAATTTGTACTTTTGCGCGGTAATCGCTTAACGGAGAGGGGTCTTATGCCCCTCTTTTTATTATGATCAGCACAGAACGCGTAAAAGAACTTATTGATGAGCGCATCGCCGGCACCGAGCTTTTCTTGGTGGAATTGCGCATTTCTGCCGCGAACCACATCGCCGTTGAAATTGATGGCATGCAAGGTGTATCCGTTCAGGATTGCCTATCGGTAAGCCGTCAGATTGAAGGCAACCTCGACCGAGAGATTGAAGACTATTCGCTCGAAGTGAGCTCGCCCGGACTCGATAAACCCCTTCGTATGCCCAAGCAATACATCAAAAACTTGGGTCGCAAGGTTAAAGTAATGGCCCTGGATGGGCGCGAAGTGGAAGGCGAGCTGGTAAATGCCGACGACCTTGGCTTCGAAGTAAGTACCACCGAAAAAAAGAAGGTAGAAGGTTCCAATAAAAAAGTGCTCGTAACCGAAAGCCATCCGTTTACATACGACCAAATTAAATCAACCCACATAATCATCTCGTTTAAATAATATCCGCATGAACGGTTTAAATCTGTTAGACTCGTTTTCAGAATTCAAAGAGTTCAAAAACATCGATCGCGTTACCATGATGAGCGTGTTAGAAGACGTTTTCCGCACCATGTTGCGCAAGCGCTTTGGCACCGATGAAAACTTCGACATCATCATCAACATCGACAAGGGTGACTTGGAGATTTGGCGCAATCGCGAGATCGTTGAAGACGAAGAAATCGAAGACGAAAATACCCAGATTGCTTACAGCGACGCGATCAAAATTGAGCCCGACTTCGAAATCGGAGAAGAGGTGTCAGAAGAAATTAAACTGGAAGACTTCGGCCGCAGAATGGTGCTTTCGCTGCGCCAAAATTTGGTGTCGCGCATCATGGACCTCGAAAAAGACGGTATCTACGCCAAGTACAAGGAGCGCGTTGGCGATATCATCACCGGTGAGGTTTACCAAGTATGGAAAAAAGAGGTCTTGATCCTCGACGAAGAAGGCAACGAATTGATCTTGCCCAAATCAGAACAAATTCCATCTGATTTCTACAAAAAAGGCGAAACGGTAAAAGCCGTGGTGGCCAAAGTAGAAATGCGCAATAACAACCCCGTGGTAATTTTATCTCGAACTGCCCCCGAGTTCCTCGAGCGCTTGTTTGAGCAAGAAGTACCTGAGATCTTCGACGGACTGATCACCATCAAGAAAATTGTTCGCGAACCGGGCGAACGCGCCAAAGTAGCCGTTGAAAGCTACGACGACCGCATTGACCCCGTAGGCGCTTGCGTGGGTATGAAAGGCTCCAGGATCCACGGCATCGTGCGCGAGTTGAAAAACGAAAACATCGACGTGATTAACTTCACAGCCAATACCCAACTGCTTATCTCACGCGCGCTATCGCCCGCTAAAATCAGCAGCATCAGCTTGGATAACGAACATCTCAAAGCCGATGTATACCTCAAACCCGATCAGATTTCACTGGCTATCGGCAAAGGAGGTCACAACATCAAACTGGCTTCGAAACTCACCGGATACCAAATTGATGTGTACCGCGAAGCAAGCGACGAAATCGACGATGTGGACTTGGAAGAATTTGCAGACGAAATCGACAGCTGGATCATCGACGAATTAAAGTCGATTGGCTGTGATACCGCGCGTTCTGTCCTCGAATTGAGCGTGGAAGACCTCGTAAAACGAACCGACCTCGAGGAAGAAACCGTGAAAGAAGTGCGCAGAATTTTGGAAGAAGAGCTGGAATAATAGTAAAATTGCAAGTTCGAAGGAGTAAAGCACATTAATTTAGAGCCCTCTTAATCAAGGGCAGCGTTTTAAAATATGTCAGAAACAAAAGCGGTACGTTTAGCCAAAGTAGCCAAGGAATGCAACGTCAGCATTCCAACAATTGTCGATTTCTTGGCAAAGAAAGGTATCCAAATTGAGTCCAACCCGAATACCAAATTGGACGGGGATATTTACGATATGCTACTGGCCAACTACCAGGCAGATGTAAAGGTCAAAGAAAAAGCCATGGCGGTGACCATTGGTCGCGAGGTTCGCGAAACCATCGCTATTGGTACCATGGCCGACAAAGATGCCGAAAAGGCCGCTGAGAAAGCGTCCAAGCCAGCCGAGGTAAAAGCCCCGGAAACCAAAGCTCCAGAGACCAAGGCGCCCGAAGTTAAAGCCCCAGAAACGGAGCCCACAGAGGTGCAGCCAAGCAGTGCTCAACCCATTGAAGCAACACCAGAGCCCAAGGTAGAAACTCCTCATCCTCAGGCTGAGCGCGAAGAACCGAAAGCAGAGGTTGCAGCACCTGTAGCACCACCCGCTGTGGATGTAAGCGAAACACCTGCCCCGAAAGCCGAAGCCCCTGAGGCAGAATCGAAAAATACCGAAGGCGTGAAGGTCATCGGGAAAATCGACCTCGCTGCGCTTAATCAAAAAACACGTCCTACCAAAGGCAAAAAAGAAGCGGCACCCGTTGCCGAAGAGAAAAAGCCCGAGCCTGTAGCCCCAAAACCCGAGCCACAGCCCGTTGCCGAAGTAAAAGCCCCAGAGCCTGTGGCTCCGCCAGCGCCCGAAGCACCTGCGCCTCCCAAGGAAGCCGAGCTTTACCGCGCTAAAACCGAAAAACTCTCTGGACTTACCGTTCTCGGTAAAATTGAACTTCCAGTCGATAAAAAATCGGAAAAGAAACCCGTTGCTTCTTCAAGCGATGCCGACAAAAAACGCAAACGCAAACGCATCGACGGTAAGGTAGATGTGAGCAAAGAAGCAGAGCGTAACAAAAACAAACCGCCTCAACAGCGACCCAATACACCCGGTCAGCGCAACGACCGTTTCGGCAAACCGGGCAACCGCAACCCCGAAGTTAAACCCGAGGTTACCGAAGAACAAATCCGCAAGGAGATCAAGGAAACCCTCGCCCGCTTGAGCGGTGCTGGAAAATCGAAATCAGCTAAAAACCGCCGCGATAAACGCGACCGTGTGGCCGAGCGCCTTGAGCTCGAGCGCGAAGAGATGGAAAGGGAAAAGTCGGTTCTCAAAGTAACCGAGTTCGTTACCGTCGCCGAAATCGCCTCGATGATGGACGCCAGTCCTACCCAGATCATCTCGGCATGTATGTCGCTCGGGATCTTTGCATCGATCAACCAACGTCTCGATGCCGAAACCCTCAGCATCATCGCCGAAGAATTTGGCTACCAAATTCAATTTGTGGGTGCCGAAGACCAAGAAGCCATCATAGAAGAAGAGGATACCGAAGACGATTTGTTGCCAAGAGCCCCCATCGTAACGGTGATGGGTCACGTTGACCACGGTAAAACATCGCTGCTCGACTACATCCGCAAAGCCAATGTAATCGCCGGCGAGGCTGGGGGTATTACCCAGCACATCGGTGCCTACCGCGTAGAACTCAACAACGGCAAGACCATTACCTTCCTCGATACACCCGGTCACGAAGCGTTTACCGCCATGCGTGCTCGCGGTGCTCAGGTAACCGACTTAGCGATCATTGTGATTGCCGCCGACGACAGCGTGATGCCCCAAACCCGTGAGGCCATCAACCACGCACAGGCAGCCAATGTACCCATGATCTTCGCCTTCAACAAAATGGATAAACCCGGTGCCAACGCCGATAAAATCCGCGAAGAACTCGCTCAGATGAATATCCTGGTAGAAGAATGGGGCGGTAAATACCAAACCCAAGAAATATCTGCCAAAAAAGGAGATAATATAGAACTGCTTCTCGAGAAAGTATTGCTTGAAGCCGAATTGATGGACCTCAAAGCCAATCCGGCCAAACGCGCCATCGGTACCATTATCGAAAGTTCACTCGACAAAGGCCGCGGATACGTAGCCACCCTGCTGGTGGAAGCGGGTTCTCTGCGCGTAGGAGACATTATCCTCGCCGGACAGTTCTACGGTCGTATCAAAGCCATGTTTAATGAACGCGGATTACCTGTGAAGGTAGCCGGACCATCAGATCCCGTATCGGTTCTGGGTATCAATGGAGCTGTAGCCGCTGGCGATAAGTTCCACGTATTGGCCGATGAACGCGAGGCCCGCGAAATTGCTACTAAACGCCAGCAATTGCAGCGCGAGCAAGGTCTGCGCACTCAAAAACACATCACCCTCGACGAAATTGGTCGCCGACTGGCCATTGGAAACTTCCGCGAACTCAACATCATCATCAAAGGTGACGTGGATGGATCTGTGGAAGCCCTTACCGACAGCTTGTTGAAACTCTCGACCGATGCCATCCAAGTGAACATCATCCACAAGGCGGTAGGTCCGATCACCGAAAGCGACGTTTTGTTGGCCTCGGCTTCAGATGCCATCATCATCGGATTCCAAGTTCGTCCAGTGGCATCAGCCAAGAAACTGGCCGAAAAGGAGCAGATCGAAATACGTCACTACTCTATCATCTACGACGCAATCGCCGAGGTGAAAGACGCCATGGAAGGTATGTTAGCTCCGGATATCGTAGAACAAATTATCGGTACGATCGAAATACGCGAGGTATTCAACATCTCGAAAGTGGGCACCATTGCCGGATGTTTTGTACAAGACGGCAAAGTCAACCGAAACAGTAAAATACGCCTCATCCGCGACGGCATTGTCATCCACACCGGAAACCTGGGTTCTCTGAAACGTTTCAAAGACGATGTGAAAGAGGTAACCAAAGGATACGAATGCGGTTTGAACCTAGCCAATTTCAACGATATCAAAATTGGCGATATCGTAGAAGCATACGAAGAAACCGAGGTAAAGAAAAAGCTGTAAGCATTTAGATCGCTGCAAATACACCCCATTTAAACAAAGACCGATTCCATTCCTATGTTGAATCGGTTTTTTGTTTTTGGGCATTTGCCCAGCATACCAATCGTTTTCAAAAGGATGGGATGCATGTGATGAACCAGCGGGGTGACATCATAATATCAGGCAGCAAATACAATAAATTGAGCCCCATAGGGGCGACACCATAATAGCAAGAAGGTTTGCAAGACATAGTGAGCCCCGTAGGGGCGGCATCATAATAGCAGTACGGTATGCACGACGTAGCGAGCCCGCCTTCGACGCGCTCAGGCAAAAGCGGGGTGACATCATAATAGCCCTCCTTCGACGCGCTCAGGCAAAATAGGGGCGACACCATAATAGCTCCCGCAGGGGCGGCATCATCATAACCCCCCTGAAGGGAATGCATTATGATTGACCGGTTCCACACCAACCCATTACCCCCACCGGGACCAATCCCGTGTCACCATTAATTACCGACTTTGCATCAAATCTTCAATCTCCTCCGCTTCAATGGGAATATTTTTCATTAAATCGATAGGCCCCGAAGGGGTTACCAACACATTGTTCTCCAATCGAATACCCAAACCCTCCTCAGGGATATAGATCCCAGGTTCTACGGTAAAGACATTACCAGCCTGAATGGGTTCGTGCCACAATCCCACATCGTGCACATCTAATCCAAGAAAATGGGATGTTCCATGCATGAAATACTTTTTATACGCCGGCCAATCGGGATTTTGATTCTGAATATCCGTGCTGTCAATCAAACCCAGCCCCAACAACTCGCTCTCCATCAATTTGCCAACTTCTTTGTGATAATCAACCAGAAAAACACCGGGCATTAACAGCTGAGTGGCGGCGTTTTTCACGCGGAGCACCGCATCGTACACCTTGCGCTGGCGCTCAGTAAATCGGCCCGAAACGGGAATGCATCGCGTGAGGTCGCTCGCATAATTGGCATATTCTGCCGCGACATCGAGCAACAAGACATCTCCCTCGCGGCAAACCTTGTTATTCTCGGTGTAGTGAAGCACACAAGCACTGGCACCACTGGCAATGATAGGACCGTAGGCAAAACCTTTTGACCTATTGCGCACAAATTCGTGCAGCAGCTCAGCTTCAATTTCATATTCTGCAACACCGGGTTTGACAAATGAAAGCAATCGACGGAAACCTTTTTCGGTGATGTCGCAAGCCTGCTGAATCAAATCGAGTTCAATGCTGTGTTTTACCGAACGTATCCGGTGCATGATGGGCGCTGATCGCTTGTAGGCGTGTAGAGGATAGGTTTTTTGAATCCACTGGGCGAATCGCGCATCGCGGGTTTCCACTTCTATGTGAGCCCGGAGGTGTTCGTTTGAATTTAAGTAAACAAACTCGGCCTCGGCCATCAGCGCCTGAAGGGTCTTTTCAAACGACGCCAACCACTGCACATTGCGAACCCCACTTACCTGGGTGGCCTGCTCTTTGGTGAGCTTTGCCCCTTCCCAAACCGCTATGGTCTCATTGGTTTCGCGAACGAAAAGGATTTCGCGGTGCGACGGATTAAACGCATCGGGAAAAAGCACCAAAATGCTCTCCTCTTGATCTACCCCACTCAAGTGAAACAAATCGGCGTTTTGCTTGAACCCCATATGACCATCGGCATTGGTAGGCATGATGTCGTTGCTGTTGAATATGGCAATCGACTTGGGCAACAACTCCTTGGTAAAGCGCTGGCGATTATCTATAAACAATTGGCGATCGATAGGAAGATATTTCATGTAGTATGGGTATAAATGAGTGTAAAGAACAAAAACCGTGCCGCCTTGGCAAGGCTCCTGTCAAACATCGACAAACATCAGAAAGTTTACGCCGATGACCAAACCTTTTCGATTCTATGCTTGTTTTTCGAATACAAGATGGCCTAGAAAATGATCTTGAATAGACAAATTCTAAATAACCCGATTCGATTGTCGAAAGTCAATCAGACCTTACATTTGTCCGTCAAAAATTTACGGTTGGTTGAACCACATAAACGCACAAGCAATAGATAACAAGAGAAAATGAAAACTTCACTGGTTAAAAAGTATTGGATGGCTGCAACGGGATTGTTCCTGTGCCTGTTCTTAGTAGGTCACTTACTGGGCAATCTTCAGTTGTTTATCAGTGGCGAAGAAGGTCAGTTGCAATTTAACGCCTACGCCAAGTTCATGACGTCTAATCCCATTGTCAAAATTCTTTCTTACTTAACTTACATCAGCATCCTGTTCCACGCCTTCGACGGATTGCTGCTCACGATCAAAAACCGCTCAGCTCGTCCGGCTCGCTACGTTTACGAGCGCGCCGACAGGAATTCCATTTGGTCGTCGCGCAACATGGGTATTCTAGGTACCGTTATTCTGGCTTTCTTGGTAACCCACATGGCCAATTTTTGGGCGGTGATGCACTTTGGTGAGATTGGTCAGGACACGGCTGGCAACAAAGACCTCCACACCGTTGTAATGGCGTTTTTCCGCAGCGAAGATTTTGGTTTGATCGCAACTGCGCTCTATGTGGCGTCCATGTTCGCGGTTTCATTCCACCTGGTTCACGGATTTAAATCGGCGTTTCAGTCGGTTGGGTTGAGCCATCGCAAATACAATGCCATTCTGGGATACCTTGGTTACGGATTTTCGATCGTGGTTCCGGGCTTATTTGCCGCCATTCCGGTTTATATTTATTTGACTAAATAATCTGTAAGACTCGATACTATGTCAGTTTTAGATAGCAAAATACCAGCTGGTGATCTCAGCGAAAAATGGATCAAGTACAAATCGACCGTAAAACTGGTTAACCCGGCCAACAAGCGATCGTTAGATGTGATTGTGGTAGGTACCGGATTGGCGGGAGCATCGGCGGCGGCATCGCTAGCCGAGATGGGCTACAATGTGAAAGCATTTTGCTTTCAGGACAGTCCGCGCCGCGCCCACTCTATTGCTGCGCAAGGGGGTATCAATGCGGCTAAAAACTATGCCAACGACGGCGATAGTGTTTACCGCTTGTTCTACGATACCATCAAAGGCGGCGATTACCGCGCTCGCGAAGCCAACGTTTACCGTCTGGCTGAGGTTTCGGTTAATATCATCGACCAGTGTGTGGCACAAGGGGTTCCCTTTGCACGCGACTACGGCGGCATGCTCGACAACCGCTCATTCGGTGGAACCCAAGTATCTCGTACCTTTTACGCCAAGGGTCAGACCGGACAGCAGCTATTGCTTGGGGCTTATTCGGCCTTAGAGCGTCAGGTAGCCAAAGGCAAGGTAACCATGTTTGCGCGTCATGAGATGCTCGATGTGGTTCTGATCGATGGAAAAGCCCGCGGAATTATAGCTCGCAACCTGATCACCGGAGAAATTGAGCGCCACGGGGCCCATGCCGTTCTGTTGTGTACCGGTGGATACGGCAACGTATTCTACTTGAGCACCAATGCTATGGGAAGCAACGTAACGGCTGCGTGGAAAGCGCACCGCCGCGGGGCCTTCTTCGCCAACCCTTGTTTTACACAGATTCACCCCACCTGCATTCCCGTATCGGGCGACCACCAGTCGAAGCTCACGCTCATGTCTGAGTCGCTGCGCAACGACGGTCGTATCTGGGTTCCCAAGCGCAAAGAAGATGCCGAGGCTATTCGCGCCGGAAAACTCAAAGCAACCGATATCGCCGAGGAAGACCGCGATTACTACTTGGAGCGCCGCTATCCGGCCTTTGGTAACCTGGTGCCTCGCGACGTGGCTAGCCGCGCTGCTAAAGAGCGCTGCGATGCCGGATACGGTGTGAACAAAACCGGCGAAGCCGTTTACCTCGACTTTGCATCCAACCTCAAATACAAATACGGAAAACAAGCTGCCATTCAAAGTGGCATTGCCAATCCTACGGAGGAGCAGATGTACAAATTTGGACGCGAAAAGGTAGAAGAACTCTACGGAAACCTGTTTGACATGTACAAGCAGATCACCGGTGAAGATCCCTACACCACGCCCATGCAAATCTACCCTGCCGTTCACTATACCATGGGCGGACTTTGGGTTGATTACAACCTGATGACCACAGTAAAAGGTCTATACGCCTTGGGTGAAGCCAATTTCTCTGACCACGGAGCAAACCGCCTGGGTGCCTCGGCACTGATGCAAGGCCTAGCCGATGGCTATTTTGTAATTCCTTATACCATTGGAGAATATTTGGCTGATGAAATCAGAACCGGTCGGATTGACACCAACCGCGACGAATTTGTTACCGCCGAGAAAGAGGCAAAAGACCGCATCAACACCTTATTGAACATCAAAGGAACCAAGACTGTAGACCACTTCCACCGCGAATTGGGCAAGATCATGTGGAACCAATGCGGTATGGCTCGCAACGAAGAGGGACTAAAAGGCGCTATTGCGCAGATTCAGGCCTTGAAGAAAGAGTTTTGGCAAAATGTTCGCGTGCCGGGCAGCGCCAACGAATTCAACCAGGAATTGGAGAAAGCCGGCCGCGTAGCCGATTTCATCGAGCTGGGCGAGCTGATGTGCAAAGACGCCTTAGATCGCAACGAAAGTTGTGGTGGTCACTTCCGCGAAGAATACCAAACCGAAGACGGTGAAGCACTGCGCGACGACGAGAAATACGCTTACGTAGCCGCTTGGGAATACCAAGGCGACAGCAACCATGTTTTGCACAAAGAAGACCTTAAATACGAGAACATTAAAATCGCCACTAGAAGCTATAAGTAATGGGACAGCACGGAATGAACTTAACGCTAAAAATTTGGCGTCAGAAAGGCCCTAACGATAAAGGCCGAATGGTTGACTATCAAGTCAAAAACATATCAGAAGACATGAGCTTCCTCGAAATGATGGATGTGCTCAATCAACAACTCATCGAGAAAGGCGAAGAGCCCGTGGCATTTGACCACGACTGCCGCGAGGGCATCTGCGGTATGTGCTCCATGTTCATCAACGGCGAGGCGCACGGACCCAACCGCGGTGTTACCACCTGCCAGTTGCACATGCGTTCGTTCAAAGATGGCGATACCATCTACGTTGAGCCTTGGCGCGCCAGCGCATTCCCAGTGATCAAGGATTTGAGCGTTGACCGCTCGGCGTTCGACCGCATCATCCAAGCTGGGGGTTATGTAAACGTCAACACCGGTCAGGCTGTCGATGGCAATGCAATACCCATTCCCAAGAAAGATGCCGATGAAGCCTTCAACGCGGCAACCTGCATCGGATGCGGAGCTTGTGTGGCCACCTGCAAAAACGCCTCGGCCATGTTGTTTGTTTCTGCCAAAGTATCGCAGCTCGACCTATTGCCTCAAGGCAAGGTGGAAAGCCATGAGCGGGTGATCAAAATGGTCGAGCAAATGGACAAGGAAGGGTTTGGTAACTGTACCAATACCGGAGCCTGCGAAGTAGAATGCCCCAAAGGCATCTCTATTGAGAACATCGCCCGCATGAACCGCTTGTACCTAAGCGCCATCGCCACCGCAAAAGCCTAAATTTACTTTCTTTACGTTAGTAAACCCTGTTCGCCCATCGAACAGGGTTTTTTATGAACGCATCTATGCATACCCCCGTAACGCTATTTAGCAAACTCCCAAAAGTAGGTCTCAGTATTTTCGCCAAAATGTCGGGCTTGGCTCAACAACATCAGGCGCTGAATTTGGCACAGGGTTTTCCCGACTTCGAAGTAAGTCCCCTGCTTATTGAACGCGTCAATCAAGCCATGCGCGCTGGGCATAATCAATACGCCCCCATGCCAGGTGTAATGGCTCTTCGCGAGCAGATCGCCATCAAAACGGCCGATTGCTACGGGGCTGTATACGATCCAAACACCGAGATTACCGTAACGGCGGGTGCTACGCAAGCCATTTTTACCGCCATCACCGCTTTGGTTCGAGAAGGCGATGAGGTGGTGGTTTTTAATCCCGCATACGACTGCTACGACCCCGCGATCGAACTGGCCGGTGGCAAGACCATTCACATCAACCTTAAATATCCCCACTTTTCCATCGACTTTGCCGAGTTAAAACGGGTGATCAATCGCAAAACCCGCATGATCATCATCAACTCGCCGCACAATCCCACCGGGGCCCTGATTAGCGCCAGCGACTTAAAACAGCTCGAAAAATTGGTGCACAACACCGATATCATTGTGCTGAGCGATGAGGTATATGAACACATCGTCTTTGATGGCCAGAGCCACCAATCGGTTTGCTCTTATCCTCAATTGGCTGAGCGTTCGGTAGTGGTGTCTTCGTTTGGCAAGACCTATCATACCACGGGTTGGAAACTGGGTTATATGCTCGCACCGGCCGACTTGACCGCCGAACTTCGCAAGGTGCATCAATTCAATGTGTTTGCCGTCAACACCCCCATGCAATACGCCATGGCCGAAACGCTGAAAAACAAAGACGAGTACCTTCAGCTGGGTGCATTTTACCAGCAAAAACGCGATTTGTTTGTATCGATGATTGCACCATCGAAATTCCAAATCCTTCCAGCAGCTGGAACGTATTTTCAGTGCTTGGATTACAGTGCGATTAGCGATCAACGCGATGTTGACTTTGCCGTTGAGCTGGTTGAGAAATACGGCTTGGCCTCCATACCCACCAGCGTATTTTACCACCAAGATCCCAACCTTCGCGTGCTGCGATTCTGCTTCGCCAAGGGTCAAGAAACCCTGCAAAAAGCCGCCGAGGTTCTGAATAAATTGTAATTTACTGCCTGTAATCCACAAGGTATGCTTCCGCTCAAGGTTTCATTGATACAGGCGCCGCTGGTTTGGCACGATCCGGCTGCCAATCGCAACTACTTTGCCGACCAGATCAGACAAGCCGCCGAGGCCGATCTGTGGGTGCTCCCCGAGATGTTTACCACAGGTTTTTCCATGGCTGCCGATAAAATTGCAGAGCCCATGGATGGTCCAACCGTCAATTGGATGCGCGATACGGCCTCAAAAAGAGCTACCCACCTGATGGGTTCACTCGCCATTGAAGAAAATGGCCTGTATTACAATCGTTTGGTTGTGGCAAAACCCAGCGGAGAACTGCTGTGGTACAACAAACGCCACCTCTTTAAAATGGCGGGCGAGCACCACGCCTACGCCGCTGGTACCGAGCGGGTGGTAGTATCCATCAACGGATGGAAAATCTGCCTGCAAGTGTGTTACGACCTCCGATTTCCTGTGTTTTCCAGAAACCACCAAAAACCGGCATACGATCTGTTGGTCTATGTGGCCAACTGGCCTCAAGCCCGCATCTTTGCCTGGGATCACCTGCTCATCGCGCGAGCCATCGAAAATCAGTCGTATGTATTGGGCGTCAACCGCATCGGCACCGATCAAAATGAACTGCGTTATGTGGGCCACTCCTGCATCATTGATCCCATGGGAAAAACGCTGGTCAACGCCCAGGAAAACGAAGGGGTGTACAGCGCTCAGCTCGACAAAGACTATTTAATCGACATCCGTCAGAAACTCCCGTTTTTACAGGATGCCGACTCATTTGACATCCGCCTCGACTGAGGGATCCCAGCGCAGCTCTTGTTCCCAATTGGCGCGTACTTCCACCCCTCCTTTGAAATAATACACCGGTTCAGGCTGCCTGCGCCCAACATAAGAGCCGGGGGTGTATTGCCCATTCCCGTCGAGGTCTGCAATCACTCGCACCACATATTTACCCGGTACAAGGTATTTCAGGTCGATTGATGAGGATCCGCGCTTCAAATCCTGGCGGTGTACCACCTGATCGTTCTGGTCTATCAATTCGAAAAAAGCGGGAAGGCTGTCGCCGTGTTCAACCGCGAACAACAATCGGCCTAGCTGCTCCTCGGTAGGCATCACCACCCCAAGGGTATCGCCCTTGACCGGCGTGCCGTATCTCGTGATTAAAACGCTATCGGGCAGTATCAAAGCCAGCGATTGACCCATTTGCAAGGGTATGTCAACGGCGTAAACCAATTCGTTGGTTGAGTCGGCAACCAATCTACCCATTACTGTGGTGCTGTCGGCCAATTGGCCCAACACATTAACGGTATCAAAACCAGCGGCCAACGGCTCCTTGAGCTGCAGACGTGGCTGTTTCCCCGGGCGTACCTGACCTTGATCTAAGACCTCAAAACCCATGGGTACCGGCGTTGCCTTGCGCGATTTAGACGGATAAACTGCTAGCTGATCTACGCGCTCTTCGCCGTTGTATACCTCAAAAACCAGAGAGTCAACGGGTTCAAAATCGGGCAGCCACGCGCTTAAGGTATCGCCGTTTTTATCGAATTGCGTTTTGAGATGAAACGGTCCTTGAATCCGGCAAGCCTTACAGGCTTTGTTGAGACCAACGGTAAGAAGCTGATTGCGCTCCAGTTTTTTACTAATCACCTTTAGGCTATCGGCCTCAGGGACATAGGCTCGCAACACAAGAACAGGCGCCGTCGAATCGGCTGATGCGCTCACCCATGTCTGTGCAAAAGCCATGCGCTCGGATGCTTGGACCTTAAAATCCTTGTTGAGATCCTGAATAGCCAAAAGCCGAAACACCCCTTGCGGCAGGTATTGCATGTCGAATCGACCCGAACCGTTGGTTTTTGCTACAAAATCGGGTTTGGTCGATGCGATGATCGAATCGTTGAGGGTGTCGCGCCAGGCCATCACCGTGAGATCGCCCAGAGGCTGACCGCTGTAAGCATCGGTCACAGATCCCGCTATTCGAGCCGAATCGATATAGTCGCCGGTAGAAAATACCAGCTCGAGGTCTTTGATCGGATTGTTTTCGTGCACATCGACAACACCCGAACCAAAGTAAAAACGGTAGGTAGTTTGCGGTTTAAGGGTATCATCCCATTGCACGATTAAAGAGCGTTTTTTCACGCGGAATACAGGAGCCGAATTGAGCGCGGGCGACGAGAAGAACTGCTGGTTCATGTTCTGTACCTGCACGTATTCGTCGAACTCTAGCACCAACTCGCGGCCTTGAAATTGGATGGTTCCCTGTTCGGGTGTGCTCTTGAGCCATTGTGGCGGTTGCTCGTCTTTCGCTCCACCTGTAGGCATGCCCACTCTGGCGCAGGAAACAGCAAAACAAGCCAACCACAGGATATGCCTTAGGCCCATGAAACGATCAGCTTTGCAAGTTGCTCGAGGTACAGCTGATCGGTGTGGTCAAAATCGTTCAACCGATCGCTATCAACGTCTAATACCATGGTTACCTGACCTTGATGATCGATCACCGGTACGACAATTTCTGATTTCGAAGCCGAACTGCAGGCAATATGACCCGGGAATGCATCGACGTCAGGAACAACTATGGTGGCCTTGCGAGCCCAGCTGGTACCACAAACTCCTTTGCCCGATTTGATGCGGGTACAAGCCAACGGCCCTTGGAAAGGACCCAAAACCAGTTCATCGCCTTTCACCAGGTAAAACCCAACCCAAAAAAATCCAAATGCTTCCTTGAGCACGGCACTTACATTTGCCAAGTTGGCGATTAGATCGGGTTCTACCTCGGTCAATGCCTTTATTTGAGGCAAAATAGCCTCGTAAATCGCTTTGCGGTCGGTCGAAACCGGTACAAACAACGTTTCTGCCATGGTGCAAAGATACCAAACTACTGATAAGCCACCGAAGCCACACTCACTTTGTGGGCATGCGACAGGGCATTGACGCAGGCAGTGAGCGTAGCACCGGTGGTGATGACATCATCGATGACCAACAAATGGCGCTCGGGCGGCGTGAGGTTGGGCTTGATGGCGAAAACGCGCTCGCTGTTGAGCATGCGCTCCCAACGCCCTTTTTTGGTCTGACTGGCTGTAGCGCGCTGTTTGACGAGGTACTGGGTAATCACCGGAACTTGCAATTCGCGGGCTACTCCGCGGGCTACACATTCGGCCTGATTGTACCCCCGCTTTTTGAGCTTGTCGCGCGCCAAGGGGACCGGAACCACGGCTTCCACCCCTGTAAATCGGCCCGTGAGCCGAATCTTCTCACCCAGCAGCTGTCCCAAGTAAACTCCTAAATCGCGCATTCCTTGATACTTCAGTTGATGCAACAAGCGCTGAGAAATTCCGCCCTTGGTGAAGGTTGCCAAACTGGTGGCCGCCTCGATGGCACAGCGACCCCAGAATAGCTTCTCGGCGGGATGTACCCCGCCCATGTCGTCGTGACGAGCCCTGATCTCGGCCTCGCAGCCAAAACACAGCATCTGCGCACTGCTGTGTATCAAACGCTCACATGCCAAACACACATGGGGATAAACCAACTCAAAAGCCGCCCACATCTTTTTTTGAGCAAAGTTGAATCATCGATCCCTAATCTGCCAGTACCGTTGAGCAAGCTGCCCCTTTACGCGCCTATTTGGGTCGACCGAGTTATCCGTTTGGCATTCTTTTTGCGGTTTATCTTGCGATGCACATCGCTTTTTTGAAAAATTAAGGCCGATGCACTCCTCGGAACGAAATAAATAGCTCACTTTCGCACAAACAAGCCGCGTTGAGATGGAAACAAGCACCCCGTCGAATAAACCCACCCAAGAGAGAGTTTACCTCATCATCATTGCGGTGCTCACCTTGGCCGTAGGCGTCCTATCTTATCAACTCATCACCCTGCGCACCTCGTATCAGCAAATCTCTATGCAGCGCAGCAACCTCGAAGGCGAGCGCAACGACCTCAAAGAGGAACTCAACAGCATGCTGCAGCAATACGACAAGCTGAAAACCGACAATAACAAGCTCACCGCCGAGATGCAAGCCCAAAAAGACCAGATTAAAAACCTGCTGGATCAAATTGAGAAAAACAAGGGCAATGTCACCCTCATCGCCAAATACCGCCGCGAAGTGGTCACCCTGCGCACCATCATGAAAAGTTATGTGGTAACCATCGATTCGCTTAACACCGTCAATCAGCAACTTACCGAAGAAAATGTGCAGGTTAAAACCGAGTTGGGCAGCGTTAAAAACCGAGCCGAAGAGCTGGCAGGCAAAAACGCCGAAATGTCGGGACTCATCGCCAAGGCCTCTATCCTCAAAGCTTCGGGACTAAC
>DASUEB010000050.1:0-2217 GCA_036275295.1 Luteibaculaceae bacterium | reverse complement strand
GCCATTTCAGTGGTTTTGCCAGCTGGTTACGACGGGATACGGTTTATTATAAAGGCCTACCGAAACCTACGTGGTTTGATTCAAACGGTGGACGCTTCTTGTTTTGACAAAAATGACGGCTCACTTTCAGTCGACTTATCGCAATTTGACGAACACCCGCAGTTTGCGTTGAGCAGAAACGGCCAAGTCATCGCCTCCTTCGACAGCTCTACGGCTCAAGTGAACATGGCGTTGGGAGCAGGAAATTACCTATTGCAAAATTTAGCGCCTAACACCGGCTGCGTGCCTTCGTCGTATCCGTTCGCCATCCTGAGTCATCCGGAGGTCATAGCCGACTTTTCAGCTCCTGTGGAATGGCCAGTCAATGCTTTTGTTCCAATTGAAAACCAATCACATGGGGGAGGCACCTACGAATGGTATTTCCCGGAAATAAACACGTACAGCGGGCTGCAAAATCCGTTGGTATACTTTGAAAATAGCGGCCTCAAACACATGCAGCTCACCGTTTCCAACGAGTGGGGCTGCCGATCCATACCCGTGGAAAAATCGATTTTAGTAGTGGATCCATCCGGAATCAGCGATTCCGCGCATGCAAGAGGAGTTAAGTTACAATCGCGCAACGAGTATTTTGAAATTAAGAATGAAGGAGCCATGCCGCTGCAATCGTGTGCGGTATACAGCGCCGACGGAAAACTGATTTACAGCAGCACAGAAAGCGGAGATACGTTTGTAGTTCCATTGGAAAAAACCAATCAACTTGTACTGGTGGTGGTGTATCAGGCAGGTAGCCAAATCACCATCCGATTTACTCATTAATCACTTTTGTACAACCCAAAATGGACTGTCCCAATGGATGGGGCAGTCCGTTTACTTTTCTGCCACTGGTAACTCAATCAAATTGGTCAGCACCAGACAGGGCGAACGCCAACCCTTTACCCAAACTTAACGCGTCACAATAAATGAAACACAATACATTAATAATCAATCCTTTAAATACTGCTCATGCCGATTGACCTCCGATCCCTCTCCCGAAAACACTTATCGACAATTCCAGACAACTAATCGACAAAAAATGTTTGTAACTTTGGGTTAGTGTAGGCATGTAGGCCTTTGGAGCCCTTTGTTTATCTTGTATCGGGACTATTCGATAATCTTAAACCCAAAACAAATGGTCGATTCGCATAACGTAATAATCGACCGAATTCGCGTAAAAGTTGAACTTTGCAAAAGAATGAAAACAACACACCTAAAAGCGTTCTTCACAGTGGGTATCCTGTTAATAGCGCACCAATTATTCGCGGTTACCAAAACGGCCTTGTTGCCAGGAGCTTGGAACAATGCCTTAACGTGGCTACCCTTAGGGGTTCCTGCTGCCGATGACGACGTGGTTATAGGCAATGCAGGAAATGTTACGGTAACGGGGTCGTTTACATGCAAATCCCTTCGCATAGGCGGTTTGTTGGCTAACCTCACCATCAATGCAGGATCCTCCCTAACGGTTGACCAAGATGTGCTTATGCAGGTAAATGCCATCACCGAGGGAAACACCTTTAATGTCCTTGGCAGCCTGGTGGTAAAAGGAAATTTGCGCCTAGAGTACTTGGTGAATGCGGCAACGGGTGGCTCAAACACCTTGAATGTGGGCGACGCAACCAACTTAGGTTCTATCCGAATCATGGGCGACTTGCGCTTATTCTCCTCCACCGTTGCGTCTACCACTAAAAGAAACACCTTCAACTTCCAACACGGAAATTTGTTTTTGGAGAAAAATGCGGTTATCTCATCGAATGTACCTACAAGTCAAGTGAGTATTTTGAACGTAAACGACAACACCACATTCGACAATAAACCCAAGAACATTTTTCTCAACGGGGCGCTTATTGGGTTCACCGTTAACAACTATGCTTTTTTAGATGGCAATCAAAACGCGCCTTACGCCGTGATGTATCAAGGAACGGCTCCTCAGGTGCTAGCGATTAATGGGTTGGTTTATCAAAACGTAATTATATCCAATTCAGCTGGCGTTACCTTAGAAGCGAGTCTTCCTACTAGTGCGTTAATTGGCAACTTGCGCGTGGAGTCGAATGGCAAACTAGATATGGCCAACTTCAACCTCAACGGGGCGAACCGCAGAGCAGGTCAGATCTTCGTAGACAACAACGGGGTTTTAAGTTTATCTACTGCAACCAATTTTCCCGCTCATTTGGTATCGGGAGC
>DASUEB010000049.1:0-8963 GCA_036275295.1 Luteibaculaceae bacterium | reverse complement strand
GTACGATTGCAGGTACCCCCTTGATACGCAATGATGCACCCCAAGCAGTTGCCGTTTTAAATTTGATATAGCCAAGTGAACTACAGGCAATGTTTTAGATGCCATATGCTTTGGTGTAACTTTGCTGATATGCTGTTCGATGGCGCCTGCCAGCTTCTTATATGACGGATGACCATCAGTGAAGAGCTTGGACTGTGGATCAATGTTTTCTTCAACGGTCTCTTTGATAGTTTGCGCCTCACAATCAAGTAGGACCTGCATTTTGAGGTATTTGAGAAAGGTTTTGGATTTGCCATTCTTCAGTGTTTTTGTCCCAAAAGAAGCCATAACCGCTACAACTTCTTTTCGCTCACTTCCTCTACCTCGGGTATATTGAGTTGGTCCTTCTGCCTTGTTTTTAGGCGGTCTGTCTTCTATATTTTCCATTACGGTTACAAATGCCTCGTCCATTTCAACTTTACCCTTTAAGACATTATTCTGGTCTCGGTTACCCATGCTAAGGCGGATCTTCTGACACATAAACCAAATAGGTTCGTACCTTTTAGCATTCAGTTGTCTCTGTATAGCCAAGGCAGAAGCTCCTTTTTTGGTGTTAAGCATCAAGTAAATGGCATGAATCCAGTACCGATAAGGTAATTTGCTATTCTCCATGACGGTTCCAGATTTGAGGGTGGTTCTGAAGTCACACTTGTTACAGCTCCAATGGCTTTTGATACTTAACCAATGATGCTCTTTTCCTTTGCACCTTTTGCAGACAATGCCTTTATCTTCCCTTAACCTACGCCAGTATTGCTTTGCAGCATCCTCAGTGTGGATAATTTTGGCTAATTCTGTTATGTTCATATGCTCTTTTTGGAGCCAAGTTCAATGGTCACTCCGTAATCTATTTACGGTGTGGAACAGTTGCGGATAGTCGTTTAAATATAACCTATTTTTTACTCATTTTCCACCCAAAAGTGTGGATGGCGACGATTGCTGTTCACCTGATCTGTTGTCTATTGCAATATACCAAGGACGTTGGATTACCACATTCCGAAGACTTCGCCAATAAGCATTTTGCCCCACTCTTCTTTCCCAAAGTCTTTCTCTAACTTGGTGCGGAGTTCTACCTTGGTAAACTTTTTTCCTTTGATTTTAGAAGGGGTAAGTTGAGCGGTGTCAACCCGTTCGAGCAGCACTTGACGGGCAAAATAAATCACACCGCCATCCTCGGTGGCAAGGCCTAGGATAAGTCCAGGCAATCCGTTGAATGTTTCAGGTCCAGCCGTGGTGATAAATTCAGGGCAAAACCAAGCGTATAAGTTTGCGGTATCGCCGTGCTGATATAAGGCCTTTTGACATTCATAACCCGCTATTTTCCGCTTCCCGGGCACGATTTTCCATTTTACACTGCGCAGCGAATCGTCGAGGTTGACCGGCTCGCCAAAAATCTCCTTCACTTGAAAGGTGGTTTTTTGGTTGAAGGAGGTCCAAATTCTGTTTTTGTTGGTAGCCCAGCTCAGATTTTCTTTCAGGTTGCTCTCAACCGGACCAAAGTAGCTCAGGGTGTCGTTAAAGATCAGTTCAAAGGTGTCAATCTTGATTTTGTTGGCCTCGGGAATCCATTGTGACACATCGTCATTCTTGAATTTTTTGTACAAGTTGGTTTTTCGTTCATAAACCACTCGGCCAGCAGAAATCTGAGATTTCCCAGGCGAACTCATCACTAAAACGGTGAAACAAACGATAATGTTAGAAGCCCATTTCATCTTCTTTGGGTTTGTCTTTGTTACTGTCGAAGCGATAGGCTAAGTTGATCAGTATGTAACGTCCTACCACCAATTTACGCGAGTCAACAATGGTGTTGTTTTGCGATTGTCGGTTAACGGCAATGTTTTGGTTCAACAAGTCGGTCGCGTCTAATGAGAGTGTCAGATTTTCCTTTTTCAGGAATGATTTTGCCAGAGAAGCATTCCAGATGGTGTACTGGATGTTGAAGCCATCTGCGCGCTGTAGATTTTTGGTGGTCGAAATACTCGACTTGATTTCAAAACCTTTTTTTAATTCCCACTGGAAACCGGCGTTTGCACTAAATGAACCAAAGCTTTGATTGCTCTGTTGGTTAAGCGACGATTCGGTTTGGTTTCGACTGTAATCACCCCCCAAATTAGCGGTAAATTTATCCAAGTCCAGGTCGAAGCCCAGTCCGATACTTTGAGCCTGGGTGATGGTTTGGTTGATTTGATCGTTGATCAGGTTAGTAAACAACAACCGACTTACGTTGAGGTTGTAGTTCAGACTTACGGGGCCCGTTACTTTGCTCATTCCACCAGCATAAGCAAAGAGGTTGTAATTGCCGTCGACGTTTACGGTTTGACTCGTTGTGCGACCAATGTTGTCGAAACGGGTATTGGTTGAGCTGGCGTTGTTGGTGAAGTTGGCGTTGATACCCCCATAGAAGTGTCTGTTTTTCAATGCCGAGAAGCTGTAGTAATTCAAGCTGAAGTTGTTGTTGAAGTTCGGCAATAGATCCGGATTCCCAATGCGGATGAAGTTGGGGTTGGTGTTGTCGGGCAGAGGCTGAAGTTGCTGGATACTGGGAGCTGAGCTCGACGTGGTGTAATTGATGCTTACCTGTTTCGAGTCGTTGAACTTATGGCGATAAGCTGCAAAGGGAAGCAAGTTCTGCACGCGCTGTTTGATGCTGCTTTGATCAAAAAGATTTAAGTTGGTGATGGTGTTCTGGCGTGCGCTAAGGCCCAATTGAACCCGGTTCTTTTTGGTCTCATACACCAAACTTCCAATCAGGGCTTGATTGATGCGTTCGTTCTCAAATGAGTTGCTGAATGTTGAGTCTAATATTGTGTACTGCCCGTTCTCAGCATTAAAGGTTGATCTGCTGGAGTTGCCGGTGGTTGCGATAATCTCGGCACCCAGGTTGAGTTTCCAGAGCGGACTGAGTGGTTCGGTGTAGGTGAGGTTCGATTTTAACTGGCGCTCGGAGGTGGTGCCCATCTTCTCCTGGTCGATTACGCTATCGGGGATAAGGGGTGAATTGAAGCGGTATTGGGTGAAAAGCCGACCGGTGAAATCGCGTTCACTCAATTTAGCCTGATTATTCCACGTTAGTTTGCGGTCTTTTTTCATGAACTGACGCGTCAAATTCACATCGGTGCCGAGGTCGTAGCCTTTTGATCGGCCTGTGTTTAAAGTTCGCGTGTTGCGGGTTTCTTCGCCGCTTGCGCTGATAAAACGGTTGCCAACGGCAGAGGTGCTCGAATTGTCGATCATCCCCGCGGTGGGTTTGAGTTCGATCTTGGTTAACGAATCCAGCTTAAATTCGTAATTCAGTTTAAATTGGTGATTGGTGTTGTTGGTGCTGTTGAAGTTGTCATCGGCCGTAGCGTAAGTAGTATCGCTCAAGAAAAACTGTGTCAAGGTGGTATCAACTACCCTGAGGCTGCTCTGTTTGAAGCTGTAGTTGCTCACCAGTTTGTTTTTGCCTTTTAACTTGTCGGTAAAGTAAAAGCCCAGTTTGTTGGTCATGGGCAAACCTTCGGTGGCTTGGCTGTTGGTAATGTAACCAATGCCATCTTCGGTTTCAACGGTTTGAAAACCATCGTCATCAATACCGTATTCGTATGCGTCGGAAAACGACAACGCCGATTTGGGCGTGTTGCTGGTCAGTCCAAATACACTTACTTTCTGCGGGCCTTTGAATCGATTGGCTAGCAGACTGGCTTGGTAAAAACGATCGAGGTCAGATCCCGCTTCGGCCTTCCCAAAGTAACCTTTCTTGGCATCCTCTTTAAGTTTCAAATCCATCACCGTGATCGTCTCACTTTCAGAGGCATTTAATCCGGCGTTTTCATTTTTCTTGTCATAAACTTCTACCGATTCAATGCTGGATGCATTCAAATTGCGGGTGGCCATCGTTGGATCGCTGCCGAAAAATTCGTCGCCATCTACCAGAACCTGTGCCACGTCCTTGCCCTGTGATTTGATAGCCCCCGATTTATCGACCTGAATACCGGGTAGTTTTTTGAGAAGTTCCTCCACATTGGCATTCTGCGATACTTTGAACGAGTCGGCCGTGTAAACAATGGTGTCGCCTTTGAAATACACGGGCTCCTTGTATCCAAAGATCACTACCTCGCGCAGTCCGTTGGTTTTGGGGGGAAGAATCACCTTTCCGAGGTTGATTACCGGGTTGTTGGGGTCGCCGAAAACGATATACGTCTGATCGCCAAAACCGGGGTATTGAACCAGAATTTGAAAGGTGTCGAGCGGGGTTTGACTGAGCTCAAATTCACCTGTCGCCTTACTTCGAGTGAAATCGATCAAGGTAGAGTCAGACAATCGCACGGCCATGATCAAGGCGTTTTTTACTACCGTTTGATTTGATGTGTCGACTACTGTGCCCGTAATATTGAGCCTTTGGGCTTGCAAGGAAATGGTGGTTAACCACATCGATGCAAAGGCCATGAGAGCGGGTAAATTCCCTGCGCGGCCAACCAAACGGAAGTATTTTACAACGCAGGCAATCATCAAGGCTGTTTCGTGAATAAAAGGTTGTAGAAGTTAAAGTCGGGGTTGGGGAGATCGATGGTGAAGCTCTTGATACCTCCTTGAGGGTTAAATTGCACCACCAAAGTTCCCTCGGGCAAAAACGGATCTTTGAATTTGAAGCGGAAATGCGCCGGACCGCAAGGAGTAAGGTCGGCCGTAAATAGGGTGGCAGTAGGACTCAATTCCAAGGTCAACCGTCCGTTTTGCTTGAAAATCTTGGCACCGCCGTACATAAGATCCTGATAGTTTCCCAGAAGTAAGGTATCAGAAAATGATATTTTATGAGGGGCTATGGGTTTTTGACCCGCATCTGGACCGTTTTGACCCGTATTGGGCAAATAGTCTTTCGATTTACCTGCGATGTGTAAATCCATCACTGTATTGGTAAGCGCAAATGGAAGCGCGGTCTCGCCGTTGGTAAGCACTACCACCGCCGATTTTTTCTCAGGAAGCAGGGCGAGGTTGAGGATAAATCCGGGCAAACCGCCACTGTGGTGTACCATTTTAAAACCTTTTAGGTCTTGCACCATCCAGCCTGAGGCTGCTGCTTTGAAGTGAATTCCGTTTTCTTCGTTTTTTGGACTCACCTGCTGCACGGTTTTAGCCGCAAATAGCTCGCGAACGGTGCTTTCTTTCAAAATCACCTTGCCTTTGTATGTGCCCTGATTTAACCACATGGTAGCCCATTTCAGAAGGTCTGCCACGTTTGAGTTGACTCCAACGGCTCCCGCTGCATTGTTGTAGTTAATGTACGACTGTGCCGCACCGTTAACATGTGGCGTTGCTTTGTTGGTAAGCAGTAAAAAGGCGCTGTGGTCAACAACGGTCTCAGTCATTTCCAGCGGCTTGAGAATATGCTGTCGAACAAAAGATTCCCAGCTCATTCCGGTTTTTTTCTCAATCAGAACGGCGGCTTCAATAAACATGATGTTGCTGTACCCGTACTTTTCTCTAAAACCGTGTTTGGGTTTTAGTCGACTAAAGCGATTTACAATTTCTTCGCGGCTGTATTTGGTTCCATACCACAGCAGATCGCCGTCGAAGGTCTCATAGCCGTTGCGATGACATAAGAGGTCGCGCACGGTGAATTGATGGGTTACCTGAGGGTCGTATAAAGCAAAGGAAGGGTCGTGCGAAATTACTTTGTCATCCCACTTTAGCATACCGCGGTCTACCAGGATACCAATGGCCGCTGCGGTGAATGCTTTGGAAAGAGAAGCAACCGGAAAAACGGTGTGGTCATCGATGCTCTCGTTGCGCTCGAGATTGCGTTTACCATATCCTTTTGAAAATACAACGGAGCCGTTTTCAATGACACCCATGGCCATGCCTGGCTGTTTGTAGGAAGTCATTGCCCTGTTGCAAAGTGAGTCGTATGAAAATGTGCCCGTTTGTGCTCTTACCGAACTGGTCGCCAGCACAAGCGCAAGAAACCAAAAGCGCATGCTTGAATTTTGATCTCAAATTTATTAAGCCAGTTGACTTTTCCATCATTTTTGTACGATTATCCCGTAATTTTTTTTCGATCTTTTTTCATTTAATCGGGTATAATTTAATTTTTATCGAAAATAAGCAATATTTAATCGATTAAATATCGGGTTTCGGCTTGAGTATATGTTTGAGTGCTTTCGCCCTCCAGATTTGGATCTGGAATCCCATTTTCCCAAAAAATTGCACCCGGCTGCTACTCCAAATCACCTGTTGAAGTCTTTTCAAGTAAGGGTTTGCCCTGCCGCACACCGTTAAAGTCTTTCCTATTGCCATGGGAGTGTGGGATAATGGCTATTTAGTGATCAACTGCACTAATCCTGCGGTTGAACTGGAAGCTAATGAGGAGTGTCGGTGGGTTGAACAAGAGACATGGGAGCGTGTTGAGAGGGGAACTTCTATCGATCGTTCTAGGTGGGGCAATAAAAAAGCCGCTCCCAGGGGAACGGCTTTTTGGTGTATATGTCGTCGCAGGCTCCCTGTTTTACAGGGATGATGCGATCTGATTGAAGTGTGTTTGCTAGGGAATTAACAAACTCCCTGTGCCAACATGGCTTCGGCTACTTTAACGAAACCAGCAACGTTTGCGCCTTTTACGTAATCGACGTAATCGCCGTCTTTTCCGTACTGCACACAAGCTTGGTGAATGTTCACCATAATGGCGTGCAAGCGCTGATCAACCTCTTCGCGAGTCCAGCTCAGACGCAATGAGTTTTGGCTCATTTCAAGACCAGAAGTGGCTACACCACCGGCATTTGATGCTTTACCGGGTGCAAAAAGCACTTTGGCTTTTTGGAATTCGGTGATGGCTTCGGGGGTGGTTGGCATGTTGGCTCCTTCGGCAACTGCTTTAACGCCGTTATTTACCAGAAGCTTGGCATCAGCGCCAGTAAGCTCGTTTTGGGTAGCACAAGGAAGTGCGATATCGCATTTGATGCCCCATGGAGTTTTACCAGCGTGGTATTCCGCACCGTATTTGTCGGCGTACTCCTTGATTCTACCTCTTTTTTCGTTTTTAAGTTCCATGATAAACGCCAATTTCTCAGCATTAATACCGTTGGGGTCGTAGATGAAACCGTCAGAATCAGATGCTGTTACAACTTTGGCGCCCAATTGAGTCGCTTTCTCGATGGCGAATTGGGCTACGTTACCTGAACCGGAAACAACTACAGTTTTACCTTGGAAGCTGTCGCCTTTGGTGGCAAGCATTTCTTTGGCGAAGTAGACACAGCCATAGCCAGTGGCTTCGGGACGAATGAGTGAACCGCCATAGGTAAGTCCTTTACCGGTAAGAACACCGGTAAACTCGTTGCGCAAGCGCTTGTACTGACCAAACATATAGCCAATTTCGCGGCCACCTACGCCTATATCACCAGCAGGCACATCGGTATCTGCACTGATATGGCGCTCTAGCTCGGTCATGAACGATTGGCAAAAGCGCATTACTTCATTGTCTGATTTTCCTTTTGGGTCAAAATCAGATCCACCTTTACCACCACCCATGGGAAGGGTGGTTAGCGAGTTTTTGAAAACTTGCTCGAAAGCCAAGAACTTAAGCACCGAAAGGTTAACCGAAGGGTGGAAACGCAATCCGCCTTTGTATGGACCGATTGCACTGTTCATTTGGATACGGAAACCTCTGTTTACCTGTACTGCACCTTTGTCGTCGATCCAGGGTACTCGGAACATGATTACACGCTCGGGCTCGGCAATGCGCTCAAGCAACATTTTGCCCTTGTACTTGGGGTTTTCTTCGATAAAGGGAATTACCGTTTCTGCTACTTCCTGAACGGCTTGCAAAAACTCAGGTTCGTTTTGATTTTTGGCCGTAACATAGGCCATAAATTGATCGATTGCAGCTTGATGCTTGCTCATGTCTTGTTTTTTTGTGAAGAAATAGGTCACAAATGTAAAAAAATCACTACTCCTTTGCGGTTGAGCGCACTTATTTTCAAACGCTTATTCTAGACTCCATGCGACAAGCCTGTCGACCACGTTTCGGTTAGCTCGCCGACACTTTTTTTGATGGTTTGACACAGGGCGTCAAGCGGAAGGTCGTTGTCGTCGTTGCCAAACGGATTTTCGATTTCCTCGGCCAGCAACTCTAAGCTTCCCAGCGCATAGAAAACGAACATCAGTACCGGGATCAGGGTGTATTTGAAATCCTCGACAAAAGAGAACGGCATGGTGATCATGTAGATAAAGATGAATTTTTTGATAAACGAGCTGTACGAATAGGGGATAGGTGTGTTTTTGATTCGCTCGCAGGCTCCGCAGATATCGGTAAACTGATTGATGTCTTGGTTCAAGGTCAGGTATTGTATCTCGGTAATTTGTCCGTTGCGCAACCAAGCGTTTATTTCGCCGAACATCAAGGTTGCTACCTGGTTGGGTTGATGGCGCTCTGCTTTCAGCCAATGACTTTCCGTTTTTTTGTTGCGAAGGTGATTTTTGAGACTGACGGCGTAGAGCGGAATCCATTCGTCCATTTTCACTACGGCTTCCCGGTCTTGACGGCCCATGATGGCGATGGTTTTAAGCTGCAGGTTTCGGCTGACATTGACCAAGGCTCCCCAAAGTTTGCGGCCTTCCCACCAGCGGTCGTATGAACCGTTGGTTCTAAAAACCAATAGCAACGACAACACAAAACCTAACAAACTGTGGATAATTGAAGTCGATTTAAAGTGAATGTGCACTACCTCCGATTCCAAAAAGGTGATTACAGCGGCATAGGCGCCAAATCCCAACATGGCTGGTAGGAGTTGGCGCATGGTATCTGATCTTCCGAATTGAAAGATGATGCGGGTCCATAATTTCGGATTGTATTCAATCATAGCAGCAGGGTATCAATACGCGCAATATTAATTCATTTTGGATGTGAAAACACGACCTTTAACGGCGCGGTGGTAATACTGCCTTGCAACTTG
>DASUEB010000048.1:0-5237 GCA_036275295.1 Luteibaculaceae bacterium | reverse complement strand
GGCGTGTCGATAAATGAGATAACAGGTTCTTTGCCCATGGCGTTAAAAGTAGCAGTAACCAAATCTTTAAACGACCGGGCTTTCCCTGTGCCTAAATTAAAAATGCCGCTTGTTTTTCGATTGAGCATCAGAAAATAACATACCTCCACGACATCTTTGACATAAACAAAATCGCGAAGCTGTTCCCCGTCCTTGAAGTTGGGGTTGTGCGAGCGAAACAACTTCATTTGATTGGTTTCTTTGATTTGGCGGTAAGCGTGCAGCACTACCGACGCCATCCTGCCTTTGTGGTACTCGTTGGGACCGTAAACATTAAAAAACTTCAATGCCGCCCAGAAACTGTGCGGGGCGGGTTGAGAAAGTACCCATTTGTCGAAGTCGTTTTTCGAATCGCCGTATGGATTCAAGGGTTTAAGAACCGCCGAGAATCGGTGATCGTCGTCGTAACCATGCTCCCCCAAACCGTAGGTGGCCGCCGATGATGCATACACCAATGGAATTCCGTTGGCTACGCATATCTGCCACACGGCCTTGCTGTATTCGAAATTGAGGGTGTTTAACAGGTTGCGATCAAACTCGGTGGTATCCGTGCGTGCACCCAGGTGAAAAACAAACTGCACCTGATTCTGATTTTCAGCGAGCCAGCTGTGGAATACCGACCTGTCTACCAAGGCAGTAAAACGCTTGGTGGCATAATTTCGCTCGCGATCGGGATGCGAAAAGTCGTCAACCAAAATCAAATCGTTGTAACCTTCAAGGTTGAGCTTTGTTATTAAACAGCTGGCAATGAAACCTGCCGCACCCGTGATGACGATCATAAACACTGTTAAAATACAAAGATACAGCGAACGAATCGTCTTTGCCAACAAACGAATCGCAATTAACCTTTTATATTTGCCCTATGAGAACGGTCTACGTTACCCGCCGAGAACACTTTAACGCCGCACACAAACTGTGGAACGAAAGCTGGTCGGAGGAAAAAAATTACGAAGTGTTTGGAAGATGTGCCAACAAAAACTGGCACGGTCACAATTACGAACTGTTTGTTACCGTTAAAGGACAACCTCACCCCGATACCGGCTATGTGGTTGATTTAAAGGGATTGAGCACGCTGATCCGCGATGAAGTGACCGAGAAACTAGACCACAAAAACCTCAACCTCGACGTGCCTTTTATGGAGGGCATTCTTGCCAGCACTGAGAATCTCACCTTTGCCATTTGGGATATTCTCAAGCAACCCGTACAAGAAATGGGCTGTACCCTGCACTGCGTAAAGCTTTACGAAACCGCTAACAATTTTGCCGAATATTACGGTGACTGATATGTCTGAAGAAGATGAATTCGACGCCTACCGAAAGATAGAGCGCTACAACCCAGCTGCAATAGAAAAGATTGCACACGTTTACACTGACATTTTGTCGGAAATTGGCGAAGACCCCCAACGCGAGGGCCTCATCAAAACCCCTGAGCGCGTGGCCAAGGCTCTTCAGTTTCTGACTCACGGCTACGACCTCAATCCCGCCGAGATCCTAAAGTCGGCCATGTTCGCTGAGGACTACCGCCAAATGGTTCTCGTTAAAGACATCGAGGTGTATTCGCTGTGTGAACACCACATGTTGCCTTTTTTCGGCAAAGCGCACATCGCGTACATCCCCAACGGACATATTGTCGGTTTAAGCAAGATTCCGCGCGTAGTTGATGCTTTTGCACGAAGATTGCAGGTGCAAGAGAGGTTAACTACCGATATTCGGAATTGTATTCAGGATACGCTGCAGCCGCTGGGTGTGGCGGTTGTGATCGAGGCTCAGCACATGTGCATGCAAATGCGCGGGGTACAAAAGCAAAACTCGGTTACCACCACCTCGGCTTTTACCGGCGAATTCTTGAAGGACAATACCCGAAATGAGTTTTTAACCTTAATTTCGGCTAAACTTAGTTAAACGATGGACAATTACTCAAACTTCAACAGCAACACCACCAGTCGAAGTGCCTCGGTGGCTTTTATCAATCAGGTTTTTGCCTTCATGTCGGGAGCCCTGGCCATTACGGGCGTAACGGCGTACCTATTTGGTACCAACCTCAACCTTTTGAGTTTATTGATCAACCCCGAGACTGGGTCACACACCATCTTGGGGTGGGTGGTCATGCTATCGCCAATCATCTTTGTGTTTGCGTTTGGCGCCATGTTTCAACGCGCTAGGGCAAATACGCTCTTGCTGGCATTTGCCCTTTACGCGGTTCTGATGGGAATGAGCATGAGCTACATCTTTATTGTATACACACAACAAGCCATTAGCACCACCTTCTTTATCACTTCAGGCACCTTTGCGGTGATGGCCTTTGTGGGCTACACCACCAAAACCGACCTCACTCGTTTTGGTTCGTTGCTTATGATGGCTTTAGTGGGCATTATCATTGCGTCGTTGGTAAACTGGTTTATTGGTAGCGCCAACTTGCAGTATATCATCAGCATCTTGGGAGTACTAATCTTCACCGGACTGATAGCCTACGATACCCAAAAGCTGAAACACATTGGCGCTGAAATAGGAACGGGTACAGAAGAAAGCACCAAGGTGGCCATTTGGGGCGCCCTCTCGCTATACCTCAATTTTGTCAATCTATTCATGTTCTTACTCCAGTTATTTGGCGGTAGAAACAACGATTAAGCAAGGGTACCTATTGCTCAAGGCATCGCAGGCTGTGGAGCGAAACACACAAGCCCCAAGACTCAATGATTCGCGATCCAAGCCTTAGGCTATTCCGGCGCACAACCATTCAAGTAAGGGTCATCTTCATGAGATGGCCCTTATTTTTTGATGTATATTTCGCCCCCAAACGAACACCATTATGAGAGCATACATCTTTCCCGGCCAAGGATCTCAGTTTCCCGGTATGGCAAAGGATTTATACGAGCACTCGGCAATAGCCAAGAAGATGCTCGACAGCGCCAATGAGATTCTCGGATTTTCTATCACCGAAATCATGTTCAACGGCAGCGAAGACGACCTAAAACAAACCCGCGTTACCCAACCTGCCATCTTTTTGCATTCTACCGCCCTAGCAGCGACGTTAAGCGACTTCCATCCCGACATGGTAGCCGGTCACAGTTTAGGCGAATTCTCGGCACTGGTGGCCAATCAAACCCTTGCGTTTGAGGATGCCTTGCGCTTGGTGTACACCCGTGCTTTGGCCATGCAAAAAGCCTGTGAATTGCAGCCTTCAACCATGGCTGCTATTTTGAACTTGGAAGATCATGTGGTTGAGCAAGTATGTGCCGAAGTGCAAGGCGTGGTCGTTGCAGCCAATTACAATTGCCCGGGTCAGCTGGTCATTAGCGGTGCATTCCCAGCGGTTGAAGAGGCCTGCGAGCGACTGAAAGCCGCGGGTGCCAAACGGGCCTTGATACTGCCCGTTGGAGGTGCCTTCCACTCTCCGTTGATGGAGCCCGCTCGCGAAGAGCTTGCCCAAGGCATTGAAAACACGGTATTTCACAAACCCATCTGTCCCGTTTACCAAAACGTAACAGCCAAGGCCGTAACCGACCCCTTGGAAATCAAAGAAAACCTCATCCTCCAACTCACAGCACCTGTGCGGTGGACCCAAACCGTTCAGCAAATGATCGCCGACGGAGCAACCCAATTCATTGAAGTGGGGCCCGGCAAGGTGCTGCAAGGACTGGTGAAAAAAGTCAATAAAGACGCCGAAGCAGTGAGTGCTTGATGGTGGTTACAGGAAAAGAATGCGATTTTGAAGCAAACATCATCTAGATTCTTGAATAAAGAAAACAAGGGGGACTCCACACCCCCTTATTTTTTATTCTGAAAGAAACCCAGAAAATAACTCAAAATCAAACTACTCTACTTTAAACTTCTTGTACAATACCGCACCACCTTCTAACTCTACCTGCAATACGGAAATACCAAATTTAATTGACTCAGGCAGGGAGTGAATCAGAAGGCCGTTACCCTTAGCTCTATACAAGCTCCTTCCCAGCGCATCGTAAAGTCCCACCCTCCGAATGGCTTTGGGCGCTAAAATAGCTATACCACTTTCGTCGGCAATTAGTTGAATGCCAGAATCGGATATTGATTGAGCTGTAAGACCGGTTGACTGCTCTATTGACGTTTGGCCGACCCGAATACCGTAATTGGGAATCTTGCAGAAAGCATATTTGTCAATGGTGAAATAATAATCAGATGATTGAGTAGAAGAAACACCAAAGTATAGTATCCAGCCGTAGTAAAATTCCCCATTCCGCTCCAATTTACAAATCAAGTATTTTTTATTAGGAAATACATAACCACCTGGATTGTAGTAATATTGAATTTGAGGATCAGTTAATAGCCTTACATCATTAGTATCCACTCTACTGGATTTGTTATCCTGAGAACAACTGGCGATGTATCTGTAATGTTGGGGTGAACCCCATACAAGATAGAACTTGTAGTCGCCCAGTCCATCGTTATCCAAATCAATAAAAACGGTGTCTCCGGGTTGAGTTATAAACCTATCCGGAGCAAAGTCCACATAGTGAAAATTGGTATCCGTTTGGCTAGATACCCTTAGTGTAAAAAATGTCAATGAGACCGTTAAAAAAATTAAGGTTTTCATTAAGTAAAAAGTTTTATGTCAATATTCAGGGACAAACATGGGTAATGTATTCAATCTCTTTTCCCATCGGAACCTCAACGCCACCATTCAGAGTCAACTCCCCAGACCTGATGACACTGAACGGATACGAAGCAAAATGGATAGAGGTTGACAGAGGGTTAACCATTAGCTTTCGGAAGAGGTTTTCCTCGTATGTATCTGGCCTCGCTTGATTGGTAATCTGAAAAGCGGAAGTACAGTTAGACCTTAGTTTTTTCTCAAGAACACAATCGACCTGCCGATAAAAACTCTCCGTTTTGATTGATACGAAGTTCAGGTTCCATGCTCACCCAGTCTCCTTTAAGGACTCTACTACTTGCGGTAACATTAATCTGCACCATGGCATCCAAGAGAGAGAGAGAGCGTAAGCCCCAATAGAAAATTGTTTGTTTTCATAATTCACCTTTAATCAGCAACGTAAGTTTTTACTCTCAATTTCCCAAATTTTTAACAATTTACTTTATGATTCCGTAAAAAAAAAAGCGCCTCATCCGTGAGGCACAATATAGAGAGGCTATTTGCATTGATTATTCATAGAAGTTAAATGACCAATAGATTTAAAGGCGCAATTTTAAGGTCTACAAGGC
>DASUEB010000047.1:0-8156 GCA_036275295.1 Luteibaculaceae bacterium | reverse complement strand
GATGCAAAGTTACGTTAGCGAATTGATCCCCCTTTGCAAAAAGTTCACAATTCCTCACATTTTTGCATCGCGCAAATGGTTAACCTTGCAACTGGATATGACAACTCGGATAACCCAATTACTGGGGATAGAAAAACCCATTATTCAGGCTGGTATGGTCTGGTGCTCGGGGTGGAAACTGGCGAGTGCGGTGTCGCGAGAAGGCGCTCTGGGTGTGATCGGTGCAGGATCCATGAATGCCGAATTGTTGGATCACCACCTGGGGAGCATGCACCAAAATGGGCAGCCTCATTTTGCCGTTAATTTGCCATTGCTATACACGAAGCTCGAAGATCAGCTTACCCTCATTCTCAAACATCGTGTGCCCATTGTGATAACCTCCGCGGGCAATCCGGCTTTGCACACCAAACGCCTGAAAGCTGAGGGTATTCGGGTGATTCATGTGGTGTCTAGCACCAAATTTGCCCTCAAGGCGCAAGATGCAGGCGTTGATGCCGTAGTTGCTGAAGGTTTTGAAGCCGGTGGTCACAACGGACGCGAAGAAACCACTACCCTATGTTTGTTGGAGGATTTATACGGCAAACTGGACATACCCGTCATTGCTGCAGGTGGTATTGCAACCGGAAGAGCTATGTTGGCAACTCAAATTTTGGGTGCAGAGGGATTCCAAATTGGCACCCTGTTTGCCGCCGCGTTAGAAAGCTCAGCCCACCCCTTGTTTAAGCAACTTTTGATAGATAGTCGGGAAGGTGCCACGCAACTTACCCTTAAGGAACTCACTCCGGTTAGAATGATTAAAAATGCATTCTTCTCCGAAATTCAAAAAGCATACCAAAACGGCGCAAGCATAGAGGATCTCCAACAGTTGCTTGGAAAAGGTCGATCTCGCCGTGGCATCTTAGAAGGAGACCTGGAAAATGGCGAACTCGAGATCGGTCAGATTGTTTCTGTCATTGAGCGCATTGAACCCGCAGCCGCCATCATTGACCGATTGATGCGCGAATATCAACAAGCCAAAAAAAGCATACATGATTGAATACAAACGATATACCCTGAGCAACGGACTTCGCGTACTGTTGCACCACGATCCCTCTACTTCCATGGCAGCCGTAAATGTCCTTTACGATGTGGGCTCAAAAGACGAGGATCCTCATCTAACCGGATTTGCGCACCTTTTTGAACACCTGATGTTCGGCGGATCGATACACGTTTCGAGTTACGATGAACCCTTACAGCGCATTGGAGCCCAGAATAATGCCTTTACGTCGACCGATATCACCAATTACTACATTACCCTTCCGAAAGACAACCTAGAAACCGCCTTGTGGCTGGAGAGCGACAGAATGCTTAGCCTGGCCTTTACCGAAAACAGTTTGGAGGTGCAGCGAAAAGTGGTTATCGAAGAATTTAAACAGCGCTACCTTAACCAACCGTATGGCGATGTTTGGTTGCTGTTGCGGCCACTCGTTTACCAAGTGCACCCGTATCAATGGGCCACCATTGGCAAGGAAATCAGCCATATCGAACAGGCGGAAATGAGTCAGGTTAAAGCTTTTTTCAACAAACATTACAATCCCAGCAACGCGATTCTCAGCATAGCGGGAGGAATCGACATGGATCAAACCATAGCATGGGTAGAAAAGTGGTTTGGTGGAATAGCAGCTGGTGAGAAATACCATCGTCAGTTGCCTGAGGAACCCGCGCAGTTGGCAGAACGACAACTTACGGTTTACCGAGATGTACCTCAAGACGCTATTTACGTTGCCTATCGAATGCCCGGAAAATACACGCCCGAGTATTATTTGGCCGACTTAATCAGCGACCTGCTATCAAGGGGCAATAGTTCGCGCTTTGAACAAGCCCTGCGCGAGCCCAATTCGCCATTCACCTCACTCGAAGCCTATGTAACAGGCGAAATCGAGTACGGTTTGTTTATGATTCAAGCCAAACTCTCAGAGGGCACTCAACCTCAGGATGCAATGGAAGCGCTATACCGAATGCTAAATCAAGTGGCAGAGAAAGAATGCGAAGAGAGAGAATTACAGAAATTAAAGAACAAATTAGGTTTTTTGTATGAATACAACAGAACAAGCGTTCTAAATAAAGCCATGGGACTAGCACAAGGTGAATTACACCAAACCGCTAATCTGATCAATGAGGAATTCTCTCGTTATGAGCAAATTTCTCCGTCGGCCATGAAAGCATATGCTCATCAGCTTTTTCAGGCATCCAATCGATCGGTTCTGTACTACCTTAAAAACAAGCAATCATGATTACCCCAGATAGAATAAACGGTCCGCTCACCCACCAAATAGGATCCATTCAATGGACACAGCCCCAGGTGCGGAGTTTGGCCAACGATGCCATGGTTTATTGCCTGGGTGGATTGGATGTTGACGTGGTTAAGATAGAACTCATCTTTCCGGCGGGCACTAAATACCACAAAAATCTTTCGGTAGGAAGCTTTACCCAGCAGCTGCTCAAGGAGGGTACCGTGCGTCAAGACTCGTCGACCTTTAATGATGCCATAGACTATTACGGCGCTTTTGTAAGTGTGGAGACCGATCGCGATTACCTCACCATTTCTGTTTTTTGCCGCACGGCCTTTGTTCATCCGGTCATGGCCCTGGTTCATGAAATGATCATGGAACCTCGGTTTGATGCCGATTTATTGGAGATCAAAAAAAGAAATTCCATTCAAAATTTATTGACCAATCGCAAAAAAGTCGCCTTTCAATCGCGTGTTGGACTCATTGGAGCTGTGTTGGGGGAGCAACACTATTACGGAAGAATTTCCGACACCAGCGATATGCAGCAAGTAGAACGCGCTGACCTGGTGGCATTTCACGCCGCACATTATTTCAAAAGTCCGCCGCGGGTTATTGTAGCCGGCAAAATCACGCCCGATGTAAATCGCTCGATTGAGGAGTTTGTAGGTTCCTTGCCTGTGACCTCCGCTTACTCGTTTCAAAAGCTGGCCACCCAAACCACAGCAGGCATTCACCGCCGTCCTTTGGAAGGGGCCATTCAACAGTCAATCCGCTTGGGAAAACTAACCATAGGGCCTTCACACGCAGATGCCACGGCTTTGGACGTAGCCATCACTGCATTGGGAGGGTACTTCGGATCGAGACTGATGGATAACCTTCGCGAGCGAAATGGCTTCACCTACGGCGTGCACATGAGCATTGATCAATTTCAGGAAGGCGCCATGATCTCCATGCACACCGAGCTGGGCAAGGAATACTGCGACGATGCCTTGCGCGAAATTGACCTCGAATTCGAGAAATTCCTGTCCGAGGGCATTTCGGAAGATGAACTTCAAACCGTTAAGAATTATTTGTGCGGTTCACTGGTAAAGGAGGCCGACGGATCGATTGCGCAAAGTGAATTGCTGCGCTTTCGTTTGTTGAATGGACTGCCCGACAACGCGCACGAACAGGTGACCCACAAAATTCAGCACCTCAGCGTGGCCGAAGTCAATGCGGTGGCGCAAAAATACCTCCAACGCGATTCTTTTGTAACGGTAATTGCCGGATGAAAACCCCGAGACGGGCCAGACCGCGCCGACGGGTTGTTACAGAATAAACGAACAATACTATCTTAGCTCCTTGTTGAATGGATATGGAAACGAACAAAACCACCATACTGGATGCCCATAAAATTCGTCAGAAAATTCTGCGCATGGCACATGAAATCGCAGAGTTCAATTACGATGAGGAAGAAGTCATCCTGGTAGGCATAGCCGACCGCGGATATGCGTTGGCCGAGCGTTTATTGGCCGAATTGCAGTGGTGTTATCCGAATCCCTCTCGTTTGCTAAAGCTCAGCATGGATAAAACCAACCCGGTTGACGGCAGCTATCTATTGGAAGGACCGTTGGAGGCGCTGGAGAACAAATCGGTGATTTTGGTTGATGACGTGTTGGAGAGCGGGCGAACCCTCATTCATGCCACTTGTTTTCTACTCAAAGTGCGACTCAAGAAACTGACCACCGTGGTTATGGTCGATCGCATGCATCCCAAATTTCCCATCACAGCCGACTTTGTGGGACTCACGCTCAGTACAACCCTGCAAGAACACATTCACGTTGACCTCACAGCGGGCCAAGAAGCTGTGTTTTTGGTATAATCCTCCGGTCAGATAAAAGCCGTTTACGTCGTGACTTACCCGTTCTCAGCGAACCGAGGAGCCTAACTTAGCAAGCAAATCCTCAACGGCGAGGTTATTGCCTTGTAGGCGGTGATGTGCCTGCTCGTAAAAAGGTCTTCGCTCCGCCAGTTTGGCCGCTACGAAAGGCTCAACCTCATGCGAGTTGAGCTGACTCAGCAACGGACGGTGGGATCGATCGACTGAGAGTCGGTGGACCAACTCGGTTATCGATACATCCAAAAAAATCGAGATAGCGCGCCGATTGATATCGATCATATTCGATCCAAAACAAGGGGCTCCACCGCCAAGAGCGATGACAGCGGGCGGCTGGTGATTGAGGGCCTCCAGCAGAGACCTTCGCTCCAATTCCCGGAAAGCGTGTTCCCCGTGCCGAGCAAACAACTCACTAACCGTTAGTTTTTGACTCGATTCTACCCACTGATCGAGGTCGATGAACGG
Source organism: Luteibaculaceae bacterium (assembly GCA_036275295.1). GTDB lineage: Bacteria > Bacteroidota > Bacteroidia > Flavobacteriales_D > Luteibaculaceae > DASUEB01. The sequence goes on along the minus strand of DASUEB010000047.1, from coordinate 3,545 downwards.
TCTGTTGCACACCGCGGCCAGCTCGCGACCCAAGGTCGACTTTCCGCAACCCATAAATCCGAGCAACACAATGGGTTGAACCTCCGATCGAAGCATAGTAACGTGGGGTGTTAGGCTGCAATAGTAAGAAAAATTAAGTAGGCACGATGGGGGCTTACCGGCAAAGAAACCCAGCTTCCGAGTGCAAAGAATGGGTTCCAAAGTGAGTCATGGCCAATCGCGTGTATATTTGCGCTATGTCGAATTTCACTATCGTACCCGTTCACAGCCCCGTTCAGGAAAAACAATTCTTAGACGTGGTAGAAGGCATATACCGCGACAATGCAGCCTATGTTCGGCCGCTCGACAAGGACCTTCGCGGTATTTTTGATCGAAAGAAAAACAAATTCTTCCGTCACGGCGATGCGGCCAGATGGTTGGCCGTGGATGAATCGGGACGCGCGGTAGGCCGGATTGCGGCTTTTGTAAACGACAAATACACCAAACAATTTCCCGGCGTAGGTGGCATGGGATTTTTTGAATGCATCAACGACCCGGGATTGGCCCACCAGCTCATGGATGAGGCAAAAACATGGCTGCTGGCAAAGGGAATGACGGCCATGGATGGACCGATTAATTTTGGGGAGCGCGATCGCTTTTGGGGACTGGTAATCGATCAATTTCAGCACGCGCCCTACTACGGCCAAAATTTCAATCCCGATTATTATCCCCAATTGTTCACTTCCTACGGATTCGAGGTTTACTACAATCAGTTCATCTATTACCGCAAGGTGCACGATCCGCTACAAGAGAAATTTGAACAACGGGCGCAGATGCTCATGAAAGACAGCCGGTATACCGTTGAGATGATCAACAAAAAAAATAAAGACAAACTCGCTGTTGAATTTAAGGAGGTCTACAACAAAGCATGGGGCAAGCGCGAGGGCGAGGGTTTTGCAGGCATGTCGGAGGCTCAGGCGCGAGGAATTGTGAATGCCTTATATCCCATCATGGACAACAAACTGGGATATTTCGCCTATTTTGAGGGTGAGCCCATTGGTTTTTACATCGCTATACCCGAGATCAACGCTATTTTTAAATCGTTTAGGGGCAAATTTGGCTTGTGGCAAAAACTTCAGTTCCTGTACCGATTGAAAACGGGATTTTGCCGAACCAGCGTGGGGTTGGTATTTGGTGTAGCCCCCGATCATCAGGGCAAGGGTGTAGAGGGTTTGCTGTTTAAAAAGTGCTCAGAGGAGCTGATCCGAGCCAATGTGTACGACGATGTAATCATAACGTGGATCGGCGATTTTAACATCAAAATGATCAATGTGATTGAATCGCTTGGGGGTCGTATGCACCAGTCGATGGCTACGTTGAGATACCTTTTTGATCGGAATGCACCCTTTGAACGCCATCCGTATAAAGTCTAACAATTTATTTATCAGAATTTTACTTTTAAACCCGAAAAATTATAGAATTTTCTTGCCTTTTCATTTGGAGTGGATGTAGCATTTATCTACATTTGCAACCGCTTAACAAAAGGAAAGCAAGACTCCGTAGCTCAGTTGGTAGAGCAATACACTTTTAATGTATGGGTCCTGGGTTCGAGTCCCAGCGGGGTCACAAAAGATGTAACACAATGACATCTGAAGACACTTAAAGCCACCGTCCTGGTGGCTTTTTTGTTTTACCTACTCTTCCACAGCAGGTCATAAAATAGGGATCAAGCCAAAATAGGGAATCAAGTAAAGCATTAAACTTGAATCTGATCCAAATAAAGAAACCCAATTCTGAATGGGTGATTTTTAATGCCTCAATGCCTTCGCTAAGGCTTCGGCGGACTCGCAAAAACCTGGAAGTCGGTTAGGCGAAGTACATTGAAAATTTAAACTATACTTGTGTAAAAAAACATCTCTATGAAAAAATCATTATTCCTAACACTGTTGCTCGCAGCGAGCCATATTGCGCTATTGGCTCAGAATATAGAGCACAAATCACCGCGGTTGCATCGAGATAGACCCGTGCATCCCAAGGTGTCAAAAATACTGGACAAAGCTGAAAAATCGTTGGTGAATCAGAAGTCTTCCTTCGCCATGAAATGGCATTTAGACAGTGTGGATAGCCAAGAGTATTTTTTACAATCGCAGACTTTTGAAACCGTTGAAAAAATCCATTACACCTACGATGCCAATGGCCGGTGCACACAAGAGATCTATATTGTCTTAGACCAGCAAGGCACTTCGTTTATCCCAGACCGGAAGGTGGAGTTTAGCTACAATCAACAGGGAGACATTGCCCGAATCGCGGTATACAATTACAATGTATCAACAGCAAGTTTTGAATTAAGCGGCCAGGTGCTCCATAGCTATACCAACAATTTACTTACAGAAGAGCTGCAACAAAACTACGATCTGTCGACCGGAACTTACACCCAGTCTTATCGCGAGAATCATACGTACAACAACACCAATTTATCTATTACCATCACCCAAATGTGGAACCCAACGACTTCTATGTGGGAAAATGTTGAAAAAAGGGAATACGCCTACAACAGCAATAACGAGAACTCAGAAATCAAATACTTTGAGTATCAGCAAACCGCATGGATCGAGGGTCTGAAATTAAGCCGCAGCTTCGTCAATGGTCGCATTGCCCTTGAAATCTTCACTGAGCGCATCTTGGCATCCGATGAGCCGTTTGCCAAAATAGAGTATCTCTACGACACTGCCGGGAACCTTTCTGACTACAACTATTATGAAGTTTTGGACGGGGAATATGTGCTGATATTCCTCGACCAACATCAGTACAACGAAAGCATCGGACTTTCTGAGATGGTTCTACCCATACAAATCTGGATAGATGACTATTTAATTGGTAAATTCATCCATCAGCCATTGACATCGGTTTATTTTGACCATGATGCGTCGAGTTCTCAGAATTTTCCTGTTTCGCGATACAACTACTTCTACAACCTGAGAGAGGGTAATGGTATAGCCGAGCGCCAGCAGTCATTTAGCGACCTGCGTGTATTTCCCAACCCGGCGAATAATTTCATCGCTTTCGAGACGCCAATTGAACAGTCTTTTGTGATTTTTGACGCTCAAGGACGAGAAATAGACAAAGGCCGTTCTCCATCGGGTGTGATTGATATAACACACCTATCACAGGGACTATACACGATTGTAGTGGGTACATCTCGGGCCTTTTTTGTGAAAAACTGAGGTAATCAACCCTTAAACTCGGGTAAATCGCTAAGGCGGTTGGGTGCTATTTGGCGCTCAACCGCCTTTTGGCATAATGATTGATGCTTAAAATACTCGTTATCGCTCCTACCCTATTCCCCGCGATTAATCGAAACGATTAATGGGTGGCTCGAGCCTCACAAAATTTACGCCGACTTAAACCGCTCTCTTGCCGTTGGCGAATGGGATCCGTTCATTGGATTTTTTTCGTTAGGCGAAAAGCAATTAACTTATTTTCGAGTGAGCAAGATGCATTTCCCCGTGGAGTTACTGTGAAATAAAGTATGAGCGGTGATGGACTCAATGAAATTGCACTAATGA
>DASUEB010000046.1:0-14273 GCA_036275295.1 Luteibaculaceae bacterium | reverse complement strand
GTAATCCAATTGTTGCAGGGTATCAGAGCCGGTGAGCCATCTGAGTTGCGTGGCGGCACCTGGGCCATACAAGGTGGTGGGTAAAATTTGGCAAACGGTGTCGCCGCTGTAGGCTTCGTTGTTGGAGATTAGATTTTCCCTGCCGACCTCAAAATGAAAGGGCTCACCCTCAAAGTCGTCTTTCATGGTCCAAGCGTTCACTTTAAAAACCCATGAATGGCTTTTGTTGCAGAGCAGAAAATACTCTTGCCAATCCCAACGCTGACCGTAGAAACAAGCATCGTAATGCGTGCTAAGACTAAAGCTATTCCAAGAAAATAAAATTAAAACTGAAGTTGTTATGGCCCTTGTAAACCAAGACCGGCTAAACCATTCCGTGATTGCGCGGCCTAGGATAAACGCAAATATAGGATACACCTCAATGTAACTGCGCTGACCGAAAGAGCAACCAAAACCCCAACTTGTCCAGGATGCAAAGACAAATCCCGCCAGAGCGATAGTGGGGAGAAAGAAGCGGAACTCCGGATATTTTCTAATTCGGATCAAGGCGTACACAAGCAGTAAAGCTGCTAAAGGCATGTAAAGAAAAAATCCGTTGTAAGGGGAGAAATAATGAAGCAGGAGTTCGGGGTGCAAGAAGTCGAAATGCTCACCTTGATACGCATCGATAAAAATCGATCCACGGAGACTAAACCAGTAATAAAATTGAGGAATCCAACACGCTAAGAAGGCTATGGTCGCAGTGATCAGGGCTTTCCAAGGCCATTTGTTAAGTTGTAGCAATTGGCTTCCTTGACCACTTCGGTAAATAAACCAAGCCAATATGCCTACCAAAAAGATCACGTTTGTGGCACGGCAGAGCACAAGTAGGCCGCAGATAAGGCCAAAAACTACAGCATGAAGCCATGTGAAATTGTTCTTGGCAAGCCGAGTTTCCAAGAAAAGCAGAAGGGCCGAGACCAAGAAAAAGCCATAGATATGAGCCATAAAGGCCTCGATGATTGTGTAATACAGCAGGCTCGTGCTTAAAAAGATTGTCGCGATAACAGCAAACGAGATCCAACGAGTGAAGTGCTGAATCAAAAAGACGTAAAGCAAGAACAACCCCAGCACTGCGTAAAAGCACCCTACAAAATTAGCCCAACGCAAGTCGGCTTGGGTTAGATACTGATCAGAGGCTGGTTTGACCCATTGCCAAGTCACATAAAATGGGGCAGCCAACAATGCAACTCCTGAGGGGTATTTGGTATAGACTAGTCCGCTGATGCTGTCTTTGCTGTAACCACAACCGGGATCGAATGCTTCTTCCGGAAAGTCATCGCTTTTCATGCCGTAATTAAACCACATCGGCAGATAGACGTAGTAACCTGATCTATCTGCCCACAGCTCACTGTGGTAATCGTCGACATTCACGTTTCTGTGCTGGTTGACAGCAATCAGCGACAGGCAAACATACAGCAGGGTGCTAATAGCAAGGGCATACCACTTGTTGACGGTCTTCATCAATTGGCTTTAAATAGTCCGTATTTCAGAATGCAGTAAATTGCCCTAAAACCGTCTTTCCAACCTATTTTTTTCCCTTCTTCATAGGTTCGGCCGTAGTAGGAGATGCCTACTTCGTAGATTCGGATTCTGGGAATTCTGGAGATTTTGGCGGTCACTTCTGGTTCAAAGCCAAAGCGTTTTTCGCGCAGCGTGAGCGATTTGAGGTGCTCCGCTCTAAAGAGTTTGTAACATGTTTCCATATCTGTTAGGTTCAGGTTGGTGAACATGTTGCTCATGAATGTGAGCATTTTATTGCCGATGGTATGCCAGAAAAACAGCACCCGGTGCGGGTTGCTGCCCATAAAACGCGATCCGAAAACCACATCGGCAAAACCCTCCATAATGGGTTTTAGCAAATCGTTCATTTCTCGGGGATCATACTCTAGGTCGGCGTCCTGAATGATGATCAGGTCTCCGCTGGCCTCGGCAATACCGCGATGCAATGCGGCCCCTTTCCCCTGGTTGACTTTTTGCTCGAAAATTTGTATATTAAAGTCTGGGTGTTGGGACTGGTATTCGCGCAAGCGCGCCAACGTATTATCGCGCGATGCGTCATCAACCACCACTATTTCTCGTTTCACATCCCACCCCAATTGCATTTCTCGGAGTTTGTCGAGAATGAGGTGAATGGTAGGACCTTCGTTGTAAGCCGGTATGACAATAGATAACGTCATGAGAGGAGGAAATTAAGAGGGATTATCTGTGTTCCTGACATCAAAGCCAGGTTGATTCAAGGGTTCTGAAGGTATGTTGAGCACATCGAAATGCAGGGCTTGAAGAATTAGCTGAAATCCGATGATGATGGGAAGCGCGGCAAGCATAACCGTTCCCACTGAATTCACGCGATCGGTTTCGATCGATTCGGCCCATCGGTATAAACCAAAGACAACGCCGAACAAAAATGCGGGAATGCCTACCAGCCACTGCACGGAAGCTACGTTAAAATCGCGCAGTAAGTAGTTGTAAAACATGCGCTTGAGGAAACGCTTAAGGTACTTTGGGGGGAATTCAAACAAGACGCGTGAGATGCGCAAATTGCTTTTTTCATCGCCATATGTGGCGTCCATGGGCATGTCGCGAACCACGGCTCGGATAATGCCCAGACGAAATAACATATCGCTTTCAAAGAAATACCTCGGATCGATCTGATCCAGAGGCAGTTTTTTCAGGGCAGTTCGATGAATCGCAGTAAATCCGTTGGTCGGATCCATAATATTCCAATAACCGTTGACTGCTTTATTGATAAAACTCAGTGCGCTATTGCCAATGAGCCGTACCATTGGCATCTGTTGGAGGGTGTGCACGTTGTAGAACCGATTTCCTTTTACATAGTCGGCTTTGCAACGAAGCAGGGGATCTATTAGTTCAGGTATCAGTGCGGGGTCCATTTGACCGTCGCCGTCTAACTTAACCACCACATCTATCTGATCTTCCAGGGCCCTCTGATAACCGGTTACCACAGCCGCACCAACGCCGCCGTTGATTGGTCGTTGGAGTAATTGTACTCGCTGATCGGTGCTTTTCGCCGCAGCTTTAATACCCGATTGCTCGGGACAGGCGTCGTCGACCACGTATATAGTGCCAATAAACCCAGGAACAGCCGCCAAAACCCCATCGATTTGGTTACCGACTTTGTAGCAAGGTATGACTACCGCAATCTTCATCGGCCTGTAATCACCATTTTGAGGTTGTCTACCAGCACGGCATCGGTACCTTTGTTCCAGATGTAAACCTTGCTTTTGTTCACATTAAAATCGCGGGGAACCAAGGCCGATATGCGCTTTAAATACTTCCCGTTTCCAAGCGGCTGTGTGTCGGCTTGGTTAAAGAAAATCTGATCATCGGTAAAGGTCAATACGGCATCCTCCGGACGGTCGGTTTGCACTTCCATATAAACCGAGTCGCCGGGGCTAATCTCGGGCGAATACGTTAGTCCATACGGCCGTTCGGGTGTTAACTCAACGCCTTGAATTTGACCCAAGGAATCAACCCTCAGGGTACCCCCGAAATCAATCATATCCCCGTTGGATCCCACCAATTTGGATTTTTTACGCGAAAGCCGTTGAGTTGAAAAATCGATAACCACCCTTCTGGTCTTGCTCATATCGAGCTCTACATAATTGCCTTTTAATCTAAAGAAGGTTGGATTAAGCCCTTTGGTAACGCGGTAGATCCAATACGGTGTATAAAGGAAAAAATAGTCCTCTACATACTCATTGAGGGTATCTAACTCGCCGTGATTGATAAAGATGGTTTTGGTATGCTGGGGTCCGTCCATAGAGCTGAGTAGCATGGTTTCGACCGAGGTAGCGTAGTGAACCATCAGGGGTTCCGTATCTATTTTTTTGGCTTCGACATAAAATTTGGAGGTGGGCAAACCCTCGGTTTTGTATAGCATGTCGACCAATAACTCGGTACGGGTGGAACAAACTTTCGAACCGCGATAAATATGCATCCAGCCCACCGCAATGCACAATCCCAAAAAGCCCAGTGCGATGTAACCCGTGATGCGATGGTTTTGGAGAGTTGGGATAAAAACCTCCTTAAAGAATGGCAGGCCAATAAAACAAACCAGAGGCAAAAAACTGCGCTCCATGGCGTGATCGCCATCGCCTTTGTTGTAAACCACGATGGTTATAAGCATGAAGCCCGCCAGAAACAGCAGGTAGGTGATTAACCATCGGATTTGTCGGCTGTTGATCCAGTGAATCAAAAGCGTAATAAACATCATGGCCGGCAACGAATAAAAGGAGATGATATGTCCCAAGAACCACTTTACCGGAAATGCATGAGGCAGACGGGATAATACCTTAGGCGCATTTTTTAGCTCGGCAAAGAAACTCTCGTCGTGGCTGCCCTTGGAGAAAAAAATCATTTTTATCACAAACAGCGAAATCCAAAAGGCACTCAGGAAGAGTACCGTCCAGTGAAATTTTCGCAGCTCATCGAAAAAGAGATAGAGAATGACAAAAGTCACAGTAAAAATGGCGGCCGGATGAATGAAGAAGTTGAGTGATAGGAATAACACTGTGATCAACCAATCTGACATGCGCCATTTATGCAACAATCGGTTCTGTTTGAGATAAGACAGCCAAGCGAACAACAAACTTGAAAAAGCCAATAACTGCGCCGTTTCAGAGATGGCGTGAAAAAAGGTAAAACTGGCCGACATATAAGACACCGCTATGCAGAGTCCCGCCGGAATGTTCTTGAAAACATTGACGCACAAGGCATAGGCAACCAAATAAACCAAAATGAACGACAGGCTAAACAAGATTGCGATGGCGCGCAGGCTGAGTCCAAGTTTAATGGCCACGACAGGGATGATTTGACTAAAGACCATGGAATAGCGCCCAACAAAAACGTGAAAGTTTTCGCTGTTGAGCATTTCAAAGAGCTGATTGCCGGTGTCGATATAAAATACGCGTTCGCGATAGAAGAGCAGGGCGAAGACGGTTAAAACGGCGAAATGCAGGTAACCGGCTTTAACAGCCAAGCTCTGAACCAGTTCTTTGTGATTGCGGTCTGAAATCAAATCGACATCTCGGTTACGTGGTGACTAATGGTGAGTTTTCCGGCCGTGGCGTTTTTAACCATCTCTACACTTACCCCGGGTGCGGTCTCCAGCAAGAGAAAGCCCCCTCCGTTTTCCAACACTTCAATCACTGCCAATTCGGTGACGATCTTTTTAACGCATTTCACACCTGTAAGCGGAAGTGAGCACGCGGGAAGCAACTTGCTTTCACCCGCTTTGTTTACGTGTTGCATTGCCACAATGATGTTTTGCGCAGAGGCAACGAGATCCATTGCCCCACCCATTCCTTTGACCATTTTACCGGGAATTTTCCAGTTGGCAATGTCGCCGTTTTCTGAAACTTCCATAGCGCCTAAAATGGTTAGGTGCACTTTTTGAGCCCGTATCATGCCAAAGCTCATTGCCGAGTCGAAGATAGATGCTCCGGGCTGCAGAGTTACCGTTTGTTTACCGGCGTTAATCAGGTCAGCGTCTTCTTCGCCTTCGAACGGAAATGGCCCCATGCCCAAGATGCCGTTTTCGCTTTGAAACTCAACTGCAATCCCGTCAGGAACGTAGTTTGCCACCAGGGTTGGGATCCCAATACCCAAGTTGACATACATGCCATCGCGCAATTCGCGGGCAATTCGTTTTGCAATCCCATTTTTATCTAAGGCCATAGTGTTTATTGTTTTGCGCGAACGGTTCGTTGTTCAATTCTCTTCTCGTACTGTTTACCCTGGAAAATGCGGTGCACATAAATACCGGGGACATGAATGTGATTGGGATCCAGTTCTCCAGGTTGCACCAGTTCCTCTACTTCTACTACGGTTATTTTTCCGCCCATAGCCATCATGGGATTGAAGTTGCGCGCCGTGAGATTGAACACCAAATTGCCGGCTGTATCGCCTTTCCAAGCTTTCACCAGCGCAAAATCGGCTTCAAAAGCGCGCTCCATCAAAAATTCCTTGGGTTTTCCATTTACATCAAATGTTCGCACTTCCTTTCCTTCGGCTACTTCGGTCCCAACGCCAGCTGGGGTGTAAAAAGCGGGTATTCCATATCCTGCCATTAGGCAGCGAGTAGCCAGCGTTCCTTGCGGGATGAGCTCAACCTCCAACTCGCCTGAGAGCATTTGTCGCTCAAACTCGGCGTTCTCCCCCACATAACTGGAGATCATCTTTTTAATTTGTTTATTCTGTAGGAGCAAACCTAGACCGAAATCATCTACACCGGCATTGTTCGAAATGCAGGTGAGGCCCTTAACACCCATTTTCACCAACTGGCTGATGCAGTTTTCTGGGATGCCACAGAGGCCAAAGCCGCCTACCATCAGGGTCATGTTGTCTGTAAGGCCCGTGAGTGCCTCTTCAACGTTTTTTACTGCTTTATTTAGCATACTGTCTTTTGTTATTCGGTAAAATCGGGTTCTCCGGCTTCATCAGCCTGAATTTCCGCATTAACCTGTGTGCAATTTAAATCAATTGTCAAATTGGAGGGTCTTTTAAAGTCGGATGTGCTGATTTTGATCTTGGGATCGGCGTAGACCTTATTCATAAAATACCCCCAGACCGGCAGTGCGGAACTGGCACCCTGACCCAGAGAAGTTCGGGAGAATCGAATGGAGCGATCTTCACCGCCCACCCAACAACCGGCGACTAAGTCGGGCGTGATGCCCACAAACCATCCGTCGGAATTGCTTTGTGTGGTACCCGTTTTGCCCGCTACAGGGGCGACAATTCTACCGTAGGGTCTATCGTATCGAATACGGGCTCCGGTACCGTAATTGCATACACCCTTCATCAGATCAAGAATAACGTATGCCGTTTGCTCATCAAGAGCCTCGCGGGTTTCAGGAACATTGGTGTAAATCACCTTGCCGTTTTTGTCTTCAATTCTGGATATGACCACGGGTTTCACGTAAACCCCTTTGTTGGCAAAAGCCGCATTGGCTGCTACCATTTCAAGCAGATTGATGTCGGCTACACCCAAACAAAGCGATGGTACGGCCTGCATATCGGCTGTAATGCCCAAGTCGCGGGCCAATTTAATGATGGGATCAGGACCATATCGCTTCATGATAAAAGCTGAAACGGTATTCAGCGATTTGGCCAGGCCCTCTTTCACCGTAACCACACCGCCGTATTTGCCATCGGAATTTTTAGGACAATACGGGGGCTGGCCATTGGGCATATCAAAACAAACCGGCAGATTGGGAACCTGTTCGCATGGATTTAAACCCTCTCTTATACCTGCCGCATAAACAAAGGGCTTGAACGTAGATCCCACTTGATTGCTGCCCTGTTCTACGTGGTCGTATTTGAAGTGTTTGAAGTTGATACCACCTACCCACGCTTTTACAAATCCACTAGCCGGCTCCATAGCCACAAAACCGGTCTGCAAGAAACTTTTATAATAGCGTATCGAGTCGAGGGGCGACATAACGGTGTCTTTCTCGCCCTGATAGGTGAAGACCTTCATCTTAACCTTTTTGTTGAATGCCTTGGGCACGGCTGTTTTTTTGAACTGCTCGATTTCGGCTGCTGATCGTTTGCAGCCTTCACCGCAGTTCTCGAACTCATCGAGCATGTTTTGATATCGATCTGACCTCAAAATGGCCATTTCCATGATTCGATCGATATCTTCTTGGCTTACCCGATAGTCGAATGGCGCGTTTTTCTTGCCTTTTAAATCTTTGAAAAATTCGGGTTGGTTAAACTCCGACATGTGACGACCCACGGCGTATTCGGCGTATTCCTGCATCCTGCTGTCGATGGTGGTGTAGATCTTCAATCCGTCTTTGTAGATATTAAACGGTTGATTGGTCTCCGGATTGAGGTATTTGTAGTTGCCTAACGCGTCTTTCTCGAGCAACAGATCGGAAACCGTTTTGCGCAAGTACTCCCTGAAATAAGGCGCCGAACCCTGGTTGTGATCCACCAATTGGAAATCGAGTTGAATGGGCTTGTTTTTCGATTTTTCGAATTGCTCTTCAGAGATATAGCCGTTTCGTTTCATCTGGTAGAGGACTACGTTGCGACGTTGGCGGGTGGCCTCGATACGGCGACGCGGATTGAACAGCGCAGGGTTTTTGGCCATTCCTACTAGCATAGCCGATTCCTCTAGGTTCAACTGATCGGGTGTTTTATTGAAATAGACGTTAGCCGCCGATTTGATTCCAACCGCGTTATTGACGAAGTCGAATCGATTGAGGTACATCGTTATGATCTCCTCTTTGGTGTATCTGCGCTCAAGACGGACCGATATGATCCACTCTCGGAATTTTTGACTTACCCGGGCAATATTCGATGCCGGTTTTTCGGTGAACAGCATCTTGGCCAATTGTTGAGTAATGGTTGATCCCCCGCCTTGACTGCTATTGGCCGTAATAGCCCCCTTAACCACCCTGAAAAGCGCTTTGATATCGATGCCGCTATGTTCGTAAAATCGCTCATCTTCGGTAGCTATCAACGCATTTACCAAATTGGGGTTGAGATCTTTGTACGCCACATTGACGCGGTTTTCGCGGAAATATTGGCCCATAATTTGGCCATCGGCAGTAATGATTTCAGTGGCCAGGTTGCTTTTGGGATTCTCGAGTTCCTGCAGTGAGGGCAGATCACTGAAAAACGCCCAAATCAACATGAGCGCAATGAAAACAAATGGCGCTGCGAAAGCGTACCATAGCCATTTGAGTTTTTTCTGGTGTTTTTTAGGCGGGGTAAGCAGTTTTCTGAGGCTTTCCATCAATCGGTTGTTTTTTCTATTGAGAGACCCATGTTCAAGATGGCCGGTAGAAGGGTGTCGCGCATGGCGTGCTGCAGGGTAATGGTGTATTTACCGCTCATTGGGAACGGTTTGTTGTAGCGATACAAAATTCTGCTGTCGAGCACATCGCCCAAGCCCGAACCCAGCCAACGGCCCTGTTTATCGGCCAGCGGACAATTTACGGTATCTATCGCCTTCTTTCCATTGGGATACATGGTAGTTACAAAAACGTGTAGGTTGGCATAGGGATAATTCCCCCCGTTTCGCACGTTGAGAAAGAAGTCATACGGCGTAAGTGTATCGGTGACCACAAACTGCGAGGTAAATACCTCATCCATGTGCCACTCGGCGTCGTCAATGGTGAATTTATCCTGAACGATAGACCCTGACGAACAGCCCAAGAGGGCTACCATCCAGCATAGGCAGAGGTATAAACTACGATTTTGGTTCATTGTTACCTGGGTTGGGTCGACGGTTGTTTCGGTTGCGGTTGTTTTGGTTGTTGCGCTTGTCGCCAGCGGGTTTGTTCTGATTATTGGCGGCCGCGTCTCCCCCTTCAGCAGGTTTTTGCTGAGGTCGGCGCTGCTGTGCGTTGCGGTTATCTGGCTTGCGCTGTTGATCTGGCTTGCGCTGTTGATCGGTTCGCTCGGCTCGATCATTACGGTTGCGATTTTGCGGGCGTTTGTTTCGATCGCCTTTCTTTTTGTCAAATCGCGTAACGCTGTCTTGGTTATCTAGTTTGGCGTACACCGGCTCAAGCGCTGCGGCTTTTTGCTGTGGGGATACGTATTCAAACTCTTTAAGATCCTCAGGAAATATGTTTTGTTTGTTCTTCTCGATGATGTCTTTAACCTGATCCACTTTCAGACCGATGGGATTGATGCCGTGTTCGCCGTCGTATACATACCAGATCATTTTTTTGAAAATGTCTGTTTTGAAGTGAGAGGCGATACCCCTTTTGGTGCGCAATTTTACGTCGGTATCGGGAAAATCTTTTACGGCTTCCATGTACATGTCTAGCTCATAATTCAGACAGCACTTGAGTTTGCCGCATTGGCCAGCCAGTTTTTGCGGATTGAGGGAGAGTTGTTGATAGCGGGCTGCACCGGTGGTCACTGTTCTAAAATCAGTAAGCCAGGTGGTGCAGCACAGTTCGCGCCCGCAAGATCCAATTCCTCCTACCCGACTGGCTTCTTGGCGTGCGCCAATTTGCCGCATTTCAATTCGCACCTTAAATTCATCAGCCAATCGCTTGATCAATTCTCGGAAGTCCACTCGGTCGTCGGCTGTGTAGTAAAACGTGGCCTTTGCCTTGTCGCCCTGATACTCCACATCGCTGATCTTCATTCGAAGACCCAGCTCAGATGCAATTTCGCGGGCCCGCAACATGGTTCCTTCTTCAGCCATACGGGCTTCTTGCCAGAGACTCACGTCTTTCTGATTGGCTTTCCGGAGGGCCTTTTTTACCTCGTCGCTTTCGGGGCGCACGTCGTGCTTTTGCATTTGCAGTTTAACCAACTCGCCTGAAACCGAGACAATGCCCACATCTACTCCGGGAGATCCCTCTACAGCGATAACGTCACCTACCTGTAGTTGCAGGTTGGTGGTGTTCTTAAAAAATTGCTTGCGGCTGTTTTTAAATCGGACCTCAACAATATCAAAAGGCTTGTGCCCCATGGGCAATTCCATGTTGGCTAGCCAGTCGTATACGGTGAGTTTATTGCATCCGCAATTTCCACAAGCACCATTATTTTTACACCCCTTAGGGGTTCCATCTGCGTTTTTTACTGAGCAACTGCTACAACCCATATCTCTTTTATTTTTTAAAAAGCACGAAAGCCTTAAACGATAAATCGAGTAAGATTATTCGCGCATTGCCATTGCGAGCTACATCGTGGTAGGCCGCGTTTAGATGGTCCGAAAAATCAATCACTGTTCGTTCATTGATAAACGGACTGAATTTAATTACAAAATCTCGCTCCTCGCCCAACACTTGAAGGGCATCTTCGCCAAGGTAATTGTAATTGATGCACTGGCGAGCGATTAACAAGCCGTATTGCAGGAATTGTTTAATATTCTCTCGCCCCGATTTGCTTACCTTTTCTACCCAGTCGCCAATCTCAAATACCTTTCTGCCGTAGCAAATTCGCATCCAATGCCGAAAGTCTTCAAAGATATGCAAAGCGGATTCACTTTTTGACAGTAATTCGGCGCAGGCCAAAAAACTCCCCTCGCCCATATTGGCGGTCTTTATCGCTACTTCTGGGCTTGCATTAAATTGATTTTGAAGGGCTTCCACCAAATCGCGCTGTTCAATGCGCGGCACCTGGAATCGCTGTGTTCGCGACAAAATGGTGGGCAGAATGTCTTCCGTTTGGGCCGAAACCAGTAAAAACAGGGTGTTTTCGGGTGGCTCTTCGATCAATTTAAGCAGGGCATTCGCTCCAAAAGCGTGCAATAATTCGGGTTTCCAGATGAGAGTTATTTTATAACGCCCCTCATACGCCTTTAGGGCATTTACCGCTGCAATTCGCGAGGCCTCCTTTTTGTTGATCGCTGCTTGTTTTCCTTCGGCACCCAGCGCATCGAGCCAATGATCGAGCTCAATATACGGACTGGAGGCGAGCATTTCGCGCCATGTCTTGTAGTACTGGGAGCAATCGTCGCCCGGATGAGCGGCAATAAAAGGAAAAGTGTAGTGCACATCGGGGTGGGCAAACTTGGCGTTTTTTAGACAGGAGGAACATTGTCCGCAGCTGTCATCCTCACCCGGATTCTCGCACAAAACGTAGCTGATGTAGGCCAAAGCCAGCGCCAAAGAGCCAAAGCCTTCGCTCCCTGCAAAAAGCTGGGCGTGACTGATGCGTCCCTGCTGCACATTACGCAGCAGAACGCCCTTCAGGGCGGATTGACCTATGACCGATTTAAACTGCATTCAAACGTTTTGAATTGGGCCAAAGGTAACCGATTGAGACAAATAAAACCTACTTTTGCCATCCAATTCAAAGCAAAGAATCATGTCGATTGATCAGTTTTCATTTGCCGGTAAAAAGGCCCTGGTACGCGTAGATTTTAATGTCCCAATGGATGCCCAATTTAACATCACCGACGACACCCGAATCAAAGCTGCATTGCCCACCATCCAAAAGATCATTTCTGATGGGGGTGTCGCCATATTGATGTCTCACCTGGGACGACCCAAAGGAGCGGACGCCTCTCTTTCGCTCAGCCATTTGGTTAGCCATTTGGGAAAACTGCTGGGTAAATCGATTCATTTTGCTCCCGATTGCATTGGATCGGAAGCCGAGCGCATTTGCCAATCGGCACAAGCCGGCGATGTAGTTCTGCTTGAGAATTTGCGGTTTTACAGCGAGGAAGAAAAAGGCGATGCCGAATTTGCCCAAAAATTGGCCTCGCTCGGCGATGTATATGTAAATGACGCTTTTGGTACCGCGCATCGCGCCCATGCATCAACTGCCGTCATGGCCCAGTATTTCCCCGGAAGAAAGTTATTTGGATACCTCATGGAGGCGGAGGTAAATAGCATCGACAAGGTGCTGAATAGCGGTGAGTCGCCCGTAACTGCCATTATTGGTGGCGCCAAGGTTTCCTCCAAAATTACCATCATCGAAAACATGCTTTCCAAGGTCAACCACCTGATCATTGGCGGGGGTATGGCGTATACGTTTATTACAGCCCGTGGAGGTAAAACGGGCAACTCGCTGGTGGAGCCCGATAAAATGCAACTGGCCCTAAGCCTCATGGAGAAGGCCGAGCAAATGGGTGTTCAATTGCACTTGCCAACCGATACGCTCATTGCCGATCAATTCTCTAACGACGCCCAAACCCAGATATGCGCCATTGACCAAATCCCCGACGGTTGGCTGGGACTCGACATCGGGCCAGAAACCATTGAGACCTACACGCGGGTGATCACTTCGTCGAAAACCATTCTGTGGAATGGACCGATGGGCGTTTTTGAAATGTCCAACTTTTCAGGCGGAACGATTGCCGTTGCCAAAGCATTGGTAGAGGCCACCCAAAAACACGCTGCTTTCACCCTAGTGGGCGGAGGCGATAGCGTAGCCGCAATCAATCAGTTTAATCTAGGCGATCAGGTGAGTTATGTGTCCACCGGCGGTGGCGCCATGCTCGAGTCGCTTGAGGGTATTGTACTTCCCGGCATAGCCGCGGTATTAGAAAAAGCCTAATAGCCTTAACGAGGTCGTAAAGACCCTGTCCCCAAACACAAAAAACACCTTTCGACGGCTCAACAGGCCCGCAAAGGTGTTTTTTTATGGAGTGATGTTGTCTTCGTTCCTCTTCAGCTGGGCTGAGAGCGTTTTTATACGCCTGGCCAGCGTTAATAAATTGCCTCTATCCCTTCTATGGTGGCCTCTGGGAAAGAAATGTAACTTAGGGTGTTCTGCGCAACCTTGTATCGGGCGCCTTTCACCTCTGTGGTGCCATTTACCACAAAGATGAATTCTCGCGTATTGGCTTTATAGGTTCCGGAAAACGATTTGAAACCGGTACCGGGCAGTCCAGAGAAACTGGCTAAAACCGTTTGCGTAGAAGAGGTGCCCGATAGGGTAATGCGAATCAGTTGAAACACGCCCGCTTCTAATTTAACCGCAAGCAGTCTGTTGCTTTGCTCGTATTCTAATGCGCAGATTACAAAGGGCGTTAACGAAAGGGTTTGCCGAGTTCTGCTGCTTGGATTTACCACATAAAGAAGATTGCCATTACACTGATAAATTTCGCTTCCATTGGTCGTTTGAAAAGGATTTGGGAAGATGGTATCAGTGGTTATGCTGTCTTGATAAGCCCCGTTATTGGGCGAGAACCTAACGAGTCCAACTCGATTGTTTCGCTCGTAACGGAAGTAGTCGTTGAGAATCCTTACGGGTGAACTCGAACCAGCAGTGCCAAAAACCAAGTTTTCAGCTCCTGTGCGCCCGTTAATGATGATGCCGTTTCCTGAGTCTGGGAACGCAATATACTCTTGGCTTGCTGGGAAATAACAGGTGTTTTTTCCTCCTCTAAACAGCGGTGATCGGTACAAAAACCGCCTGCTCATCAGTCCCGAGGTTGGATTGGCAAACCAATAAAACACGCCTTGATTAGCTCCCAGCTTGGAATAGCCCAAAAATAAGGTGTCGCCGTTTGATAAGGGCATTATGGGGCCGAACTCAACTTTTTTGAAAATTCCGTCTTCGATCGTGATGCTACTCCCCGTGAAGCTGTTGACCAAAACCAGGTCGAATGAACCTTCCAAGACCTTATTTTGAGAGTCGTATCGGGTGATGGTGATAGATCCCGTTGCATTAGACCGCCCTTTGGAGATGTAGTCGGCTGAGTCGGTAAAATACCAAGCTGAATTGACGCCCGTTGAGTCTAACACGTACGTTCCGGGCAAGGTGTCGTCGAGCTGGATTTGCAGGGC
>DASUEB010000045.1:0-3922 GCA_036275295.1 Luteibaculaceae bacterium | reverse complement strand
AAGCGCGCGCAATTGATTCTGGCATTGCAAGACCATGAAAGGGATTATTTCTTGCGGATAGGTGGTGTTAAAACTATGACCTTGGGTATTCCATTTGAATTTACACCCGTGGAAGGACCATCCAAGTTTACGCTGGGTTTTTTTGCCTCTGACAATAGAATCAATCAACAGGCATTGAAAGAACTCTTGTCGGCAAACTGGCCTGTCTTGCGCAACGAATTTCCCAACCTGGAGTTAGTGATTGCAGGTGGGATTTCAAGGTTTGTTCAACCCACTGACGGGGTTCGGGTTTTAGGTCGGGTTAAAACTACAGCAGAAGCCTACGCTCAAATGAATGCCGTAATTAATCCGATGATGATTGGTACGGGGCTTAAAATTAAGAGCTTAGAGGCTATCGCTCACGGTAAATGGTTGCTTTCCGCTCCAGCTGGGGTCGAGGGTCTTGAAGTCGATCAACTGGCGATACATGTCTTCCATTCTAGGGAAGATCTCATCCATCAACTCAAGAGGGTTATTAACCTGCACTCAGCACACACAGCTATTGAAGCATGCCGAACCTATTTGGAGTCGTATAATACAAAGCAGGCAATGGCTGAAAAACAGCTGGTTGACTTTGTAGTGTCAGGTGGTTAAACATTGAATCTAAAATCTAACTTTGCGGCTTGAGGGATGGATGATTCGATGTTCTGTTCATTCTCACTCTCAGCGAGAATTACCTAAAAAATCCCTACACTTTGGCTTTCAATCGAATTCTGGAAGTTTCCACGGTAGCATTATTTGCGCTAAACCCTCTCATTGCCTTTCTACTTTGCACATACCCGGAATGGATTGGCGTAATTTATCTCAAGGACTTTTTCGTATTTGTACTTTTGGCTTCAACGGCAATTGGTCTTTTTAGCTCCAAACCGCTGTATTTTCTGCTCGGTGGACTTTTACCATTAACCCTCTATCTGGCGGTTGGTTTGGTAGTTTCTAACGCTACTTTTTCGGCCCGATTGGCTGGAGTCCGTCAAATGTTGTACCCGTTTGTTTTCCTCGCCTTTGGATATGGAGCTAGTGTAAGGGGGTACACTGTAAATCAGTTCAATCAATTGGTAGAAAGGTTGGTTATTTCCATAACCCTTATTGGTTTTGTGCTGTTTCTTCTACCCGATTCTTGGTTTGCGTTCACTCAGGTTTATGCAGAAATGAAAGGCGGTATCATGCACAGAACAGGAGTACCCAGTCAATGGGTCGAACCCATCATGGGAGACATCCCTCGAATGGTATCGGTTGTGTTTGATCCTATTAACCTGGGACACATGCTCGTTTTTGGCCTGTTCTATCTTTACTTTACAACATCTTTGAGTCGATGGAAAATTGGGGTTATGGCGATTGCCTTGTTATTAACCTTCTGCAAAGGCGCCATTCTTCAGGCTATCATTTTGCTTTGGATTTTTGTTCCCAACCGATTTATTGCTTTGCGATTTAGGGTATTTATGCTCTTGTTGCTTCCTGTCATTGTATACATCGGCACATTTTTCCACCCGGGAATAAAAATGCATCAAATGGGATTAGAAAATGCATTGATCTCCTTATCCGTATTTGGTTATGGAGGTGGGAAAACGGGGAATATAGCCGCAATGTTTGGAACGCATTTTCATCCCCAAATTTTCGACACCTATCTTGGTGCCGTGATCGGACAGATCGGAGTTATAGGCACTGCGGGTTGGCTTTATGCTTGGTGGTATTTTTTGCGAAAGGTGCTAAAGCAAAATTCGTACTTGTTTTGGATCATTATAGCTCAATTAATCGTATCGGTATATTCGGAAAATGCATTTAACCTGCTGAGCATAGTACTTCCGATGATGGCACTTGGCTTACATTTGAATCCCAATAATCAAAAAAGTCATGAGTTCCTTAGCCATAATTGACCATGTGGGCACTAAAGCCGGCATGGATTATTATACCTCCAATTTGGCTGAGGCTCTGGCGGAACTCGGTTTGTTTACAGAGGTTTACAGTAATTTCGCACTTGAGGGTAAAGCCAAGTATAACGTTACTTTTCCAACAGAGAAAAAATCAAACACTTTTCAAAAAGCACGAGGATTTATTGCGGGTCATTTTTGGGCCATTTTGGCAATAGTTCGAAATCGACAGCGTCTGGTATTACTGCACAGTTTTGAAACGGGCCTGAAAGAATTTGTGATTTTTGGGGTACTTAAATTGTTGGGTCGAAAAATACACATCATACTTCACGATGTCGAGGGTTTTACTGGAGACTCACGATGGTTCAGAAAGATCATTTTCAAAAATTGGGCTGACCGCGTTTTTGTGATGAATGAATACTCTCGGGAGCTTTTTGTTTCAGCCTTAGGTGTAGAGGTGGTTGCAAAGACAGAGCAGATAAAACACGGGAATTTCATATCTCAAATTTCCACGGGTGCAAATAGAAATGAGGCAAGAATAGCACTGGGTTATGAAGAAGAAGAGCCGTTGGTTCTATTCTTTGGACAGATTAAGCAGGTGAAAGGTCTGGACATACTCTTGGAGGCAGGGATAAAACAGGATCGATACAAGCTCATAGTGGCAGGTAGGTGTTGGCGAACCGAGTGGGAACCCTATCAAAAGTGGATCGAGCAATGGAATTCAGACAAACTGGATCTTCGATTGAGGTTTATTCCAGATTCAGAGCGCGACTTGTTGTTTAAAGCTGCTGATGTGGTGGTTCTTCCGTATCGCAAAATCTATCAAAGCGGAGTGCTTATCATGGCTATGAGCTACGGAATTCCCGTTCTTGCCAGTGATTTGCCTGCAAACCGGGAGGTAATTCAAGATCAAAAAAATGGCTTCCTATTTAAAAGTGAGGACGTGAATGATCTTCGCAACAAACTGGATACAATTTTGCAGAACACGGATTTTTGTCGGATTATTGGTGACAACGGCAAGACCTACGTTGAGAAAGAATACGATTGGCTGTCTACTGCCAAGGTGATTATGAACAATTTAGCAACACAACCATGAAGATAGGTATTTTGGGTACTCGAGGTATACCAAATCACTATGGTGGATTTGAGCAATTCGCCGAATATCTATCTGTGGGTCTCGTTGAGCGAGGACACGATGTTTTTTGTTACTGCAGTAAAGCTCATCCCTACCAGCAAACAACTTTTAATGGGGTACAATTGATTCATTGCTGGGATCCAGAGGATAAAATTGGCACAGCGGGTCAGTTCTTTTATGACCTGTCTTGTTTCATCGATGCTCGAAAAAGAGGATTTGATATTCTCCTTCAGTTGGGCTACACCAGTTCAAGTATTTGGTCGCACTTGTATCCTTCAGATGCTGTTGTGGTGACCAACATGGATGGACTGGAGTGGAAAAGAAGCAAATACAGCGCCAAGGTTCAGCGATTCCTTAAATGGGCTGAAAAAAGGGCGGTTCGTACCAGTGATTTCTTGGTGAGCGATTCTATTGGTATTCAAAATTACCTGTTAAACGAGTATCAGGCTCAGTCTACCTATATTCCTTACGGGGCAGAGGTATTCCGTACCCCTGATCAAGAAGCCATTGTTTCATTAGGGGTTGAGCCAGAGGGTTATGATATGCTAATAGCCAGAATGGAGCCAGAAAACAACATTGAAATCATCCTTGACGGCGTTGCGATGGCGAATAGTCAAGTTCCGTTTTTGGTGGTGGGCAATGCGGGCAATCGATTTGGTCAGTACCTGCAAAACAAGTTTCGAGCGGTACCTCAAATCCGTTTCCTTGGCGCGATCTACCACATGGAGCTATTGAACAACCTGCGATATTACAGTCGAATTTATTTCCATGGCCATAGCGTGGGTGGTACAAACCCCTCTTTGCTGGAAGCTATGGCATCTGCCAAATTACTTGCCGCGCACAAAAATGAATTTAACTCTTCGATCTTGGGTGAGGAAGC
>DASUEB010000044.1:0-13049 GCA_036275295.1 Luteibaculaceae bacterium | reverse complement strand
AACGAGGCAACAGCCAAGTATCTGGAAGGCAAGGCGGTAAAGAAAATTATTGTTGTCCCGCATAAGATTGTCAACCTGGTGTTCTAACTTGGAACAGAATTTGTATAGCATCAGGTATGAGAACGATTGTTTTAACCACCGCTGCAATAATTGCCTTATTGCCAACCTCTTGGGCGCAAGGAGACAGTCCGAGTCAATTGCGCCGAATCAAGTACGATGCTTTTAAACCCGGAGAGGAAGTAGCTTACGTGCTTCACTATGGGCCCATCAATGCCGGAACAGCCATTCTGAAAGTTGAGTCTACCGAAAAACAAGCCTTCGGACAATCGCTGTTGCGCATTATAGGAACAGGGCAAACCAACGGAGCTTTTAATTGGTTCTTCAAAGTGCGCGACCGATACGAGAGCTACATCGATGCCCACGGCGTATACCCGTGGATGTTTTACCGCAGGGTGGACGAGGGCGGATACAAAATAGCGCAGGACTACGTGTTTTACCAGCACCGGAACTATGTGAACAACGGCGCTGGCAAGAAGTTTGAAACACCCGACTATGCGCAAGATATGTTGTCGGCTTTTTATTATGCCCGCACCTTTGACATGCGCAATGCCAAACCCGGAGACATTTTAAGCGTAACCACCTTCATCGACGACGAGGTCTGGACTCAAAAAATCAAGTATGTAGGGCGCGAAAATGTGAGTATTAGAACAGGTACATACCGCTGCCTGAAATTTGTACCCGTTGTTCAACGAGGGCGCATCTTCAAGGATGAGGGCGATTTGGTGGTTTACATCAGCGACGACGACAACAAAATTTTGGTATTGGCAAAGGCCGAGGTTTTAGTGGGTTCTATCAAAATGGAGCTCACATCGGCCAAAGGTTTGGCTCATCCGGTGGCAAAAATTAAATAACTTGCCGCCAACCCAAATGATCCCACATCCATCCTGAACATGATTACACCAGAAATGCTTGAAAAGCTGGAATTACTGGAGAAGAAATTCTCTGCAAGCGGCCAGCAACTCGGTTCCTACCTCGACGGGCTCCTTCACTCGGAATACCTGACCTATTGGGACTACATCCACCTGGACACCCTGCTTACCCTTCAGAATCCGCGCACGAAATTCCCTGATGAGAAGATCTTTATCATGTATCATCAGATCACCGAACTCTATTTCAAGCTTGCGCTGCACGAAATGGAGCAAATCATTGATGCTCACCAGCCTGAAAAATCGTGGCTCATTGATCGAATCAAGCGAATCAATGCTTATTTCAAGGCCTTGATTTCTTCTTTTGAAGTGATGGTCGATGGCATGGAGAAAAACCAGTTTTTACAGTTCCGCATGGCGCTTCTACCCGCGAGCGGCTTTCAATCGGTTCAATACCGAATGATTGAAATTTACAGCACCGATCTAAGGAATCTGGTAGAAAAAGATTCACGCGAACAGCTGACAGGCCAGGAGCGAATTGAAGACCTTTACCAGCGTATTTATTGGAAAAAAGGTGCGACCGAGCTAGCCACCGGCAAAAAAACCCTCACGCTGCTCCAATTCGAAGAGAAATATGAGCAAACCCTGATTGCGCTCTCCAAACAACTTTCAGGGCGGAATCTATGGACCGTATGCCAACCCCATCTCGATCTCTCCGATGCCGCCGACGAACTGCAAATTGAACTCCGATTGCTCGATTTGTCGGTCAATGTCAACTGGCCGCTGATGCATTATAAATCGGCTGTGAGGTACCTGCAACAATCACCAGCCGACATTGCGGCTACTGGAGGAACCAACTGGCAGAAATACCTTCCGCCCCGTTTTCAATTGAGGGTGTTTTACCCAACATTATGGGATCAAAACGAAATCAATCATTGGGGAAAAAGTCGTGAATAACTTCCGATGCGATGAATCGACTACCCCCTTTTGTTCCATTAACTTTGAAGCAGAAAGCAAGGAATGATCAGGGTTACCAAAAAGAAATGGATAAGCATAGGGGCGATAGCACTCGCAGTAACGGGTGTGATCACGTTGACCTCCTATGTTCGGAATAAAAAAATCGAGGAAGAACAGGCCTTAGAGGCCATGATTGCCGCCAATCAGAAAGCAGCGCTCAAACCCGGTCCACCCGAATACATGTACGGCTTGCGGGTGGATCCGTTTACTGTTGAAGAAAAAATCATTGGCAAAGGCGAGTTTTTTGCCGATATGCTGGCCCCTTTTCAAATTACCTTCGATCAGGTATTCAAACTCTCCCAGCTCTCTAAACCCCTGTTCAATGTGCGCAGCTTTGTGCAGGGCAAACCCTATCGGGTAGTTTACAAGGAAACGGCATCTTCAAATATCCTGAAATACCTTATCTACGAGATTGATGCCGTAAATTATGTTATTTACGACTTCACGCGTGAGGAGCCAGCCATCATTACCGGACAAAAGGAAATGAAGGTGGTTCGCCGCGAAGCAACCGGCGTGGTCAACAGCAGCCTCTTTGGTTCGATGACCGAGAATAATCTCAGCGCCCAGACGGCTGTGGAATTGGCAGAGATTTTCGCCACCTCTATTGATTTCTACCGAGTGCACAGCGGAGATTTCTACAAAATCATTTTTGAAGAAAAAATTGTCGACGGCGAAGCCGTAGGGATTGAAAAAATCATTGCCGCTCAGTTTAACCACGAAGGCAAGGACTACTTTGCCTTTCGATTCGATTCCAAGGGCAAGGCGCAGTATTTCGACGAAAAAGGTCTTAGCCAGCAAAAATCGTTCTTGAAATCACCCCTCAAGTTCGGCCGACTCACTTCCGGCTATACCCTGAAACGATTCCACCCCGTTCAGAAACGATTCAAAGCGCACCTGGGAACCGATTACGCAGCTCCTAAGGGTACCCCAATTTTGGCTGTGGGTCCAGGGGTGATTAGTGAAGCCCGGTATACCTCGTTCAACGGAAACTACGTCAAAATCAAACACAACGACAAGATTGTAACCCAATACTTGCACATGAGCAAGTTTGCAAAAGGCATCCGCCCTGGTGCAAAAGTTGATCAGGGCCAAGTTATTGGCTACGTAGGTAGCACGGGTTTGTCGACAGGTCCTCACGTGTGTTTTAGGTATTGGAAAAACGGCAAGCAGGTAAATCACCTCCGCGAAAAATACGTGAATTACTCCCCGATTTCTGCCGCTGAAAAAGCCCGATTCATGCTTCTGAAAGACAGCCTGATGAGCGAATTAGAGGGGCTGCCCATCGAAGAGCCAGCAGAAGACGCATCATGACTTAGATTTTTATGGGCCCAAAGCCCAATCGATGTTTCGCTCAGAAAGAATTAATGTCAGGCATCATCTGGTAAAAACTACATTCCATTGGTGCATTGGTACCGAAGATTGGGGCGATTCGGATTAAATCTGACCAAATGACGGGAATGTGATCAAATCGCCTTAAATTTGGCATAGCGTCGATTTGTAGTTTCAAATTGTTAATTTTACGCGCGATTAGCTCATCTGATGAAAGGCATTCTTACCCTAATTCTGACCGTTTGTGTGGTGTTAAACCTGCAAGCCGGTGGTTTTGACCCATACAAGGTGGATCCCAAATTCGAAAAAGAAATTGGTCCGCTTTTGGTTACCATCGACTCGGTTGGTGCCGTGGCTTACGCCGCTGTGCTGCCCACGTTTAAAAAAATATCGGAAAAATATCCACGCGAATGGCGCGGCTACTACTGGGAGGCCCTTGCCAACATCAGAAAAGCAGAGTTGGATTCCGTTGCCAACAAAGACGAGTTATTGGACGAAGCCGAGCGCCTAATCAACCGAGCTGAAATGTTCATCAAAGAAAATGTTGAACTGTATCTGTTGAGAACTTGGATGCTTAAGATGCGCATGGCCGTAGATCCTGCCAAACGCGAAACCAAGTACAAAGAAGATTTTAACTGGTACCTCAGCGAGGCCTACCGCTTGGATCAAGGAAATCCAAGATATTACTACCTAAGGGGTCTTTGGTCGGAAAGTGATACCAGCGAAGCCGGGAAAAAACAAACCCTACGGTACTATCGCAGCGCCAAATTGTTATTTCAAGATCGCCCTCAAGGTAAATTTGTAGCTGAGCCCGATTGGGGCCGCGGCGAAACAGACCTCGCTCTTGGATTACTCCTTCCTGCCTCATTCGACCTCAACGACCCAACCGGTGAGATCGCTGGTGCGATAGCTGACTCGCTCAAAGCCGCTGAAAAAGCTGCCAAGGAAAATAAAACCGAAAAAGGCAAAAACAGCGTGGTAGTCGACGAAAATGTACCCAAGGAAATGATGGGTGCCGAATTACCCGAATCGCTGCTAAACGAAGACGCGGGAACCATTAAAATCACCGACAAAGGAGCTATCTATTCATCCAGCTCTATTGAAGGTGAGGACGAAAAATCGAAGAAAGACAAGAAAAGCAAAAAGGATAAGTCAGATAGCAATAAATCCAAGAAGTCGAAAGACAAAGATGACGACAAAGCGACTGAAAAGGACAAAAAAGTAGAGTCTAAAATCGAAATATCTGACGGTAAAGACGCCGATAAAGACAGCAAGAAAAAGGGCAAAAAATCGGCTGACGACGACAAAAAATCAGATAAAAAAGACGACAAGTCTGATAAAGACAAAAAGGATAAAAAAGACAAAAAAGACGACGATGCGAAAGGCAAGTCGAAACGAACTCCGAAGTAACAGAAAAGCCGCCTCCAATGAGGCGGTTTTTTTTTGCATCAGTCATTGGAGTTCCTTGGTATACACCTTGCATAGATGCAAATCTTGGAGAAACGGTTCTTACATGGTAGCATCGATACGGCCATAGAAAATTCAACCCCAGGGGAATTTACTGCAACGCTTGTAAGAACCCTCAAAAAGACGGGATTCCGGTTAAGTTCGATGAAAAAGTAAGCGCAACCGAAAGGGTTGATCAATTTCTCGATATAAATGGGTTGCCAGAAATAAATTGGAATACCGACTTAGCCCTCACCGAAATACATCAATGGTTGTGATCAGGCGGTTATAAACTACATAAAAAATCGCTGAAAACCCATCTTCTCCGCTATCGGGAGGCCTCATTTCAACACCCGTCGAATAAACAAAAATCGAGGTCTAAAATAGGCGCTTTGCATGGGGTCTTCAATCATGACTCCGCCGTGATTGGTGCTGTGAATGATTTTGAATCGGCCTTCGGGAAGCACTTCACAAACCATGCCAACATGGCCCACGCGAGGCGAGTTTCGATTGCCTCCTTTGAAAAAAACCAAGTCGCCTACCTGCACCTCGCCCTCGGGAACGAGCTCACCTGTATTGGCCTGAGCCGCCGATGAATGAGGAAGGGCAATGCCCACTTGCTCAAAAATATGCCGTGTAAAACCCGAGCAGTCGAACCCGGCTCCACTGGTGCCGCCATATCGATATCCTAAACCGACATATTGACTGGAAAACGTCACCAGGGTTTCTCGCGCTGCCGTGAGATAACTGACATCGGCCCTACTTGAGGCAGGGCCTTCAGCGGGTTCTGGTTTAGGGAATAGAACGGCTAAATAGCGCTCGTTGTCCTTGCCCGCTGTATCCTCGAATTGTTGCGCAAGGCTTGTCAACGGCAGAAAAGCCAATGACCACACACAACATTCGATGATTTTTTTCATTCCGTATTTTTCTCAATCCAGTCGCCGTGTTCCTTGATCAAGTTGATGAGTTCATCAACTGCTGACTCGGTCGGGACATTTTTTTTAACCACTGTTTTTTCTTTGTACAGGTTGATTTTACCAACTCCCACACCCACATAACCGTAGTCGGCATCGGCCATTTCACCCGGTCCGTTTACGATACAGCCCATGATGCCAATTTTGATGCCTTTCAGGTGATCGGTCTTGGCTCGAATGCGGGCGGTGGTCTCTTGTAAATCAAACAAAGTACGTCCGCAAGAAGGGCACGAAATATATTCGGTTTTCGAGATCCTCGTTCTAGCGGCTTGCAAGATACCAAAAGCAATTTGATTGACCAACTGAGCCCGTATGCCGTCGTTGTGCAGCATAACCCCGTCAATCAATCCATCAATAAGCAGCGAGCCCAGTACAACCGACGACTCTAGCATGAACGATTCTTCATCGGTCTCCCGAGAAGACCAAACCGCTACAATGGGTTGAAGGACACCCATCGATTTAATCCGCGCAATGGCGTTTTTGCTCTGCGCTATGGGATTTTCGGCTGGAATATCGAGCCAAAGGATTGCGTTGTGTGGGTTGGTTAACACATCGGTTTGTACCACATCTTGAACCGAGAGGCGAAGAATCCAGCCCGGTGGCAGCTCTCCACCGCCGTGATTTTTCCAATCGCTTAGGCTTAGCACCGGATAGTGGCGCTCCCGCGGTTTATCGGACGTTCTCCAGGCGGCATAGTCGATCCAAACCGATAAGGTGCCCGGTATTTCAAAATCGAGGACGTGCTGACCCGTATACAGGCAATCGATGGCTTGATCATGGATATTCCATTTATCGAGGGGCACAGAGTACTGATAGCCGTATGGAAACAGCGAGGCTGCCTTCCATTCACCCAGCGAGCGGGTGGCCACAACGATAGGCACGTGTTTTCCGCCCACATGACCCACCGATGCCGTCTCGAGGCGGGAGTGGGCAAATGGAGAAACCGCGGGCTCGAGCGGTGTTGCTTTGGCAGCAGGGGCATGCAATGGCAATTGCTCTACCAGTTTCCGAGCCACCGGAGCTTCAAATTCGGGATCTTCGGTGAGTGAAACCCGCACGGTATCGCCAATTCCCTCGTGAAGGAGGGTGCCGATGCCCACCGCGCTTTTTATTCGGCCGTCCTCGGCCTCCCCAGCCTCCGTAACGCCGAGGTGAAGCGGATAGTTCATCTGTTCCGCCCGCATGGTTGCTACCAGCAGTCGGTAGGCTTGCACCATCACCAGTGTATTGCTGGCCTTCATGCTCAGCACAATTTCATGGTAGTTTTCGTCGCGACAAATGCGCAGAAACTCCATAGCACTCTCAACCATACCCTCCGGGGTGTCGCCGTATCGACTTAAGATTCGATCGCTCAAACTGCCGTGATTGGTGCCGATGCGCATGGCGGTTCCGTGCTCTTTGCAAATGCGCACCAATGGGGTGAAACGCTCGCGAATGCGATCCAACTCCTCCTGATACGATGCCTCGGTATAGTCAATGACCTCAAACTTCTTTTTGTCGGCGTAGTTCCCTGGATTGATACGCACCTTTTCAACGATCTGCGCCGCTATTTCGGCTGCGTTGGGTGTAAAATGGATGTCGGCTACCAACGGAGCTTGATAGCCTCGTTTGCGCAGCTCGTTTTTGATGTTCTGAAGGTTTTCAGCCTCCTTTTTGCTCGGTGCCGTTATGCGAATCAATTCACAGCCGGCTTCAATCATCCTTATGCTCTGTTCTACCGTGGCCATGGTATCCATGGTGTCGGTGGTTGTCATGCTTTGCACCCTGATCGGATTGCTTCCCCCTATGCCTACATCACCCACCTTCACTGCGCGGGTTTCCCAGCGTTGAAAAGGCAAGTTCACCGTTGAATAGAAGGATTTTAACTGTTCCAGATCGAAGTGATTCATGAAGTTGCAGAATTTGGTTGGAGGTCTTCTTTTGCCCGTACTCGGTATTTCACCCACGCATTGATAATCACGGTGGCTAAAATAACGAGAGCTCCGATGAAAAAGGCGGGAGTGAGGTATTTGTGCTCGTTAAAAAATACAAATGCCAGCACAATCGAATAGATGGGTTCCAGGTTAATGCTCAGCGTTACTGTAAAAGGACTGAGTTTTTTCATCACTACCACGCCCATCACAAAGGCAAAGCCGGTGCATATGGTACCCAAAGCGGTTAGCGATGCCCACTCGGTGGCGTTCATATCGAAGAGATCAAGCGCCAGTTGTCCGCCAATCGCTAGATACAGGGTAACCCAAATAAAACCGCTCGAAATCTCGAAGGCACTGACCTTGATGGCGTCTACCTTTTTAACCTGCTTGGCGTTGAGCACGGTGAATAAGGAAGCCATGAAGGCAGAGAGGACACTGAGCAGGATGCCCTTTTGGTAATTGGTTTCAAATTTGAAAATAAACAACAGAGCGCCCAGCACCGCCAGTCCTAGCGCCAGCTCATACCACGCAATGGCTTTGCGGAAGAAAAGTGGTTCTAACAACGCGGTGAACAGAGATCCCGATGCCAAACAGGCCAGGGCAATTGAAACGTTTGAGGCCTGTATTGACCCAAAAAAAGTCAGCCAGTGAATGGCGATGATAAGTCCGATGCCAAACAGCGACAACACTTGTTTGCCCGAGGGCCAAGGACTTGGTTTTGAAAGGATAATATACAAAAAAATCGACAAACTTCCAATCGCCATGCGGAACCAAACCAGCACTTCGGGCGACATGGTGTCGGTGAGTACCTTGCCCAAAATGCCGGTGAATCCCCAGATCAGAATGATCAGGTGAAGCATAAAAAGGCTCTGCTTATAACTCATGTGCGGGTTCCTCCTCGTGTTTATCGGTTTGCGATACCCCACCCGACACTACGAACTTCATAGCGTCTGGAGCCTTGGTGTGCAGCGGTTGGCATTTGGATCGATCAACAATGTAAACGTTACCGGCTACACTGAACGATAGCGGCACGTAAACCGCAACTTTTTCGGGGCCCAGCCCCATCGGGGTTAGATCCTCGGCGGTTAAAAAACCAACCTGTTGAATGCCTTGATGACCATCGATGGTGATCAATACCGGTACATTAAAGCTCTTTTTCTGACCTACAAAGGCCGATAGGAAGTCCTTTACCGAATTGTACAGTGTTTTGACCAGGGGGATTTGATCGATTAATTTGTTGAAATACTTGATCAACGGCTGTGCGATAAAGGTGCCGCCCAACCATCCGAGGACAATAAAAAACAGCAACAGACTCAATATTCCCAAACCG
Source organism: Luteibaculaceae bacterium (assembly GCA_036275295.1). GTDB lineage: Bacteria > Bacteroidota > Bacteroidia > Flavobacteriales_D > Luteibaculaceae > DASUEB01. The sequence continues at coordinate 4,114 of DASUEB010000044.1, read as the reverse complement.
GGAACCTCTCGTCCAAACAGCTCACTGGGTACCAGGTGATCAATGGTTCCCAGCACCGTGATCACTATGTAGGCAGTTACCACTAGGGGTATAGAAATCAGCATCCCTCTGAAGAGATACGACAACAATCGCTTACCAATAAATTTTAGGGCTCTCATACGGCAGAAATAAGCAACTGTTGCTTTTTAGGAAGTGAGCGAAAGACCAGGTCGTAGCTGTGGTCAATCCATTTTATGAGGTCGGCAGACGAAAAACTGCCGTCGATGACCACGGTATTCCAATGTTGTTTGTTCATGTGGTATCCTGGAGTGACTCCAGCATACCGTTCGCGGAGTTCTACGGCCCATTCCGGGTCGCATTTTAAGTTGACTCCACTAAACTGGTCTACATCAAAAAGGGCGAACATTTTGCCGCCTACTTTAAAGACCAAAGTGGACCCGTCGAAGGGAAAACCCTCTTCTACTCCCGGTTTGGAAAGGCAATAGGCTCTGATGTCCTCGGCGTTCATTGGAGGTGGAATTAACCCACCAAAGTTGCGGATTTTTCGCGACGGTTTTCCAATTCCTGCATAATCCCATCCCACATGCCAATGCGTACTTGAAGCGCTTTTTGCGAATATTCGCTCACTTCGCGCCACTTAATGGGATCGTCTCCGCATAGTTCTTCGATGAGCAACATGGCCAAGGGACCGTGTTCATCGCCATCGAGTTCAATGTGGCGATCGAGGTAATACACAAAGGTCGACAACTTTCCACCGGAGCTGCGGTCGAAGTCTTTTACCAGGGCGGTGAACATATCGGGAATCAAATCCTCCCGTCCAAAGGTAAACAGACCTGCTACGGCGTGCATTTTACCCGAATGGATGACCGAAAATGTGTAGTTGACGAATGTTTTCACCGACTGACTGCACGGGGTGTTGGCCAAAGCGTCTTCGACCGTAAGTCCTCGGCTCACGTGCGCCAGGAATTGGTCGACCGCCGATGTAGAAGAACCCACTTCGGCCATGGCTTTGCGATAAAGCTCGTAGTGCGAGAGCGTTTCGCCGTGTTCATCTTGGTCGCTCTCTTCGCCCAGCACAATCTCGTTGATCAATCGCCGCAACTTGGCATTCGGCGTAGGCATCCAAGGCATGGAAACAGAGGTAAACTCGCGCTGCAGCGATTTGAGCAAACTCATAAAGTCCCACACCGCAAAGATGTGGTGCGACATAAATGCCGACACGTCGTCGATCGACTTAAGTTCGCTGTATAAGGGGTGGTTTAATAACTCTTGGCGCAGCGGTTCGAGCTCGCTTTTTAATTGCTCAATATTTGGATTCATGTCACTTAATAATTTTCATTTCAAGCTGATGGTAAGGTATCTCTATTCCCTTTTCGCGCAAGGCCTTATCTAAGGCGTAGCGTATATCGCTTTTAACAACTTCGAGCTCCCATGGTTCGTGGCACCAGAAACTAAGTCTAAACTGCAAGCCATGGTCGCCAAAATCGTCGAGGAGCACAGTGGGTTTACGGATTTTTGATACCGCCGGATTGGCAATGATGACCTGATACAGCAGATGCCGGGACGATGCCGTGTCGACGCTATAGGGCAACGTAAGACGTATGCTGGTCCGGGTTTCCTTTTTGTTGTGCGACCAGTTGATGATTTTGTCGTCGATCATCTTCGAATTTGGCACGATGATTGAGATGCCATCTCGGGTTTCTACCTTGCTGGTTCTCAATTCAATTTTGCGCACCATGGCCACAATACCGTCAATCTCAACGGCATCACCTACCTTAACACTGCCTTCGAAGATGATGACGATGCCGGAGACAAAATCCCTGAATATCGATTGCAAACCCAGTCCAATACCTACCAAAAGTGGGATACCCGCGCTGAACAACCAGCCTATTTCAACGCCCAATGTGGCAAGGGTAATAAACAAACCCAGCGTAAATACGAAATAGCGCACCAGCGAATAAATGGTGTATTCGCGGCCTTTGTCGGCAATGTTTCGTTTGACAAAGCTGCGGTGCAGCATAACGCGAAAAATCCGCAGCATGAGGTTGACGCCTAAGTAGAGTAAAATCAACCAAATGATAGCGATCAACGACAGTTTAAATCCGTTGAAGTCGATGAAATTGTAATGTAAAATGCTCATTATTTCAGGATCACCCTTTTTAACTCGGCACTCAATCGCACCTTCACGCGTTCGAGTTCTTTTTGTTTGGCGATAAGCGTCAATTGCTCATCAATCGAGTCGCTGTTTTCAATTAGTTTCCGGTGTTTGTCGATCTCTGTCTCCACGCGTTTCAACAGGTAAGCCATAAGACAATCTTTCACCAGCGTTTCGAGCAGGTGTTCTTCAAGTTCGGTGAATATATAGTGTTTGTTTTTCCAATTTTCGCTGAGCGAATAGCTGATTTCAACCAGTTGCGACACCAATTCGCGGATTTCATCCTCGGGGTGATTGGCTAGCATCAACGGGTTTTCGCGGTACTCTTCGAGGATCATCTGATAGATCCTTTGATACAAGGGGTTTTCGAAGGTAATTTCGTCGGCATTGAGGGTGCTGGTAATGAATTCAAGCACATTCAAACGGCCTACTTGCACCTCTTCGCCGTCGGTGTGGTGGTAGTCGAAGTCGCTATTGCCGTAGTTGATGAGCAGTCGGACCAATTCGCGCTCGGTAAAGTCGAATGCCACCTGGGTATTGTCGCCCATCGATGCCGGGGGCTCGTCGTCGGGCGGAAGGTCGGGCGGAAGGTCGTTAAAACGGGCATTGGACTCGGGTTTCGATGCGTTTTTGCGCCGCAAGGCATTGAGTTCGGTGATGAGCACTGACTCTTGAATCTGCAGCAATTGCGACGTAGTTTGCACATACGAGCTGCGCAGGATGGCGTCGGGAACCAGCGCAATGCTCTCAACGATGTCGCGGATTACCTTTGCCTTTTTAATGGGATCGCTGCCGCTCTCGCTGAGCAGCACGCCGGTTTTGAAGGATATAAAATCTTTGGCATTGGCGTGCAGGTAGTTGTTAAGCTCTTCGTTGGAGACCTTTCTCGAGTACGAATCGGGGTCGTCGCCATCGGGGAACAGAACCACTTTGACGTTCATCCCAGCTTCCAGAATCATATTGAGACCTCGGAAGGAGGCTTTTATGCCGGCCTCGTCGCCATCGTACAAAATGGTGATGTTTTGGGTGAAGCGTTTGATGAGCTGAATTTGCTCGGTGGTCAACGAAGTGCCCGAACTGGCCACGGCATTCTCGATTCCCGCTTGATGGAGGGCGATCACATCGGTGTAACCCTCTACCAAATAACAATTGTCCTCGAGCGATATCCGGCTTTTGGCCTGGTAGATACCGTATAGTGTCTTGCTTTTGTTGTAAAGTTCGCTCTCGGGTGAGTTGAAGTACTTGGCAATTTCTTTGTTATCGGACTTGAGCACCCGGCCGCCAAAACCAATGGGTCTTCCCGTGAGGTTGAGAATGGGGAACATGACCCGCCCGTGGAAAAAATCGAAGATGCGGCCTTCGCGGTTTTTGATCAGGCCCAGTTTCTCGAGGTATTCCTGCTTATAGCCATCGGCGATGGCCTTTTTCGCAAAAATATCGCGTCCTTCGGGATGGTAGCCCAGTTTGAACTTCTTGATGGTGGCATCGCTAAATCCCCTTTGGCGGTAATAGGCCAATCCAACCGATTTACCCTCATCGGTATCCCAAAGGTAGTCGCTAAAAAATTGTTGGGCGTATTGAAGGATGACCAGTAAGCTTTCGCGTTCGTTCTGCTCTTGAATTTGCTCGGCCGTTAATTCCTCCTCTTTGATTTCAATGTTGTATCGCTTGGCCAAAAACCGCAGTGCCTCGGGGTAGCTGAGTTTTTCGTGCTCCATCACAAACGAAATGGCGCTGCCTCCTTTTCCGGTGCTGAAATCCTTGTAGATGCCCTTGCTAGGCGAAACGTAGAATGAGGGCGTTTTTTCATTTTTAAAAGGCGAAAGACCGCGGTAATTGGAGCCTACTTTTTTCAGTTGAACAAAGTCGCCAATTACCTCTTCAATGCGCACGGCATTGATGATCTGATCTATCGTCTCCTTTGGGATCACTTTTTGTTTTCCTTGTCGAAATCAACGG
>DASUEB010000043.1:0-41465 GCA_036275295.1 Luteibaculaceae bacterium | reverse complement strand
TTAAGTCCTATTGCTTCTTGACTCTCGGTACACGAAAACCACTCTGGCATTAAACCAACTTGCGTAAACATCTCATCTCTGTTACCCAATCGATCGTGCGCATCGATCACTTTAAAAGAGTTTGAAAAATAGCTCAGGGCTTTAGACATAAACACGTATTCACACATGACCAGATCGAAATTGAATCGTTGGGACAAGTCGATGCAAGTTTTTTGCAGGCCATTGGGATACCAGTCGTCAATGCCATACCGATACCATGCGGAGGGTAATAAAAAAGACAATCCAGCATTCCAGAATATAGCGCGCAAACGATTGCTAATAAATCGTTTTAGCAATGGTTTCGAACGGAAAACGGTCAAATGCTCCCCAAAATACGCCTTCATTTCGGCGTGGGCCTCTCCTTCCAGGCTAACGTATAGAAAATGTACCTGGAACCCCCTATTTCGGAGCATTTCTATCAACTTTACAATTCGGACCCTGTTTCCTGCATTAGTGGGATGGGTGGGTGTAGGCGATATGATCAATACCCTCATATATGCTTTAATTACAGGGCTTTTCGGCCCATGCGTGCCTTGAGGCGACGCAGTGAATCGTATAAATTGGGAAATACGGTTTGGGCGAGAGCCATAGCCAAGTAATTTGACCGACTCAAACTAAAATAAGCTTGCACCACCCACAAGGGCCAAGTTAACCCAAATTTGGAGCGCAAAGCGGCTTCATTCTTCTTTAGAAACGCCCAATTATTCCGCAAGGTCGAAATTTCATACCGCCATCTATTTGAGCTCCTCGACCCACCGGTAGATTGAATTCTGGGAAGATTGATTTGAAACGCTGCCGGCTGATAAAAAATACGAAGACCCAAATCTGCTGCGCGCACCAAAAAATCAGTCTCCTCTCGGTAGCCATTTCCCGTGTATAAATGCTGGTCGAACTTTATACTTCTGGCATTTTCGGTCGATATCATAAAACAAGCTTGGACAAGCGCAACGGCCTGCAAACACGGGGTATCCCAAGTAAAGTCGATTTGTAGTTTATTGATATTGCCAATGGGATTACCCACCCGTTTGCGGCGCTCAATAATCGAATGGAGTTGAGAAACCTCCTCGTGAGGATCCATGTAAATGGCCTTAGCACCCACAATATCAGCCATACCTGACTCAATGGGAGCGAGTAACTGTGAAATACAACCGGGAGTTATAAATGAGTCATCATCGCCGAAGTATACATAGGGATACCTCGCTGCCAATATCCCTGCATTTTTCGCCGCCGCCTGTTTTTGGTTTTTCGATTGGCGAATATACTGGAGGGTGGGAAACCGCTGCTGCAGGGTTCGCATTACCTCTTCTGTGTTATCTGTGGAACAATCATCAACCAAAATAACTTCGCCTACCTCAGGTTGGAAGTAGCTGGGAAGGATTTGCTCAATAAGGTGAGCCCTATTGAAAGATGGAATGACAACGCTAACCTTAAACTGATTTACCATGTTAATTGCTCTGTTTAGTAGCGACACGGTTGCGCCAAATGCTTAAAATCATCCAAATTAACTGACTTCCAGCAAATGCGCAAGTAGCCCCAAATAGGCCGTAAGGCCTTACCAATAAGCTATTCAATAAAACATTACATATGGCTACCAAAACTAAGATAATCAAGGTTTCTCGGTTTCTTTTCTTGAAAATCAATAGACAATTGCTGAACATCGTTACGAGGTAAAACGCGTAGCCCAATATCTGAATGGGTATCAAATAAATGGCATCGTGGTAGTCTGCCGGCGTTACGGCCCTGGCAATCCAACTGATGGGTAATGAGGAAGCAAAAAAAGCAGCAATGACACCTAGAGTGAGCCAACCCAAATGCTGCTTAAAATTTCCTTCCGCAAATTTTTTATACGCAATAGGAGTGTATACGGATAGAGCGGGTGCAACAAGCAATGGATCAAAAACGGCCGAAAATTTGGTCGCTAAGCCGTAAACCCCCAGTTGATCAGCGCCTAAAAAATGTAAAATAAAGTAGCGGTCGGTGCTGGTAATTACCCAATAGGCCAAGGGAATGCCCAGAAATACGGCTCCCTCTTTTACCCATAGAAGAATGCCATTTGAAATGAATTGAAAGGTAAACCCGCGTTTATACCAAACCAAAATAGCCTGTAACAGTGTTACAACAAGTCCAACTAAGGTTCCGCATAAGGCTCCTATAAATCCAATTTTGAGCACTATAACCAACGTAAGATTGACCAAAACAGCCAAGGCACCTACTCCTACTGAATTGAACAGGTATAGCCAAGGGCGCTTTCCCAGCTCTAAGGTATTCCGGAAAACGGTTTGAAAAAAGGTCAGAAAAGAGGATATGGTGATCACCGCTGCACAAATGAATGGAGCTACGCCTTCAAACAAGATTCCGGAGTACCACCATAAAACCGCGAAAGCCATGGCAGCAGCAGGCACCACTACAACCAAATAAGCAGAGATCAATTGATTCATTAATCGCTCTCGGCCCCGGTTATCCAGCTTAAAAAACTCCCTTTGAAATATCGACGGCAACCCCAAGGAGAACAGTATACACATCAGAACTATAATGGTATTGGCGATCTCCAAATAACCGTACTCGGCACGCGAAAGGAATTTAACGTAAACGGGAATCAACAGGAAATTTATACCCTTCAAAAAAAGGGCTCCCAGGAAATAAACACTAAACCCCTTTACGACTGACTTGGCCAAAGAAAAAATAGTTATCCGACAAATGTAATTTTTCCCACAAAAAAAGCCCCGACAAATGCGGGGCTTTTTGATTCTAGGAAAAATGAGCTTAGTTAAACAGATCGTCGCTCAATTTCTTGTTCACTTCTACCGTCTCTACATTCAACGTTAGGTTTTGAGCACCTGATATTTTCTGTACAAAGGGGAACGAGTAACCGTTAACTGATTTGTAGTTCTCAAATTCTGAGATGCTGGTTACCTTGCCCATTTCTGGTACTTCGGCAGTGGTAATAACTTTTACCTTGTTTCCGCTGGCCACATCGTAATAAACGGTCGATGCTTCGCCTTTGCTGTTAAAAATGTCGACCACGTAGGCGTCTTTGCCATTCACGGGCTCAACACCTTTCAACTCTGCCTTTCTATCGGTCATCAGGTAATTCATTTCCTCAATCATTTGAGATTCCTCAAGAGCTTCCTGAATTTCTTCGGCCTCCATATCTTTAGAACCCATCATTGAGACCGTTTTACCGGTCTTGCCGTTGAAAGTCTTCTTCTGGAAAACTTGACCCTGGAAAGTTATAACCTGTGCGGTCTTGCCAGGAGCCTTTTTGTACTGCACAAGCTCAATCTCATTGCCTTGAATTTCGGCCTTCGACTTGATGGTTACGTCTTTAAGCGCCTTAAGCTTCTTGGTTGCGCTTGCCATGTCGGCAGATTCAGTGAAAGACAGAACCGCTTTCTCGAAAATCGACTTTGTAGTTACCCCCTGAGGTGCCGCTTTGATTTCGGTGAGTTTGGTTGGATTACCAAATGCATCCAAGTAAGTCAACTCCTTGTCGGCATCAAACCTAACCAGTTTATCGGCTACTTCCTTATTTCCAACAACAAGAATGTATGCATTGTCTGGTTTGATGTATTTCTTAGCCATGTCCTGAACATCGGTTAAACTAACGGCTGCAAGATTGCTTAGGTAGTTTTTGTAATAATCGGCAGGCAGTTTGTACAGCTCTTGGCTCAAGGCGAAGTTGGCAATGGTCTGCGGGCTCTCAAGTGAACGGGCAAAAGATCCGTTCATGTAGTTTTTAATGCGTGTGAATTCGGTTTCGGTAACCGGTTCATTGCGCAAGCGACTCATCTCGTACAAAAACTCAGTAACTGAACTGTCTGTTACTTCGTTGCGAACTGAAGCAAACGCGTTGAAGAATCCAACGTACTTGTTTGTAGCCAGTTGCGAGTTAGCACCATAGGTATAGCCTTTTCCTTCGCGGAGGTTTTGCATTAAACGACCGCTAAATACGCCCCCTCCAAGTATGGCATTCATCACACTTGCCTTGATAGCATCAGGATTACCTGGCTTAAAGTCAACCGGATAGGTTACGTTGATAACCGATTGAACCGCACCTGTTTTGGGAACAAAAACTACTTCAGTGCCGGTTGGTGTGGTATACTCAGGAAGTGCAGCCGAAGGCACCTCACCTCTCGTCCATTTACCAAAGTATTTGTTGGTTAACTCCTCAGCCTTCGCACGGGTAATATCCCCAACAATCACCAAGTAAGAGGTATTAGGCTTGAAATAAGTAGTGTAAAACTGCTTAACAGACTCCTGGGTAATTTTGGCTACCGATTCCTCTGTGGTGATTTCACCCATGGGGTGATTTTTACCGTATCGAAGAACCTTAGCTACGTTAGCAGCAATAGCATCAGCACTTTCTTTCTGTTGTTTCAGCCCGCTAATGGTTTGTTTTTTCAACTTTTCCAACTCAGCCGTTGGGAAGGTTGGGTTTAAAAGAACGTCGCTTGCAATGTCCAATACCTTTTCGGTGTGCTTAGACAGGGATGAAAGAAAAATCCCACCTGAGCTCGTTGACAGAGATGCTCCAATGAAATCGATTTCTTGGTCAATTTGTTCTTTGGTTCTCTTGGTAGTACCTGTTTTTAGCAATGAACCAGCTATTTCAGAGTTACCAGCAATCGCTCCTTCTAGAAAAGGGGTGTACTCAACGTTAAGCTGAAAAGATACGCGGGGAAGTTTGTGGTTTTCCACCAACAATACGGTCAAACCGTTGCTCAATACAAATTTCTCGGCATTGCCAATTTGTATTTTGGGAGCTGGGCCTGCCTTTGGGGCTTTGGAGCGATCTACTTTGGTCGCACTGGGGGCAACTTTTGGCTTCGATCCTGCGGTTTGAGCGCTTGCTTGGCCTGCTAAAAGAGACAAGGCCAATGCAGATACAATTAGTTTCTTCATGTCTTAGTTGTCAAATGTTATTTACCGGCAGATTTGGGCAAGTAGTACAATACCACTCTGTTCTCCTTGTTGAAGTATTTTTTAGCAACTCGCTGAATGTCTTCTTTGGTTACTTTCAAGAATCTATCAATTTCGGTGTTGATCAAGTTGGCATCGCCGAAATACGTGTGGTAGTTGGCCAACTCCTCTGCAATTCCTGCCACGCTGGCGGCATTGCTCACAAAACGGGCTTCGATCTGATTCTTTAATTTCTGCAATTCTTCATCGGAAATCAATTCGTTTTTAACCCGGTTTAGCTCTGAGTCCATTTCTTTCTCAGCTTCTTCCGGTTTTACATTGGCGTTGGTAATACAGTAAGCCAAACACAAGCCTGGATCCTCACCACCAAAGGCAAAAAGTCCAGCGTTGATGGCCAACTGCTTTTCATCAACCAGCTTTTTGTTGAAGCGAGATGATTCACCACCCGAAATGAGGCTGCTGAGCATTTCTACTGCGTAATAATCGGGTGTTCCTTGAGCGGGAATGTGGTACGCTTGAAGCACCAGCGGCAATTGGATATTATCTAGTACGGTGTCTCTTAGTTCAGCCGTTTGTTGTGGCTCAGCTACCTCTGCGCCTGGGCGGGGAATGGCCTTCGAACCTTTTGGGATATCCGTAAAATATTTTCCGATAAGCGCTTTGGTGGCTTCAATGTCGATATCACCAGCTATTGAAAGCGTCGCGTTGTTGGGAACGTAAAAAGTTTTGTAGAAATCCATGAATTCCTGTTCTGAGGCAGCATTCAAATGCTCCATAGAACCGATAACCGGCCAGCGGTAAGGGTGTACCTTGAAAGCGCGCTTGAAAGTTTCCTCAATAAGTGAGCCGTAAGGAACGTTGTCGGTGCGCTGGCGACGCTCTTCTTTCACGACCTCACGCTGTGTCTCGATACCAATTTTCTCCACTTTCGCGTGCATCATACGCTCAGACTCCAGCCACAAACCTAGCTCCAACTGGTTAGAAGGCAACAATTCGTAGTAAAAAGTACGGTCGTTTGAAGTATTGGCGTTTAGAATACCACCGGCATTCTCAATGTACTTATCGAACTCACCTCTTTTAATGTTTTCCGAACCTTCAAACAAAAGGTGTTCGAAAAAGTGCGCCATACCGGTGCGGTTGGGTTGCTCGTTCTTGGAACCTACGTGATACAACACGGTAACGGCTACAATGGGCGTTGAATTGTCTTTGTGCAAGATGACATGAAGTCCGTTGGGGAGGTCGTACTCCACAAAGTCCACCTTTTTCATCTGAGCAAATCCAGACAAGGTCATCAGCAAGGCTGATCCTAGTAAGATTCTTCTAATTTTCATTAGTTGTTAATTTTTTTGAAAGCGAGCTAAATTAGACTTTAAATTGATCGGTACAAAAAGAAGTGTACCATCGGTTTTAGATTACTCTGAAAGGTAAACTCCGAATGCAGTTGGTTTATAGGTTAGGACTTTTGATCTCACAATCCCTTCGAACTTAACCTTGAAATACGCATCAAAAGCCTGTTCAACCGTCATCTCCGATTTCTGCAGAAAATCCTTTTCAATGAGCGATTCCAGAAACCAACGATCGGTTGCAGTCAGCATTTTTATATTCAGATCGGGGTGAAAGTGTCCCAAATCCATGCCTTCTTGATAATACTGCCCCACAATAAAGTTAAAGCGCTCGCGGAACATTTCTACAATGCGCCACAAATCGGGAAATTGATTTTTTACGTCGCGCACCAAAACCGTAGAAACGGCTCCCATCTTGGTGGCGTAAAAACGCATGCCCAAATAGTAGCGATCAAAAAAACCTAGATCCCTATTCGAGAAATAGTCCTCATAAGCACCAATTTCCCTAAGCTTGATGCCAATGGCTGTCATCACCATCTCATCTTTCGACTTAAAGTGGTTATAGATGGTTGCTTTGGATATATTTAGCACCTGAGCCACGTCCTCCATGGTTATGTCAGAAATTCCCTTCTCAGAAAAATAGTCCATACACAGGTGGATCCACTTCTCGCGCTTCACTTCATTCCCACTTCGTGCTTTGCCGGTTGGTTTTCTACCCATTATTTGAAGATTAGTTTATCTTTATTCTGCTAACTTAGCCCGATAAATTTCCTGTTTGAGCAACAGGTGCTCGGCGGAGCAAAGTTTAAAATTTTGGGTGAAATTACACATTAAATTATCAACTTTTAAACTATCAACGACAAAGCGAGGAATTCTAAATGGGAGTTAACGAAAGGAAATTGCGTGAAAAAGAGGCCCGTGCCAAAGCGATTTTAGACGCCGCCGAGTCCTTATTTTTCGAGAGAGGACTGGATGGTACCAGTATGGATGACGTTGCCAAAAAAACAGAGCTCAGCAAAGGAACCCTATACCTCTATTTCACCAACAAAAACGCACTGTATAGGGCGGTACTTCGCCGGGCCTATACTTCGCTCCTCAAGACAATTCAGGCCAAAGAACCAGAAATCCGCAACGGATTAGACGCTACCATGTTGATTTGCGAAACCTATATCGAATTTGCCTATCAACAACCGGGTTATTTTCAAGCTATCGCGCATTACCACAGCGATACCGTGGGTAACTTAAGTGACTCGAGCGGCGCTAAAGAGCCAGGGGCACCGGCTGGTAATGAGGTTCTACAATTATTTGCCGGTCAAATTCAACGCGGTTTGAACGATGGCTCCATTGCCATCAAGGTGGATAACGTGGTAAGTGCCCTATTGCTTTGGGGTCAATACACCGGTGTGCTTCAAATGCTCATCAGTAAACAAAAACTGCTGGAACACTACTACCAAATCAAAGCTGATCCCTTCCTAGAAACACTTTTACTTCAAACCCGATCCTGTCTTGAAAACAAACACTGAAATTAAAGTCCGCGGGTATCACCTCGATGCATACCTTCACGTCAACAATGCCAGATACCTGGAGTTCTTGGAGGAGGCCAGATGGGACTACCTAGACAAAATAAACGCCCTAGATCACATTAAAAACCAAGGACTCGCCTTCGTTATTGTAAAAATCAGTATTGATTACCTCTGGCCGGCCAAACAAGGAGAAAACCTTCGCATTGAAACCCATTTGGCAGAAGTGGGCAACACCAGTTTTGTTTTCCACCAAACGGTGCACAACACCAGCGCAAATAGACCATCAGCAGAGGCCAAGATTACATTTGTACTCTTGAATATGACCAGCGGTAAAGCCGTGCGCGTAGATGACCAAACCCGAGCTCTTCTCAGCGGCCAAACCAACTAGACGAAGGTTGTTTACCCATTTTACCCATATTTAGTTTAGGTTACTACCTTTGCATTTGATATATACAACCTTAAAGGTTTCACAACCGAATGAAAAAAGAGATTATCGAAAAGATTAACGCCTTGTCAGCGCAGGAGTTGACCAAGGAAATCACCGCCGAAGTAAAGCAGCTGATCGCTGACTTTACCCAACAACAAGAGTTGGAGTTAAAAGCCCAGCTCGAGGTCTTTTTGTCTGACCCCGAAAATGACAAGAACGACTTTGTTCCAGCTGTTGATCCGCTGGAAGACGAATTCAGAGCCGCAGTTGAGTTCTACAACCAGCGCCGCAGACACTTCGCCGAGCTCCGCGCGGCAGCAGAACGCGAAAACCTAAAAACCAAAGAAGATGTCATTGCCGGCATCTCTCACATAACCGCCAACGAGGAAAATATCAGCAAAGCGTTTGCAGAATTCAATGCCTACCTCGAAAAATGGAAACAAACCGGGAGGGTACCTGGCGACAAACACCAGGAAATCACCTCCGCCTACCATGCAGCGGTCGATAATTTCTACTACCATATACGCATATACAAAGACCTCAAAGAGCTCGACCTCAAGAAAAACCTAGAGCTCAAAAAGGAACTTCTCACCAAACTTGAAGCTACCGCTCAAAAAGAAAGTGTAAAGGAGATGGAAGAAGCCGTAAGAGCCCTTCAAGCCGAATGGTATGAGCTGGGGCCAGTACCCAAGGATCAGTTCGACGAACTTAGAGCCCAGTTTACTGCGGTTTGCGACACCATCTATGCCAAAATCAAAACGCATTTTGCCCAGCAAAAAGAAATACAACAGGAAAACCTTCGCAAAAAGCAGTCTATCCTCGACAAAACCGTAAACATCATTCAAACCAAACGCGAGTCGCACAAGGATTGGCAGAAATCAACCGAAAAACTAATCAAACTCCAAGAAGAATGGAAAACGGTTGGTTTTGGACCCAAAAAAGAGAATGAGGAGATTTGGCAGGAATTCCGCAAACAATGCGATTTCTTCTTCGCTGAGAAAAAGAAATACTACGACTCATTAGGCAAGGAATTCGAAATTAATCGAATTAGAAAAGAAGATCTCTGCGACAAGGTTGAAGCCATTCAGGGAAATACCAACTGGAAAGAAACGGCCGACAAAATCGTAAAATTCCAGCAGCAGTGGAAAAACATTGGCTCAGCTGGTCAAAAACACGAACAAAAACTTTGGTTGAGATTCCGCGCCGCTTGCAATGCGTTTTTCGATTTGAAAAAGACTCATTTCGCATCGCAAGACGAAAAACTCGCGGAAAACTTGATTAAAAAAGAGGAGCTCCTGCAGCGAATGGAAGCTACTGTTTTTGGAGATTCAAAGGAGCAAAACTTAGAACTTATTAAAGCTTTTACCAAGGAATGGTCGGCATTAGGTCATGTACCCAGAAAGGACATGGATCGAATCAACAGCCTGTACAACAAGGTACTGGATAACATTTTCGAAAAACTCCAATTAGATAAAGAAGAACTAGAGCACTCTAAGTTCATAACCCGTATTCAAGGACTACTGGGTCAAGAGGATTACGCCTTCCTGTTATCAAAAGAAAGAAAGTTCCTCGACGACAAAATAAAAGAACTTGAGCATCAAGTCATTCAATACGAAAACAACCTCGGATTTTTTGCCAACTCCAAGGGCGCAGACAAAATGCTCAAGGATGTGATGATCAACCTCAACAAGGCGAAAAGTAACATCAAACGCATCGAGGAACAGAAAAAAATCATGTCTAAAATGATGCGCGAAAAAGAAAAAGCGACTGCCGCACAGACCGAGTAAACCTTCAAAACCACCATTACACCCCGGAAAGCTAACAGCTGCCGGGGTTTTTTATGCCCTTGTCATTCGATTCTCACCCATATGATAACCCCCATTCTCGGGCGATGTAAGTGATGGATGCCATAAGAATCCATTCCGTACAGTCAACTGGCTCTTGCCCCTTGGGTAACTTGGAATGGCCTTACAAAGTGGCGATACCAATGGCTTGCCGTTACCCCCGTTTTTTGCCTTTCCAAAGGCCCTTCTTCATAAGTGTTTTTTTCTTTTCGTGAAAAGCGCCCTGGAACGATGGGTCCTCCTGCTTTTTTCTGCGATCGATCTCACGCAGAATATGTTTTTCCTCTCCAGGCAAAAAATCGCCCACGGCAACCTCCTTGGGTAAATCCTCCTGCGGAATACTCATTCCGATGAGCTTTTCAATTTTTTTGATGTGCCAACGATCATCGTCTTGAATCAGGGTAATGGATTCGCCCGACTTACCTGCCCTACCCGTTCTGCCAATGCGATGAACATAGTCTTCATAGCGCATAGGCACATCAAAATTGATGACATGACTCACGTCGGTAATATCAATACCTCGGGCGACCACATCGGTGGTCACCAAAAATCGGACATTTCCTTCCTGGAAATCGCGATAACTATTTATCCTAAAGTTTTGTCCCTTGTTGGCGTGCAGCAAACGCGAACAACCGGACTCCAGGTTTTCCAGGGTGTGGTAGACTGCAGTGGCAGCTTCTCTAGTCTTGGTAAAGATGATAACCCGCTCCAATTGGCTGTCCCTGAAGATCCAACTCAGGTAATTGATCTTGGTCAGGCGGTTTTTGGCCGATATGATGCGTTGATTGATTCGCTTAACAGGCGTTCCTTGCGGTTCCACCTCAATTCGGATGGGAAACTCGAGAAACTCCTCAGAGAGCAACTCTACACGCTGCGAAAAAGTAGCGGAGAACAAAAGATTTTGGCGTTTTCGGGGGATCACCTCCAACACATTTCTCAACTGGGGCATAAAACCCATATCCATCATTTTGTCGGCTTCATCCAACACCAAATGTTTGATTTGTTTGGTCGGGAGCTTTCCTTTGAGATAGATTTCAAGAAACCGCCCCGGAGTAGCCACCAAAATATCAACCCCTTTGGCAATCTGGTCTATTTGCGCCTTGGGGCCCACGCCGCCAAAAATGCCGTAAACCCGCAGGTCGGTGTATTTAGCCAATTCGGCTAGTTTTTCGTGAATTTGAATAACCAACTCCTTGCTCGGAGCGAGCACCAAAGCCCTGATTTGATCGCCCTTTGCATACTTGAGCATCTGCAGAAGAGGCAGTCCGTAGGCCGCGGTTTTACCGGTTCCGGTTGGCGCAATTCCAACCACATGTTGACCATTGAGAATAGACGGAATAGCCTTGACCTGTATCTCAGTCGGATCAGTGAAACCCATATCAACCAAGGCATTGATAAATTGCCTGGTGAGTTTTAGTTGTTCAAATCCGGTCATAGGTTCATCCACTTTTTGTATATCAGCGTGCATATCCAAGCGTCGGTAGCCGCATAACTCAGTTGTCCATTGCTCAATTCTTTTGCTTCCCAGTTGCTGGTTTGCTCGCCTTTGGATATGGTAAAACCCAACACCAAAGCGGAAAGTTTTTTGGCCCCGATACTCTCATAACCCAATTGAGTGGCCATTTTATTGAGATCAACCATTTGGGTTGGGTGGTAAGAGGCGTTGAGCTTTTTAAGGTCTTTTACATCGTCGTGCACTGCTATTCCAATGATCTTGCGGTGGTTTTCGTTCAAAAAATCAACCAAGGATTGCGGAAAACCCAATTTGTTTAACCGAAAAATCCAAGCCTCGTCCTCACTCGCCAATTGTAAAAGAGCCACCTTGTGAACCACACCCCGCTTGAAAGATGGCTTCGTCTCGGTATCAAAACCCAGAATGTCAAATCGTCGAAGCGAGTCAATGGCCTGCTCCACTTGGGTTATATCATCAATCAAATGGATTTTTCCGCCAAAACGTTGGATCGGAAAGCTTTGGAGTTCTTCCTTGGTAATCTCGGTTTGCATGCACAACAAAAAGCAAAGGTAAGCTTTCTGCGGTATTCCGAGGATATTTCAGACCTTGACGCACTTGAACTTGGCTGCGTTGAATTTTGTACCTTTGCAGCCATTTTATGAAGGCAACCGTACTCAGTTTTTTATGGGCTGTGTGGTCTACCACAACCGTGGTAGCACAGGTAGCCACCTATCTACCCCTTGGTGATAGTTACACCATTGGAGAGGGAGTCGATGAAGCCGATCGTTTTCCCAATCAATTGGTGCAAGAATTCAAACAATCGGAGTTTCAATTGCGTTTGTTGGGCAATTGGGCTTGTACCGGCTGTACCAGTCAACAATTGCTACAAGCGCAACTTCCGCACTTTTTCGAATTAAAGCCCAATTGGGTCACCCTGTGTATCGGCGTTAACGACTATGTGCAGGGGGTGGATATAGACGTGTTTATTAGGCGATTTCAGCAAATCCTAGACACGATAACAGATGCTCCCTGGAAACCCAAATTGATCGTTTTAACCATACCCGATTTTGGGGTCACTCCGGCTGGTAGCCGTTATGGCAAGCCAGCGGTTATTCACCAAGAATTAGAAATTTGGAACCGCGCCATACAAATTCAGGCTCAGAAAAGGAAAATCCCAGTAATCGATTTGTTCGAATGGTCGCAGCAAATGAAAGATATACCCTCACTGGTTCACACCGATAAATTACACCCCAGCGCCATTGCTTATGCAAGCTGGGCTAAATTTATTCAACACACGATTTGGACGCATTATGGAAATCATTGAAACCGGATTTGATCAACTTTGGCTTATCAAACCCACGATCTTCGGCGACAGTCGGGGCTATTTCTACGAATCATACAACCAAGAGGTGTTTCGAAATAAAACGGGACTAGATATCAACTTCGTTCAAGACAACCAAAGCCTCTCTAAAAAGGGCGTTGTACGCGGTTTGCACTTTCAGCATCCACCCCGATGCCAAGACAAATTGGTTAGGGTATTGCAAGGCAGCGTGCTCGATGTAGTGGTAGACCTGAGGAAAGACCAACCTACCTATGGCAAACATTACAGTGTTGAGTTGACTGGTGAAAATCACCTTCAGCTTTTTGTTCCTCAAGGATTCGCACATGGATTCTCTACCCTTGAAGACGGCACCATCTTTGCATACAAATGCAGTGATGTGTATGCAAAAGAAAGCGAGGGCTGTATTCTGTGGAACGATCCTCAATTGGGCATCGATTGGCAAATTGAAAACCCGGTGATATCAGAAAAGGACACAAAAGGTGAACCATTTTCACAATTTGTTTCGCCTTTTTAACGTATATTCAAGTATGATTCAAGAAAAAACAATCGTCTGGTTTAACAGAATTCGCGAGCTACTGAGCAAACGACTGCCCCTGTCGATTGGCGGAATCGCCCTGCTGTTTATCAGCATTAAATTATTCAATTACGCCGTTCTCGAGCGCGAGATGGACGATCCGTCGTTCCAAAAACTTTTCAACGAGCACTACCGAATTTTTTCCCTTAATCTGCCCGCCAGCGCTTCCTTTGCCGAGGAAAAAGTCCCGCTCGAATTGATTGACGTGAGAGAGAAATTCGACCGAGAATTGATGGTCAATACCTATTGGCAAAGCAATACCCTGTTGTATCACAAACGCGCCAATCGATATTTCCCAGTCATCGAGCCCATTTTGAAAGCGTACGGAGTGCCCGACGACTTTAAGTACTTGGCAGTCATTGAAAGTGGACTTGAAAACGTTGTCTCCCCGGCTGGAGCGGCTGGTTTCTGGCAACTCATGAAAGGGAGTGCGCAGGAGTATGGACTGGAAGTCAACGACAAAATTGATGAACGCTACAACCTCAAAAAATCTACAGAAGCGGCTTGCCGTTATTTAAAAGACAGCTACAAAACCTTCGGGAGTTGGACCATGGCAGCGGCGAGCTACAACTTGGGGAAAAGCGGCTTGTACAAACAATTGCAGCGCCAGCGAGCAAACAATTACTACGATCTACTGTTAAATTCAGAAACCGGTAGATACGTCTATCGCATTCTGGCTGTGAAAGAAATCCTCAACAACTCAACCAAATACGGCTATTACTATCGCAAAAGCGATTTGTATCCTCCTATACCCACCCGTTCGGTAGCAGTTGATTCAACCATTAACGACCTAGCCGCTTTTGCAAAAATGCAGGGCATCAATTACAAGATTCTCAAAATGGTCAACCCATGGCTTCGGGACAATGTGCTCCCCAACAAATCGGCTAAAACATACCAAATTGAAATCCCCAATGGTGAGTTGAGAGATTTAAAACCATTAGACCTCGGTGAGTTTACAGCCCCTGTGAATACCGACAAGAATGCGAATGGAACTGACACCACACTAGCTGAATAAACCTTGGAAGATTTTTTACCTGAAACCGATCACATCGAGGTATACGGCGCCAGAGCCCACAACCTCAAAAATATCCATGTTTCTATCCCCCGCGACCAACTGGTGGTGATTACGGGGCTAAGTGGCAGTGGAAAGTCGTCTCTGGCATTCGACACCATTTACGCAGAGGGCCAACGCAGGTACCTGGAAACTTTTAGCGCCTATGCCCGACAATTCTTGGGTGGACTAGAGCGACCAGAGGTTGACAAAATAACTGGACTAAGCCCGGTGATCAGCATTGAGCAGAAAACAGTCAATAAAAATCCGCGCTCTACCGTAGGAACCATCACGGAAGTCTACGACTTTTTGCGACTCCTATTCGCCCGATGCGCCGATGCGTATTCATCTATCACCGGCGAAAAAATGGTTCGTTACGATGAGGAACAAATTATTCAACTCATCCTCGAGTCATACCCCCTTCAAAAGATTACCATTCTGGCGCCTCTGGTAAAGGGCCGGAAAGGTCATTATCGCGAGCTACTTGATTCCATTCTCAAAAAAGGTTTCTTGCGCGCGCGCATTGACGGCGAAATAAAAGACCTTACCACCAAGATCAGCCTCGATCGATACAAAATTCACGACATTGAGGTGGTGGTTGATCGATTGATGGTGGATCCCAAAGAGGAAAATCGCATCCGAGAAAGCTGCAAAACGGCACTT
Source organism: Luteibaculaceae bacterium (assembly GCA_036275295.1). Classification (GTDB taxonomy): domain Bacteria; phylum Bacteroidota; class Bacteroidia; order Flavobacteriales_D; family Luteibaculaceae; genus DASUEB01. The sequence goes on along the minus strand of DASUEB010000043.1, from coordinate 26,286 downwards.
AAAGAGGGCTTGGGGGTGCTCATGATCCTCAATAACGAAGATAATTCCATTCGTTACCTGAGTAAAAAACTAATGGATCCCGCTACAGGTGCTGCCTATAGCGAACCTGAGCCCAATACCTTTTCATTTAACTCGCCCTATGGTGCCTGCCCGCGTTGCAAAGGCCTAGGCAAAGTCGACGAAATCAACCTCGATAAAGTGATTCCTGATCGATCGTTATCGATTAAAAAAGGCGCTTTAGCCCCATTTGGCGAGGCAAAAAACACTTGGGTATTCCGGCAGATTGAAACCATATTGGGCAAATTCGGACTAACGCTTAACACCCCCATCAAAGACATACCTGAGGATCTAATTCACATCTTGCTCCACGGTTCAAAGGAAAAAATAATCGTCAAGAGCCAAGTGGGTCTTGCCGATTACGCCGCCGAATACGAAGGGGTGGTGAGCTACGTGAACCGATTGGCCATGGATCAGAATAATACCTCGGTGCAGCGATGGGCCAAGGATTTCATGAGCAGCGCGGTGTGTCCTACTTGCCAAGGTGCTCGACTCAAAGAGGAGGCTCTTTTCTTCAAGATCGACCAACGCAACATTTCAGAGGTCGCTCAATGGGATCTGGCCCAATTGTATCAATGGACCCTGGAATTGCACGATAAACTCAATTCGCGGCAACAGAAAATCGCCAAAGAACTCATCAAGGAAATCAGTACACGTCTGAAATTTTTGCTTGATGTGGGATTGGAGTACCTAACCCTGAACCGCAGTTCGAAAACCCTTTCCGGTGGTGAGGCCCAGCGCATCCGACTGGCTACACAAATTGGAACTCAGCTCGTAGGTGTTTTGTACATCCTAGACGAACCCAGTATTGGCCTGCACCAGCGCGACAACGATAAATTAATTAGGTCGCTTAAGCAGTTGCGCGATTTGGGCAACACCGTGATCGTCGTTGAGCATGACAAAGACATGATGCAAGAGGCCGACTACATTTTAGATCTCGGGCCTGCTGCCGGAATTCACGGTGGTACCGTAGTAGCCGAGGGCGACTACCAAGCCATTCTGAAAAGCGATAGCCTAACGGCCAAATACTTAAACGGCAAAAATCAAATTGAAATACCCGCCAAGCGTCGCGAAGGCAATGGCAAAACGCTAAAACTTCTGGGAGCTTCTGGTCATAATCTGAAATCGGTTGACCTGCATATCCCCTTAGGCAAGTTCGTCTGTGTTACCGGTGTTTCAGGGAGTGGAAAATCCAGTTTAGTAAACCATACCCTGTACCCTATTCTCAACAAGTACTTCTACAACGGTGTCAAAAAACCGCTACCATACAAGGAAATCAAAGGAATAGAATACATCGACAAGGTGATTGAAATTGATCAATCGCCCATCGGTAGGACACCGCGTTCCAATCCGGCGACTTACACCAAGCTGCTTGACGAGATTCGCGATTTATTCGCTCAAGTGCCCGAAGCCAAAATCAGAGGGTACAAACCCGGTCGATTCTCTTTCAATACCAAAGGAGGGCGCTGTGAGGACTGCGAGGGCGCAGGCATCAAAAAAATTGAAATGAACTTCTTGCCCGATGTGTACGTTCACTGTGAAACATGCAACGGCAAGCGATTCAACCGAGAGACGTTAGAGGTTAGGTACAAAGGGTTATCCATATCCGACGTTTTAGACCTAACCATCGAAAAAGCGGTTGACTTCTTCGACCATATTCCTCGCATTGCCGCCAAGGTCCGTACTTTGAGTGATGTGGGGCTGGGTTATCTCACACTAGGACAGCAAAGCACCACTTTATCTGGGGGTGAGGCGCAGCGTGTAAAACTCGCCACCGAACTATCCAAGCGCGATACCGGTAAAACCCTTTACATCCTCGATGAGCCTACCACCGGTTTGCACTTCGAAGATATTCGCCTACTGGTGTCGGTATTGAATCGGTTGGTTGACAATGGCAATACAGTAATTGTTATTGAGCACAACCTCGACCTCATAAAAGTGGCAGATCATATCATCGATCTTGGACCGGAAGGAGGGCAAGGCGGCGGAAATATAACAGCCCAAGGCTCACCTGAGGAAGTATGCACCACCAGTGACGGATACACCGCAAAATACCTCAGAAAAGAACTGGCATCCCTAATTACCAATTCATAAGCACACATGCACAACGAAAATAAAATTATAGAAGCTTTCCGCGAAAAATCGTGGCAGGATAAAAAGTCGAACGACAGTTGGGCCATCTTCAAAATCATGTCAGAATTTGTAGAGGGCTTCGACAAATTGCAGAACATCAGACCGTGTGTATCGATATTTGGTTCGGCCAGAACCACGCCCGATAACCCCAACTACCACTTAGCCGAGGAAATAGCCTTTAAGTTGGTATCCAAAGGCTACGGAGTAATTACGGGCGGAGGGCCTGGCATAATGGAGGCAGCAAATAAAGGAGCCGCCAGAGGCAAGGGCGTCAGCGTGGGTCTCAATATTACGCTACCGTTTGAGCAAGAGCCCAATCCGTTTATTGATAAAGATAAACTGATCAATTTTGACTATTTCTTTGTCCGCAAAGTGATGTTTGTAAAATACTCTCAGGGATTCATTGTGTTGCCAGGAGGAATGGGTACGTTCGACGAACTTTTTGAGGCCATTACCCTGATACAAACCAATAAAATTGGCAAATTCCCCATTGTAATGGTCAATAAAAAATTCTGGGAAGGCCTGATCGATTGGATTAAACAAACGGTATTAAACGAACACCAAAATATCAATCCGGAGGATCTCGACCTGTTTAGCCTAGTGGATACCCCAGACGAGGCCATTGCCATCATTGATAAGTTTTACGGCACATACATGCACAAACCCAATTTCTAATGCAGTTTCTGGTAACCCTAATCTGTTACTTCTCCCTGATGTCCTCATTGTGGGCTCAGGATAAGTACGTGATCATGGGCGACCGTTTATTTGAGAAAGCCAGTTATACCGAGGCCATCGAAAAATATAAAATTGCACACGTTTACGCCGAGGATTATGTAAGTGCCAAGAAAATTGCCAAGTGTTATTTCATGCTTCAGCGTTATCGCGAAGCCATCGATTGGTATCAAAAACTGGAGGCATATTCCAACTTTTCGGCTGATGACCTCATGGGCTGGGTTAAATGCCAATTGGCTTTGCAACAACCCGAAGTGGCCCAGAAAAAACTTGATGACTTGGCCACGCAATTCGCCGCTAACAAAAACATCAAAATGCTCAGAGCCTATTTGGAGAGCATCGCGCTAAATCCGGTAGAAAAAGTAAAAGGATCTGCACGCAAAGTAGATTATTGTGTTGAATTAGAAGCCATTGATGATACAACTAACCTCGGACCCGATGTTGCCATCGAGTGGAAATTTGACGACGGCACCGTAAAGAAAGGCATCCGCGTAAACCACTGTTTCACCACCCCCGGAAAACATTCGGTGGTGTTGACCAGTATCGACCGAAGTTTTGAAACCTCGGTTCGAGTAGACACGGTGTTGCCCATCTTTTTTCTAGAGTCTATGAATTTCGAAATCACCGGACTAGCCTGGCCGCAGGCGCCTGTCAAACTCGATGCCAGAAAACTGGCTTATCGACCAAATGTCATAGGGGTAATCTGGGAATTAGGCGATGGCGAAATCGCATTTGACGAAGTTTATGCACACAAGTACGCAAAAGCTGGAAATTATCCAATAACCTTAACTATCATTGCAGAAGAAAATGGCCGTTGGTTTCCTACGGGCAGTATTGTGCAAAATTGGATTGTAAAAGATCGATGATACGGTTTGTTGTTGCTTGGCTAATGGCCTGTTTCTCGGTCATAGCTCATGCACAACCCGTACCCTCCAGCTCCGAGAATATAGATTGGATTGTCACTTTCGGTAAAGAGGCCGAAACCACTTGGGGCGATGATGATTTTATCCAAGTCTTTTTTTTCCTCATCCCCAAATCGCACAAATTACCCATTTACATTCGGATTTACGATCCCAATACGGGCGGGAAATACGACCAGCTCAATCCCGTTCAACCCGCCTTCAACACCACCACCAAATACACAGTTTACGGAGGCAAGGGCACGTACTCACCCGAAGATGCGCGCACGCCATGGGCCAGAGGGAATTTCAGAGGCGGCAATCAGCTTTTTACAGCCAATTTCAAAGCAGAAAACAACTACGACGATAAGTGGTACAGCTTCGGACCCATCAACCCAGCTGAAGGCGAATACATAAAAGAATTCGACGGTTACGTTTTCAAAATTATATCCGAAGCCTACGAAGGCAACGATGGCAACCTCTACCGTTACTTCCTCAGTCAAAGTAAAACAGAAAACATTCCGGTAGAAGGCAGCAATGCATTCACGTATAAATACACGTTTCGACTCAAAAACGGACGATCGGAAACCGCTCATTTGTATCCGCTCATCGACGACAACACGGTTTCTATTAAACAGAACAATTTCGACTTCGACAACGAGGGCATCATCAAACTCTATTCGGTAAGCAAAAACGGGGTTCCCGTCAAACTCTCAGACGACGGCAACTGGGCTACCTCTGAACACCCCGTTACCAAAGAGGAAAAAGGCAAATCCATCAACATCCAGATCATAAAAAATCAAAGTCGTATCAACGATATGACATTTTACATATTGAACCAATACGATAAAGCCGTACCTTTTTTCGCCATTCCAATTGGTGGAGTGCCTAAATTCAAATTTTCGATTGGTGTCAATTATGACTACATCAACAAAAAGCGGACCATCGGCAATTAAAGGCCTTTGGGTATTTTCGCTTATTCTTTTCCTTCAACTGGGCGCAAATGCTCAGTTATTCAATTACTACTTCTCGCCGTTAAACAACGATCTACCCCAGCAGTTTATTTACGCTTTGGAGCGCGATAACGATGGTTATTTGTGGATTGGCACGGGTGAAGGCCTGGTTAAATTTGATGGGTCGAGGGTTATTAGTCTCAAACGCGACCGGAAGGTTATCACCGATTTCTGCACCGCTTTGTGCAATACGTCCAAAGGAATGATTGCCGGTTTTTACGACGGCTCACTGGCCATTCAAACGGGCAATGAACTCACTTCCATTTCAACGGCTTCCGACGGCCAGATCATAGCCATAGCCTCGGATGGTACCACCCATTACGCCATTACCTCCACACAAGTACTACAGTTTACCAAAGGTCAGGCCTCTGTGATTCGCCAATTGAAAGATGAGAGCTATCGCTTCACGGGAATTGCTTGGTTTCGCAATCAATTGTATGTGGGTACAGACCAAGGACTCAAAATTCTCAACCCCTCATCCAACAAATGGATTAGCGCTAACAATACCCCTGTCACGAAACTGGAAACAACCAAAGACAAACTTTACTTCTCCAGCGGTTCAACGATCTATGACGCCAGTCAAATCAACCGGCCGAAGGTGGTTTTTTCCGACAGTACCATCATCACTCCCATTACACATTTCAGAGTGGAGAGCACCGGCATTTATCTGCTTTATGACCACATCCTTCGCGTGGCATCGAACACTACTTCACGCATCTTTCCACTTCCCGATTCAAACGTTCGCGCCCAGTGTTTGGCAGTAGTTGACGGCAACGTTTGGATAGGCACCTACGGAAGTGGTATAGCTTATTTTAAACCGGGCAGTCACAGCTATCGACCCAGTGCAGATAAATACGCGGAAACGTCCATTCAGACCTTTCTAACCGAAGATGAACTGATCGATGTGCGCCAATTTGGTATTGCCATCACCCCGCTTGAGAACGGTCAGGCCAACTACGCGAAGACCTCCACTTACAAAAGCCCCCAGCAAATTAGTGCAGCGTGCCTCTTCGGCGACGAAATCTACCTGGGTACCACTACTGGAAATGTGCAGCTATTCTCTGTCCTGACCCGAAAGACCAAGGCTGTGAATGCATACCAAGGTCCAAGAAAAACCATCCTCGACATCGCGATCCAACCAGATAAATTGTGGATTTCGGTTCAATTCAACGGGGTGTATGTGGTTGATTTAAAAACGCGCAAATCGGATCATTACACCACCGAAAATGGCCTGTTAAACAACGACATTAACAAAATTCTGCCAGCGACCAATGGAACCGTGTGGTTTTTAAGTCGCGGATCAGGCCTGGCGTACCGCAATAAAAACCAATTTGGTTACTATACACTCAGCGACGGACTGCCATCGTTGGACCTTACCGACGCAGCCGAAGATGGTCAGGCAAACATCTGGATCACCACGGAGGGCGGTGGATTGGCGAAAATTGATGCAAGTGGCATTCAATCGTTCCGCAAAGAAAGCGGACTGAGCTCTGATTACCTAACGGCCGTGCGAACCATAGGGGATACCATCGTTGTGAGCAGCCGCGGGGCTATAAACATTCTGGTTGGTAATCGACTGCGCAAAATTGAAACCAACGAATTGACGTACAATCCCAATTTTGCCAACAAGAGCATGGCATTTAGGGATAGGACCATTGCCGTTGGGTCTGATTTCGGACCGCACATTCAAACCATAACCGACCTTTGGCCCGAAAACGTCCTGCGACTCAAAGTAGGTTCTATCCTGATTGATGATAAATCAACGTATTACGGCAACTTAGAATTAGACTATGCCGACTACAAGGTTCAGTTCAACGTCGATAAAATCAATCTCAATCCGTTCTACAACCCCGACTTGGAATTCATGCTCGAGGGATTCGACAAAGAATGGCAGGATGTAACCAAGCTGAACATCATATACCAAAGTATCAAAGACAACGAATATCGCTTTCGAGTTCGCGACAAATCCTATCCCAAAAACGAAGCTTGGGTTACGGTTAGCGTGGAGCAGCCTTATTGGAAAAAACCCATCACCTACGTACTTGCAGCCCTGGCGATTGCCCTTTTGATTTGGATCACCCTTAAGATACGCCTTCAACAGCTGCGTCAGAGAAACAAGGAACTTGAGGTTAAGGTTCGCGAACGCACCGCTCAGTTGCAACGCAAAAATCAAGAGCTCGAACAATTCACCTTTGCCATATCGCACGATCTGAAAAATCCAGCCATCAACATGGTGGAACTGGTGAAATTAATGGACGGCAGCGATGCGGCTTCCAACGAGGCGTTGCAAAAAACGCTGGTAGAACAACTGGGCAACGTCTCCAAAAAAATGCTCAGAAACCTGCTTGATCTGATTGAACTCCTCAAATACGCCGGTACCGATGAATTGCCAAAGGAGAGGGTAAACCTACACGAGCTTATCGAAGACGTAAAGGCGGGTATTGCCCCCGACAAACTCAATGGCTTGGCCAAGTTAACAGTAGACCTCGGCGGATTTACGCATTTATATGCCAATCGTTCCAACCTTCAGAGCATCTTTCAAAATCTCATTTCCAACGCCATCAAATACCGAAAGCCTGATGTGCCCGCAGAAGTAAGCATCAGAACCCGTTTAGAGAAGGATAGAGCATTTATTGATATTCGAGATAACGGTATGGGTATCGACCTGCAAAAGCACGGCGAACGCCTATTTGGAATCTTTCAGCGCTTGCATCATCACGTGGAAGGAAGTGGCATAGGCTTGCACTTGGTTAAATCAATGGTAGAGAAAAACGGCGGAGTGGTAACCGTGCAAAGCGAAGTAAATCAGGGAACTTGTTTCACCCTGCAATTTGAAGGCAAGCTTGTTTGAACAAATCCACCGTGAGTGGCTTTGGCAATGCGTCCTTCACAGAGGCATACTGAAGCACTTGGCTCTTTTTATCATCGGATATCGAAGTGCCCAGCATCACAAAAATCCCCTGTGCTTGTTGGTGAATGGGCAAACGATCGTGTTCGCTCAGTAGGGCAAAGCCATCAAGAACGGGCATATTCAGGTCGGTAAATACCACATCAATAGCTTGTCCTGACTTGAGTAAATTAATGGCTTCCTGACCATCTTTGGCGTAAAAAGGTTGCATGTCGGGGAAGTTCTTCACCAACATCTGGTAAAGAAATAAAGTCACCTCATCGTCATCTACAAACAGGACATTCATACCGCCAAAGTTCTAAATTTTGTGCAATTTCACTCAATCGGGCCGTAAAAACCACCGCTTAACCTAAATTAACAGGAAAAATAGCGGGTTTAGGCTACATTAGCAGCATTAGATGTACGTATGAAAAAATGGTTTGTAACGGGCTGTGTTGCCCTGCTTTCGGCTAGTTCGTTTGGACAAAGCTCTCCTGCCCTACCCAATGAATTGGAAAAATTTAATACCCTACTCTTCCAGATAGATCGATTTTACACCGATTCGGTGAACGCCAGAAAACTGGTGGATGCCGCCATTGTCAAGGTGCTCGAAGATCTCGATCCGCACTCGGTTTACATTCCCAAAGAAGAAATTGCGGCTATGAATGAACCCTTACAAGGCAATTTCGACGGTATTGGAGTGGAATTTAATATCATGCGCGACACGGTATTTGTGGTTAACCCCATTCCAAGCGGTCCATCGGAAAAATTGGGCATCAAAGCCGGAGATAAAATTGTGAAAGTAGATGGCGTCAACATTGCCGGAATCGGTATCAAAAACAGCGATGTACCCAAAAAACTGCGCGGCCCCAAGGGCAGTCAGGTCAAAATTAGCATCATGCGAGACGGAGTGAGCCAGTTGTTAGATTTCAATATCACCCGCGACAAAATACCCATCTTTAGCTTAGAAGCCAGCTTTATGGCAACCCCAAAAACGGGTTACATCAAGATTTCGCGCTTTGCAGCGACTACACACGATGAGTTTGTGAAGGCCGTGCAAGAATTGAAAAAACAGGGAATGGAAAACCTTATCCTCGATCTTCAAGGAAACGGAGGTGGTTATCTGAAAGCCGCCACCGACATGGCCGATGAGTTTTTGAGCGACAATAAACTGATTGTATTTACACAAGGGCGCTCCTTCCCTAAAGAGGAGACAAAAGCTCAGAATAAGGGGAACTTTGAAAAAGGAAAATTGGTAATACTCATTGATGAAGGATCTGCTTCGGCCAGTGAGATTGTGTCAGGAGCCGTGCAAGATTGGGATCGCGGTGTATTGGTGGGTCGCCGATCGTTTGGAAAGGGGCTGGTGCAAAGACCATTTCCGCTTCCCGACGGATCGCAAGTGAGACTTACCGTTCAGCGCTATTACACACCAAGCGGGCGCTGCATCCAGAAACCTTACGACGAAGGCAGCGAGGCGTATCATAAAGAAAAATACGAGCGCTACAGCAACGGAGAGTTGTTTTCTATTGACTCTATTCAAATGCCCGACTCGTTGAGGTTTCTCACCAGCTTAAAACGCCCGGTATATGGCGGTGGAGGTATTTTGCCCGACTTTTTCGTGCCTATTGATACGGGTGAAGGCTCGGCCTACTTTTCTGCCATGATTCGCTCTGGGGCGCTCAATCAATTCTCACTCGATTACCTCAACAAAAATCGCGAACGTCTATCCGGTACCTACAAGGACATGGTCGATTTCAAAAAACGCTTTGAAGTTACTGCCGAACTTGAAAACGAAATGACCAACTTCTGCGCCAATGAAGGCATTGAATTCAATGAAGCCGATTTCGCGAAATCAAGGCGTTGGATTCACCTGCGGTTTAAAGCCACCTTGGCGAGAAATCTCTACGAAAACTCGGCCTTTTATTACATTATCAATGACTTGAACGAAAGTTTTGAAAAAGGATTAGAGGTGATTGAAGGCGCAGAGTATGCCAGAATGAAGCTGGCGAAGAATGCCTATTGATAAATTACCGGGTTTTTGACCTCATGCCACGCGCGAATTTTTGGGACCGGTAAACCATTTGAATTCTTGATTATTTTTGTTGAAATAGAATCGTTAAACCATGAATACAACATTAGAGAAAGTAAAAGTGGCATTGCTGGCCGTTATCGCAACCTCCTCGGTGGGAATAGCATTTATGATCGCCAGTCACGACAGTTCTTCTCATGATCACGCTGCCCTTGCTGCCAATACACCCGTCTCTAACATGGTCGCTGAACCCGTTGCCAACAAGGCACCGATAACCGACCAAGGTGAAAACCCAGTTGCGGACGTTAACGCTCCTAAAACCAAAATCGCATTCAAGGAAACCGAGCACGATTTCGGAAAAATCAGTCAAGACAGCGAGAACAAAAAAGTCTTTTCATTTACCAACACCGGTACCGAACCTCTGGTCATTCAAAATGCCGTAGGTTCATGCGGTTGCACAGTTCCAACATATTCTAAAGAACCTATTGCTCCGGGAAAAACAGGTACCATCGAGGTCGTTTACAAACCGGGAAGTCAGAAAGGCGCTCAAACCAAGACAGTGACCGTTACTGCCAACACGGAGCCCGTAACTACGGTCCTCTACATCAAAGCCGATGTTCAGGAAAAGAAATAAGATTCGCAATCAAATCAGCATGAATGAAAAGGGCTCGAGCTTCGCGAAGGCCCTTTTCAACTTTGACTGGCTGCCCCAGCTCAGCACAATAGTATGGTGTTTGCTCCTAGCTGCGCGAGCTTGGGCCCAACCCTTACAAGGCCATGTAGTATCAGCAGTTACCCTTCAGGCCATCCCTTTTGCGAAGGTTATTTCCACTAAATACAGCGTATCAGCAACAGCAGATCAATTCGGTTTTTTTAAAATCGAGCTACCCGCAGAAGCAACGGGAGATAGTCTGCTCATCAGTGCGCCCAATTTTGCTACCGACAAGATTTCACTCGCGGTAATAAAGGAATACAACCGAAAACAGTTCCGATTAAAACCCTTGGAAGACCCCGACTTATTCACAGATGACTACATCTATGAAAAAGAAAAAAACCAAGGTTCACCGCTAAAATTGCCGCTGCTAAAGTCCGTTTTAAACAACCCTTTTGCGCACAACACCATTGAATGGGCACACGTGGTTAAAATCAAGCAGCCATCTAAATTGTACAGCCTGGAGTTGTACATAGAATCCGATCAAATAGACAGTGTCATGTTGGAGATCCATTTCTATCAGGATCAAAACGGATCGCCCGGTAGCCGGATAAACACCAAACGGATATTGAGAAAAATTGCTACCCGAGATGGATGGGTTTCGGTGAAAACTGAAATGGATTGGGTGTTTGAGGCCCAATCGCTATGGATCGGAGTAGAGTTGCTACCCGATGCCCGATTCCCAGATCAATTGCCTGTAAAATTAGGCGTTGATCCTTTTAGTACTTGTTTTATCAGACAAGCAGGATCCAAAAAATGGAGCAAGGAAAAGCGCTTTAGCCCCAGTCACCGCGTGACCTTGCTGCAATCGTAACCAAGATGAAGTTCGAGCTTATTTCGGAATACACCCCAAAAGGTGACCAGCCTGAGGCCATAAAACAACTGGTAGCCGGGGTCGACCAGGGATTGACTGCCCAAACCTTACTCGGTGCAACGGGAACAGGTAAAACCTTCACCATTGCCAATGTTATTGCACAAACCGGGAAACCCACCTTGATTTTGTCGCACAATAAAACATTAGCCGCACAGTTGTACGGTGAATTCAAGCAGTTCTTTCCCAATAACCTCGTCGAGTATTTTGTTTCGTATTACGACTACTACCAACCGGAGGCCTATATACCCACCTCGGGCACCTATATTGAAAAAGATCTGAGCATCAACGAGGAGATTGAAAAATTGCGTCTTTCCACCACTTCCGCCCTGCTCTCGGGTCGAAGAGATGTAATTGTAGTCTCGTCGGTATCGTGCATATACGGCATTGGTAACCCCAATGAATTCAAAAACTCGATGATTCACATCACCAAGGGTTTGATCATCACTCGGAATAAGTTCCTTCACCTACTGGTCGACGGATTGTATGCTCGAACCACCGGTGAATTTACCCGCGGCACGTTTCGCGTAAAAGGCGATACAGTGGATATATATCTGGCTTATGCCGATTACGCCGTAAGGGTTTCGTTCTGGGGCGACGAAATTGAGAGCATTGATGCCATTGACCCTACCTCGGGTAAAAAACAAGGATCGTACCAGGAAATGACCATCTACCCTGCGAACATATTTGTCACATCGAAAGAAACGATGAGTGTGGCTTTCAATGAGATCCAAGACGATATGATGGCTCAGGTAGCGTTTTTTAATGAAAATGGCAAACACCTAGAAGCCAAGCGCTTACAAGAAAGAGTGGAATACGACCTGGAGATGATGCGCGAATTGGGCTACTGTCAGGGTATTGAAAACTACTCCCGGTATTTCGATCGGCGCAAACCGGGTGAAAGACCGTTCTGTATCATCGATTATTTCCCCCGAGACTTTCTGATGGTGATCGACGAAAGTCACGTAACGGTCAGTCAAATTGGGGCCATGTACGGCGGAGATTTCAGTCGAAAGAAAAACCTGGTAGAATACGGTTTCCGCCTTCCAGCAGCCATGGATAACAGGCCACTTAAGTTTGAGGAATTTGAAAATATTCAAAGTCAAGTCATTTTTGTTAGTGCAACACCCGCTGATTACGAACTCAGCAAGTCGGAAGGAATTCTCATTGATCAGGTCATTCGACCCACAGGCTTGTTAGATCCCATCATTGAAATTCGGCCCACCGGAAACCAAGTAGACGATCTTATTGAGGAAATTCAACTCAGAGCGGGTAAAGATGAGCGGGTACTGGTGACCACCTTGACTAAGCGAATGGCTGAAGAACTCAATACCTATTTCCTCCGGTTGGGTATCCGAGCAGCCTATATTCACAGCGATGTAGACACCTTAGAGCGCATTGAAATACTCCGACAGTTGCGTCTGGGCGTATACGACGTGCTCATTGGTGTGAACTTGTTGAGGGAGGGATTGGATCTACCAGAGGTGAGTTTGGTGGCCATATTAGATGCTGACAAAGAAGGGTTTCTTCGCTCTACACGCTCGTTAACACAAACCGCGGGAAGAGCCGCTCGAAACTTAAACGGCCGAGTGATCATGTATGCCGATAAAGTGACCGACAGCATGCAGCGCACCATCGACGAAACCAATCGCAGAAGGGAAAAGCAAATTAAGTACAACGAAGTCAACGGAGTTACCCCCCAGGCTCTTAATAAAAATCGCGATCAAATCATGCAACAGACCTCAGTTGCCGATTGGAAAAAAGATCGCAAAGAGTACTACACCGAAGACACTGCGCCTACCCTCGCCGCCGATCCGGTAGTTGCTGCTCTGAGTCCGGATAAATTGAAACAACTGCTTGCTCAGACCAAAAAGCAAATGGAAAAGGCTGCCAAGGAGCTCGATTTCGTTGAAGCTGCGAGGCTAAGGGATGAAATGTACGCCGTTCAAAGGCAAATCGACTTGCAAGATCAGAAAAGGGAAGGTAAGTCAATCTGAAAGGTGTTTTTCAGGCAATCCATCACGCGCTGAATTTTTCCATGCGTCATTCCGCGTAAAACGAGTAAAACTATCCACTGAGCTATCATTTTTGTAAACTTTTTTCCGAGCTGGGCTTGGAAAGAGCTGAGTAAAGAACCCCTTCCTCTGTCAGACTGCAATTGGGTATAACAAAGATTGTCAAGCCATTATCCTTAAATGTTAATGGGAATATATTTTCATTACCTTTAATAAAAGTTGCATGCGAATGTTCCTTTTTTCTGTCAGGGGGGTATACAGCAAGGTGATTGTGTTAAAATGGAACGCTTCTGACATTCCCTAAGGCGAAGGGTGAGTTAGCCGTTATGGATTAGGCTATTGAGAATTGAAAAATGCGTGTGCTATGTTATCAATGAAATATCCCATCTGGTTATTCACTTGGTTATTCATTCCAACTGCCCATTCTCAATTTTACGAGGGTAGGCAATTTGTGGATTATCCAAGAGTTTTGAGTACTTCGGTAATATCCCTCTCGGGAGACACCAGTGTTATGGCTATCACGACTCGGGAAGAAGACCGATTTGATAAGTACACAAATTTGATTTTATTGAACAATGATGGCAATGAGATCAGCAGCGCGCCTTTAATCTGGCCCGACCGTAAAATTGGGCGGGGCGAATTAATTAGACCAAAAAACAGCAGTGATCATTTCTATCTTGCCTCAAACTTTTTTGAACCGGAAGGAGAATTCTACAGTTTCGCATTGTTCAAATTCAATTTCAACTCAGAGCTATTGGAGGAACATCATTATCCTATAGACGATTCCTACTTCTTTGAATTCGTGAGAGAAATGCCAAATGGCCATTTATTGCTTTTCGGCAAATCCTTCGTAAAGGATAGTTGTTCCATGTTGCTGGTGAACAAAGACGGGGATTTGATCAAACAAGGTGGCTTTAAATCGAATGCCACTTTTGATATGATGTTTAGAGATTTGGTTTATCTCATACCCACGAATCAGTTGTTGATAACCACCGACGCAAGCAACCTCATATACATCAATGCCGACCATCTAAGCTTCGACTCGCTGGTATTTAACCCGCGCTATTACTATGCTAACTTGATAAAGCTGAGCGATAATTCATTTATTGGCTCAGGGCCTTTCATCAAGTTCAAACCCGATTCATGGCAAATAGCCGATGACTTCGGTAAGAGGGAACGATCGGAAATAATGCTTTTCCACTTCAACGAGCAAATGCAAAATACCAAGGTGAGGTTCTACAATACACCTGACAGATGCGAAACACATGATTTTTACTCTAACAATATCCTGCTGGCATCTGATAGCTCTATTTACTTAGCGTATCCCTCCTATTACAACGAAGATGATCCCGAGAAAGATGTGATTTACCGCTACAACTCCACCATGATCGAACGTGCAAGAAGATTCAGATCATCGATCTTTATTCAAAAAACGACGCTAGCAGGGGATTCCGTATGGATGAAAGAAATTCTGGGCTACAATACTGAGTGCAATATTCAAGTGGATAAACTGATTGAAGTGAGTGATGGCATCTTGGTTTTCTGTAAAAGCCTTGACTTTATCAACCCTCCCCATTACGCCTATTCCCATGTACTCAAAATAAATAATCAAGGAGAGGTAACATCTGTGGCTGAACTTGGCAATACTATCCATAATGAGATCTATCCTAACCCGAGCTCAGACTATATTTACCTTCCTATTGGAAAAAAATACAAGCTATTGGATCAACTCGGTCGCCAGATCCTTTCCGGCCCCGTCAATGGACCGATAAACATTCAAAACCTTAACCCTGGCCTGTATTATGCATTCGTTGACGATATTTTCAAAGGCCCAGTGGTGATCTCCCGCTAACTTGCGATACAGCCCCCAAAATGATTTCTCATTTCGGGGATTTGATTCATTGTGAACCGTATAAGTGGAATATCCTCCCAAAAAACTACACCACGAGGTGACTTTAATGTATCAAAACGCGGAAGGCCGCATTATTTGGCATAATTTCACTTACTTTGGCCTATGCTCGTTTTAGCTAGCCTCAAAGACCTATTAAATCCAGAGACCATCATAACCTATGGCGGACTAACCCTATTACTGGCAACCATTTTTGCTGAGAACGGTTTGGCTATAGGTTTTTTCTTGCCGGGGGATTCATTGGTATTCATATCGGGATTGATCTGCGCCACACAACCGGAATTGCTCGACATTCACGTGGCATGGCTCATTTTTGCCATGATTGCCGCAGCCATTGCCGGCAGCACCGCAGGCTATTACTTCGGATATAAAATCGGTCCGCCCATTTTCAATCGAGAGAACTCCGTTCTGTTCAACAAAAAATACATTGAGCTCACCCAAAATTTCTACGCCAAACACGGCGGGAAAACACTCATTTTGGGCAGATTTTTGCCCATAATACGAACTTTTGCTCCCATCCTAGCCGGGGTAATCAGGGTAGATTTCAAAAACTTTCTTTTCTTCAACGTGGTAGGCGCCTGTCTGTGGGTTACCCCGCTGGTATTAGCCGGTTATTTCCTCGGCAATACCGTGCCCCAAATCAAAGAATACCTGGGTTATATCATCGGATTGTTTATCATCAGTACCACCATTATCCTCACCCGCACCTACATCAAAGAGAAAAGAAAGTTGAATAAAAGTTGATTAGAAAGCAAGGCTTTGTTAATTTAGTAAAAAACAAACTCCTTGAAAAAAATCCTTTTTGCGGCCTTCCTATGGTCTGCAGCCCTTTCGTCGACTGCGCAGCTCACCGGTACAACCCCCTTGCGTTATGCACAACAAGTGAGAAGCCAAAGTCCCTTTCTTCTTCAAGTCAACCCCAACGAGTTGACCCAAGCGCGTAATGAAGATGAGCTCAACGATAAACTCCTTGACAGGCCTTATCGAATCGGCTTAAAAAAATCAGTTGACCTCCCGTGGTCATCATTTCAAAGACAAGACATCAACGGCATGACGGTGTTGTCGAAAGAAATAGCCTCTGAGGGAGCTCAAGGTCTCACCTTCTATTTCGACCAATTCCACCTGCCCGAAAGTGCTCGTTTGTATGTTATCAACAAGGAAACTGGAAGTGTTTTCGGACCGGTTGAGGCAAACAACAACAGTGCTACCAACGATTTGCTTATGTGGCCCAACGAGGGTGCACATCAACAAATTGTGATTGAAATCAACACTTCAGAACTCGTTGATCTCCAACTGCACCTGGGCGAGATTACCCACGTTTACCGCGGATTAAAGTCATCGCAAGGTCCTGGCGATTCGGGACCTTGTAACGTAAACGCCATTTGTCCCGAGGCGCAGAACTGGATCAACCAGCGAAATTCAACAGTGATCATTTTGGCTGGAGGATCGGGTTTTTGCAGCGGTACTTTGATCAACAACACTTTGAACGATGGGAAACCCTATATCCTCACCGCTCAACACTGCGGATTGAATGTAAACAACTGGTCGTTCAGATTCAATTACCAGAGCACTTCGTGTGCCAGCAATTCCATAGCCCCTGGCAATCAGACGGTTTCTGGCGCCACCTTAAAAGCCACCAACGGCGATTCAGACGTTAGCTTGTTGTTGATGAATTCGAAACCCCCAACCAGCTACAACGCCTACTATTCGGGTTGGGATCGCAGCGATGCTGTACCCAGCTCTCAGTTCTGTTTCCACCACCCCTCAGCCGACTTAAAGAAGTTTTCTAGAAATACCAACCCCGCGGTGAAAGACTTTTACCTCAGTGGCAATACCCCACCGATCACATGGCGTGTTGATGCCTGGGAACTGGGAACTACAGAAGGAGGATCTTCGGGAAGTGCATTGTGGGATCAAAACGGCCGCATCATCGGACAACTGGTGGGCGGTGGCGCAAGCTGCTCAGCTCCGCAAGAATCTGATTACTATGGACGTATGTTTACCAGCTTCAGAGAAAACAGCGACTCGAGCAAGACCCTGCGCTACTGGCTCGATCCATCTTCCAGTGGTGTGTTGACACTCGACGGCTTGGATGGCGCTGCTACCCCACCAACAAACGATATCGCTATTTCTTCCATACTCGGCGTAAGCCCCGAAATCTGTGGCAATCAGTTGAGCCCTGTGTTTAGCGTAAAAAATGTTGGGAGCAACGCGGTAACGTCATTCAATTACAGTGTATCCATAGATGGTTCAACTGTATTTAGCGGCACCTTTTCAGGGAACCTTGCTTCGCAAGCCACCACATCATTTGCGGTAGGAAATCAAACCGTTTCTGCCGGAAGTCACCAGATTACTTTCAACGTATCAAGTCCAAATGGCCAAGCAGACGCCAACGCGATTAACAACGGCGGAACGCTGAGTTTTACGGCCAATCCATCAGGAAAGATAAATACCCTTCGCATCGTACTCGATGATTACGGTTCAGAAAACACTTGGGTTGTTAAAAACGGTCAAGGTACAACGCTGGTAGGTGGCGGCCCCTATCCAGATCAAAGTCAAGGTGTAGTTATCAACACCAACGTTTGCCTCACTCCCGGTTGCTACACCTTTGAAATGTACGACTCGTTTGGCGATGGTATGTGCTGCTCCTTCGGTCAAGGAAGTTACCAGTTTACAGACTGGATCGGTAACGTTTTGGCCAGCGGATGGAAAACCCCTGGTGCTGGAGAGGTCGAATCGACCCCAATCTGTATCCAAGGTTCAGGAATATCAGAGTTGATCAGCAAACCCCTTACCTTGTACCCAAATCCCAATAACGGTCGTTTTGCGTTGAGCAATGACTTGGGTGAGATCAGCGAAATCTCCATTTTTGATGTTAGCGGTAAACTGGTGCAGCGCTTCCGCGTGGGCAAAGAACAGACCATCAGCGTTGAATTGAATCAAAGTGGGTGGTACACTATTGAAGCAAGAGGAGAACAGTTCATTTACCGTGGCAAGGTTCAAGTGCTTAAAAACTGATAAACCAGCCCCTGTGAATCAAACGGTATTTACATCCCTCAAAGAGACTGCTATGGCGTTTATAACAACTAAAAATAGTTGATCGTTACGCATGTCTCTTTTGAGCTTGTTTATACAACAATCAGAAAAACAGGTGGGCAAAAAATCGCTTGTCCTGTTGACATACTCGAGATCGCGAGATTCATCAAACTAGAGAAAAATTTTCTTGAAATCAAAGAGGCTGCCCGGTTACAGGCAGCCTCTTTTTTATTGGGAAATCTAGAAATTTATTCGAATGAATGCAGAGATAACAACCCAGATTTGCGCTATTGCAATCCGTTTCGTTTGCGGAAGTACCACTCTACTCCCAAAGAGGCGATAATAAGGGCAAAAATCCACTTCCAATTCATGGCATCCACAATCTTGGTGGTGGTATAGAGCACCGGAGCCACCTGATTTTTGCCTTGAAAGCGATCAACCAGCGTATTGGCCTCTCCAGCCCTTGCCATTGCTCCACCCGACAAACTGGCCAGCTGAGCCAAAACATTGTGGTCGGCTGAGGTATTGGCTAACTCCAAGTCTACATCTTCTACTACGAAAACCCCACGGGTAGCGAGGTTTTTACCGTTGAGCTCAGTGGTGGCGGTGTAATTATACAGACCCGCTGGTAATTGACCTAGCTCTAGACTGTAGCCACCCCCACTTGGACTAAAGGAATAATCGAAATTTAAGGAATCGTTGTATCGTAGCCGCATTTTGATTTCCTTACCTTCCACAGATTGATTGGCCTCGTCGCGCAACTCGGCTCCTAGGGTTATAAAAGCACCCTCGCGGTATCGCCGCAAGGCAGCCACTTGCAAGCGATTCTGATCCTCTGTAACGGCCAGAAACAAAAGCAAACGATCTATAAGTGCGTCAAATCGATTGTGAGATTGATTTTCCTGAAAATCGGCCATTCTCCAGCGCCAAATACCCTCACCAAAAATGGCAGCACGTCTCGGTGAGACGGCACTGTTTACCGCCCAAAGCGGAAGATCTGTGTTTAAACGCCCCAACTGTTGATACAAGACAGGGGTGTAACCCGATGTGGCCTCTACCTCTCCAAAAGGGGTCACCAGCGGTGGCAAATTTTGAAACCCAGTTACCCCGATATCTTGCGTACTGAAGCCTTGAAATGCCTCATTTAAACGAGCCTGAACGGCATTCTGCCCGGCCGGACCACTCATCTTAACTCCCAGGCCCAGGCTATTTACCAAATTCCAATCGGTGTTAGGACCTAACATCACCAAAACGGGTTGTGAACCTGCAGCGATTTTTTTCACCTTTTCCCTGCTGCCAGCCGAAACGGCACCGTTTACTTGCAACACCACGAGATCATTGGGTTTTAAATCGATGACATCTTCGCTTAGTTGCAGCATCTGACAGGAAAAGTTTTCCAATCCACCCACTGCCTTGTAAATAGCCCCCAAGTCGGGATGCGGCTGATTGTAAACCAGAACTACCCGCTGTTTCTCTTCCTTAACTTCTATAAAAAGGGAGGTGAGGTTGTTGACGGAGGTGATTTCTCCGGTTGCGGTTTTAAGTCGAATAGTTAACCTCCGATATCCCAATTTATTGGCGGTAATGATAAACGAGAAATCTTTAGAAAACCGCTGGCTATTGTATGCTATGGTTTGACTGGCAAGTAGCTCCTCGCCATCGGTAATCTCTAGCACAGTGGTCTGGCCGGCCAGTTTCGCGGCACTGATGTTAACCACCACAGGAAATGCATTCCCTTTAACCACCGTTTTGTTAGCAGTCACCTCGTTAATTGCCGCATCAACGGTAACTGTAGTGTCCCCATAAGCTATGGGGAACAACTTAGCCTTCAGGTTCGCCAATTGATTCAGTGGCGACTCGCCTTGATTTTGAATTCCGTCGGTCATCCAAACAACCCCACCGAGCAATTGCCCGTTAAACTGCTCAATCAGCTCGCGTTGCCAGTTTCCGTAGTCGGTTACGGTACCTTTGAAACTGCCGTCGAATTCAGCCCTCAAATGCTCGTCAGCACCCAAAACGCGCACATCATAATTGTCGCGCAGCGATTCTTGCAAGGTGGTTATATCCGATTTCAATCGAGCCATGGTTTTAACACTGTCGCCCACGGCTAACATAGAAGCCGACTGATCGACCACCAGCACTAACTTGGGTTTTTCGATGTCGGTAACGTCGCGCTTGAAAACTGGATCCAGCAAAAGCACAAAAAGTAAAAAAAGCGTCAGTGTCCTGAGGGCCATCAGTATCCCGATTTGAGTCTGGCTCAAGTCTTCTTCTGTTTTCCGCCGATACCACCAATATGAAATGGCTAGCGATACCGCGAAAGCAGGGATTAATAGCCACGGAGAATAAGCAAAGACAATCTTCAAAACACACAATTTGAGTAACAAAAATAAGGCTATACCCTTCTAGACTGACGATGGGATACAAAAAAGCCCCAGCGAAGGGGCTTTTGGCTATGGCAGTGGAGTGAACCTCTGTGATTTTGGCCAGGGAAAAGAGAGTCCTGTGGTTTGGTTAGACCCTATTTTATCCAACAGCAGCTCTATAAATTCTGCTAGAGCTACATTTCGAGTAGGAACCTGTATAATCGAAGCGGTAATGCTTAATATACGAGAATTGGGTGAGAAAATCAAGTTAGCATGCCACCGCAAACGTTTAGGCACTGTCCTGTGATATAGGCCGACATATCGGAGCCCAAGAATACACACAGGTTTGCCACATCATTGGGTTGTCCGCCTCTTTTCAAGGGGATACCATCGCGCCAGCCCTGAACCACCTTCTCATCGAGAACAGCGGTCATTTCGGTCTCAATAAAACCGGGTGCAATGGCATTTGACCGTATGTTACGGCTTCCCAACTCCAGAGCAATCGATTTAGTAAAACCAATGATACCGGCCTTTGAAGCCGAGTAATTGGCCTGACCGGCATTACCCTTTACCCCGACCACTGAACTCAAGTTAATGATGGATCCCGAGCGCTGTTTCAACATGTATTTTTGAGCAGCTTTAACGGTATTAAAAACACTCTTTAGGTTGGTGTTCATTACTTCGTCCCAATCGGCCTCCGACATCCGCATTAGCAGTCCGTCGCGCGTAATTCCGGCGTTATTCACAAGAATATCAACTCGACCAAATTCCTGCACCACTGCATCGATCAGGGTCTGTGCTTGATCAAAGTTAGCAGCATCTGATTTGAACCCTTTGGCCACACCGCCATGGGCAGACAACTCGGCCTCTAGAGCTCTGGCTTTTTCATCGCTTGAAAGATAGGTAAACGCCACCGTGGCACCTTCCTGAATAAAACGCTCACAAATAGCCTTTCCTATACCGCGACTACCGCCGGTTACAATGGCCACTTTATTGTCTAATAATCCCATAATGATAAGTTATTGGGCAAACATATAAACTTTAGTCAATATGGAACAAAAGCTGCCGGTCTCAGATTCCAATTACCAAATTGAGTTGGAGGTCGGGAAAGGGACGTCGGTCTTTTTGACGGTCCTTGAAGTCACTTGACGGATCCACCACCCCTTCGAGGGTTGCCGAGCCAACGCCAACCGAGGCATTTATACCCAGCCAATTTAAGGGTCTAAGAAAAAGCCCCGCAGTTACCATAGGCCCCCGGAAAGCCACCGGCTCAGAGCGGGTTTCGCTTCTGGTCGACGAACCACCCAGCAGTGAGCCCCCACTGGAAACCTGAATCGAGTAAGGTCTGGAAACATTTCCCATGCGATAACCCAAGCCCCAAAAGAATCTAACGGTTCCCTGACGGCCCGGATAAAGCATAAAGTCAACACCAATCATATCGTTGTAAAAATCGTCGAACTCCCCAAAGCCAATTTTCAAGGGCACCCGAACACCAAATTTACCGTTGTCGATGAGGTGTTCTACGCCCAAACTTAACTCGCCGAGGAAGAAATTACCCACTCCCGCGTGGAAGTAGTTTTTGCGATATTTGCGAGTGGTAGATAAACCTGATTCATCGGCCAATGCGGGTTCAACCTCATTTCTATTACCTGCACCCTTTACTTTTGCTGGGGGCGAATATCGCATGGAGACTTGATCTACCAGACCGTTGGCGTACATGATCCTTTTAATGGTATTCATGGGAATCAAGGTATCGGCTGGCATTCGCTGAAGAAGGCACGAGGTAAGATCAACCGATTTAACCACTCCCGATAAAATGGTGTTGTCGCGCATAACAACGCGGTCTTGCGCCAGAGACACTAGGCCTAGCAGGCCCAAAAATAAGGTAAGGACTTTCTTCATTTCTTAGGGATGTAATAGGTGAATCCGGTTTGCAGGTAAAAGGTACCAATAGTATAGGTATCAAAGCCAAAGCCAAACTTGGTATTCCAAGTCAGGCTACCCAACTTGACCTGCAAGCCATTGATGATACCGACACCCAGCGATTGGTATTCCTTGAATTGTCGCCTAGAGTCCCCTTCACTGTAATCTCGACCCACATTAAAATTCAAATAGGGTCCAAAGAAATACCTCACATTTCGATGTAGGGAGGGGTAGTAATGATATTCAACTTGGGTAATGAAATTGTTCTTTGGGAAAATGGGGAGGGTCAGCTCTGGCCTCGAACTCACCCCTCCACCTACTTGAACGGAGATGGCATTGGCCAATTTTTGATCGGCAAAATACTCGTAGTTCAACATAAAGGTCTGATGAAGAATGTCGAAAAGGAACCCTACTTTGTGCTGTGAAGGAAAATTCTGATACCGATACGCGTTAGCCAAATTTCTGCGCGCATAGTTCCCCGCTATGGGTAAATTTTCGCCTAAGGCAAATTTTACGGCACTAACCTCATAGGTGTCCAGCACGCGGGAAACCCCGTTTTCGTAGGTGAAATAAATCCCGGAGTTGCGAACCGAGTCAATTTGCACGCTGAGTACCTCACCGTTTTTTTTAAAGATTTGGTCTTGGGCCTGAACACCAATACACAATCCGACTACGCCCACCATGAGGCATATCCATTTTTTCATCATAAACACATTTTGAGGGCCTTCGCAGAAACAGGGAGGAATCACAGAAGACCTTGCGCTTAACAAATATATAAGCCTGTTTTAAATAAACTCAGAAATTAGTGAAAAAATTCCGTACCAGTTTACTATCATCTCGGTTGGTAAGGCAACAAAAAAGGCTGCTTACTCGCGGTAAGCAGCCTTTGCATATGTAAAACTACCGTGTCTTATGCTTTCACAGCGAGAACCTCAGCCATTTTAGCTCCGATCTCTGCTGGAGAGTCAACCACAAAAATGCCGCATTCGCGCATGATGGCCTTTTTAGCTTGGGCGGTATCCTCTGCTCCACCTACAATGGCTCCAGCATGACCCATGGTTCTTCCCTTTGGAGCCGTTTCACCGGCGATAAAACCAACCACGGGCTTGGTACCATTGGCTTTGATCCAACGTGCGGCTTCTGCCTCCATACCTCCACCAATCTCACCAATCATTACGATGGCGTGTGTTTCGGGATCATTCATCAACAATTCAACCGCTTCTTTGGTAGGGGTTCCAATTATCGGATCGCCGCCAATACCGATCGCTGTGGTAATACCCATTCCAGCTTTCACAATCTGATCGGCTGCCTCATAGGTTAGCGTACCCGACTTAGACACAATACCGATGTTTCCTTTTTTGAAAACAAATCCAGGCATAATACCCACTTTAGCCTCGCCAGCCGAGATAACACCGGGGCAGTTTGGACCGATCAAACGACAATTTTTGCCCTTCAAGTACTCCTTCACTTTAACCATGTCGCGTGTAGGGATACCTTCGGTAATACATACAATAACCTGAATGCCTACCTCAGCGGCTTCCATAATGGCATCAGCAGCAAAGGCGGGGGGAACGAAGATGATAGAAACATTCGCACCAGCTTTCTCAACGGCTTCTTTTACCGTGTTAAATACAGGGCGATCCAGGTGCGTAGTTCCACCTTTACCCGGTGTAACACCGCCAACCACGTTGGTTCCAAATTCAATCATTTGACCCGCGTGAAAAGTTCCTTCACTGCCCGTAAATCCTTGTACGATGACCTTCGAATCCTTGTTTACCAGTACACTCATAATTCTCTAAACCCGTTATTGTTGTTGTAAAGTTTGCAAAATAGGTGGCTAAATTAAAAGTTTTATTGCTACTCCCTACCAATCGGCTTAATTTGCGTGAAAATCGGTTCATGATTCTCCTTCAAAACGACACCATTTGCGCCCTCTCCACGGCAGCTGGAAAATCGGCCATTGCCCTCATTCGGGTTACGGGCCCGGATAGCTTTGCCATCACGGAGCGCATTTTTTCAAAATCGCTGCACGACAAAAAAAGTCATACCGCACATTTTGGCAAGTTGCACAGCGAAGGAAGATGGCTAGACGATGTGGTGGTTACGGTCTTTCACGGACCCCATAGTTTTACCGGTGAGGATACCGCCGAAATAGCATGTCACGGCTCTGCCTACATTCAGCAGGAGATTATACAGGCACTGCTTGCAGCGGGTTGTAGATTGGCACAACCGGGGGAGTTTAGCTTTCGCGCATTTGCCAATGGCAAAGTCGATCTCACCCAGGCCGAGGCCATTGCCGATTTGATCGACGCCGATTCGCGTGGCGCTCATCAGTTGGCACTCAGTCAGATGAAAGGCGGATTTAGCAAAGAAATTGGCCGACTGCGGGAAAAATTGATTGACTTTGCGGCATTGATTGAGTTGGAATTGGATTTTGCCGAGGAGGACGTTGAGTTTGCCGATCGCTCGGCCTTGCAGCACCTGCTCGACGAGAATACCCTCATCATTGGCCGATTGGTGCAGAGTTTTTCGCTGGGGAATGCCATCAAAAACGGGGTTCCGGTGGCCATTGTAGGGGCGCCCAATGCCGGTAAATCGACCTTGCTCAACAGCTTGCTCAACGAAGAGCGGGCCATCGTTAGCGAAATTGCCGGAACCACACGCGATGCGATTGAAGACGACCTATACATCGGGTCCTTGCGCTTCCGATTTATCGATACTGCCGGAATACGATCGACCACCGATACCATTGAGAACCTCGGCATTGAAAAAACCTTTGAAAAAGCTTCTCAAGCGCGCATTATCCTTTACTTGGTCGATAGCACCGATCATCGGGCTGTGGAACAAATTGAACAAAACCTGAGCGAAATTCGCGCCCTGCCTTTGCAGCCGACATGCGACCTGATCGTGGTTTGGAACAAAGTAGACTCCGCTCAAACCCATACACAACGCCCCACTTTGAATATCCCGCAAGTAAATATATCTGCCAAAACGGGCCAAGGCATGGAGGATCTCAAACATCGATTGATCAAGTGCATGGAAGATTCCAACGCCGAAGCGCACCAAGTGGTGGTAACCAACATCCGACACCTGGAAGCCCTTCAACGCGCCCTTGAGCATCTGCTTGCGGTGCAACGCGGCTTACAACAAGGCATTACCGGCGATTTCCTCGCCCTCGACATCCGACAAGCCCTGCATCACCTGGGCAGCATAACCGGGGAAATCAATAACGAGCACCTGCTGGATTCCATTTTTACGAGGTTTTGTATCGGGAAGTAACCATCAATATCAGGGAGACAAAAGATCAAACCGCAATAGAAAAGTATTAGGCTGTAAGGAAGTTCAAAGGCAATGGTTCATCATTAGATCCTTTGGTGTATAAATAACGAGGACAAAGGGCATATTTGGCGTTGCCTAGTTAACCTTTGGGATGAGGTCGTAATTCGGAAATACATTGTTATTTTAGTATCACTGAATAAGTCATTTACCAGGTCTTATCGCGCAATTCAGTTAACAGGGATGTTACATGGGATAGCTTTTTGAATATGGAAAAGGTGCTGCAAACGCTGAATGGGTTCAAGCGAGAAAAAGTTGAAATAAACTAATATTTAAAATGAGCAGAAAGAGGATTAGATTAAAAATCACAGAAACTTACCCTAGCAATAGCAAAAGAGTTTTCCTGAAAAATCGAAACCACTCAA